>CAMBGJ010000008.1 GCA_945865805.1 Bordetella parapertussis
AAACCTTTTGAATTTCTCTGCGCGGGGTTCTCTGCGCCTCCGCGCCTCTGCGGTGAAGCAGTTGTAGTTATCAATCAATCTTCTCGCGTATCTCACGCACCACGCGCTCCACCGACGGTATCGTATTGTCTTCCAGCAAATCCGCCGACGGCAGCGGAATGTGCGGCGTGGTGATGCGGATAATCGGGCCATCCAGATCCCAGAAAATTTCGTCGGCGACGATGGACGCAATCTCCGCGCCCCAGCCGCACAGACGCGGATTTTCTTCAATGGTGACCAGCCGCCCGGTCTTGGCGACCTCGGCCAGGATGGTCACCGTATCCAGCGGCACCAGCGAACGCACATCGACTACGGTGCAGGATATACCGTGTTCGCGTTGCAGAATTTCAGCAGCATCCAGCGCGCGATGCACCATCAGCGCGAGCGCCACGATGGTGCAATCGGTGCCCTGGCGCAGCACCTTGGCTTTGCCCAGCGGCTCGATATGTTCGCCATCCGGCACTTCGCCTTTAAACGCGTACAGCGATTTCTGTTCGAAAAAGATCACCGGATCCGGATCGCGTATCGCTGCGGCCAGCAAGCCTTTCACGTCTCCGGGAAACGCCGGGGCAATCACCTTGATGCCGGGAATCATCATCGCCCAGTTTTCCACTGACTGCGAATGCTGCGCGCCGAAGCGCGAGCCCGCGCCGTTGGCGGTACGGATCACCAGCGGCAAAGTAATCTGCCCGTCAGTCATGTAACGGGTCTTGGCGATTTCGTTGGCGACGATATCCCAGCACACCGCGAGAAAATCCGAGAACATGATTTCAGCGATGGGCTTTAAGCCCGTCATCGCCGCACCCATGGCTGCACCCAGAATGGCTTGCTCAGAGATCGGCGTGTCGCGTATGCGCCTGGGGCCGAATTCTTCAAACAGCCCGACGGTCGCTTTGAACACGCCACCAGCCGCGCCGATATCCTCACCGAGAAACACCACCTTTTCATCGCGCCGCATTTCCTGCGCAATCGCTGCCGCCACCGCTTCGCGATAGGTTAATTCCGCCATGCTGTGCTCCCGTCTGCCCACACGTTTTTGTCTATTTCAGAGATCGGCGGTACCGGCGAAGCCTTGGCCGTTGCGGTGGCTACATCCACCTTGCGCAGCGATTCGCTTTCAAGATCGGTGAGCGTCGCCTCCACAATGCCCAGGCCCAGCAAGCGCTCGCGGTAAATCTTGAGCGGGTCACGTTCGAGCCAGCGATCCAACTCGCCGGGCGGCCGATACTGCCCCGGATCGGCGCGCGAGTGCCCGCTGTGACGATACGTCATGCACTCGATCAACGCCGGGCCGCCGCCGCGGCGCGCGCGCTCCAGATATTTTTGCGCGGTGCGATACACCTCGTCGGCATCATTACCGTCGATGACGATTTTTTCCAGGCCATACGCACTGGCGCGATCGGCCGCCGGATGATCGACCGCCGTCACGCTGCGGATCGGCGTGTATTCCATGTAGAGATTGTTCTCGCACACATACACCACCGGCAGCTTCCAGATCACCGCGAAGTTCAGCGCCTCGTGAAACGCGCCGATGTTGGTGGTGCCGTCGCCGAAGAAACACACCGCCACCTGCTCGGTGCCGCGATACTGCGCGCTCCAAGCCGCGCCCGCCGCCACCGGCAGATGCGCACCGATAATCGCGTAGCTGCCCATGGCGCCCTTGGTCACATCGGTCAAGTGCATGGAACCGCCCTTGCCGCCCAGCAAGCCGCATTGACGCCCCATCAACTCACCGAGCACGCCCTCCATCGACGCACCGCGCGCCAGCGTGTGCGCATGGCCACGGTAGGTGCAAAACGTCCAATCGTCCGGCCGCATCGACACGCCAAAGCCGGCGGCGATGGCTTCCTGCCCCATTGACAAGTGGCTGGTGCCCTTGATCAGGTTTTGCAAAAACAGATCGTAAGCGCGCTTTTCGCAGTAGCGCAGTTCGAGCTGCGAGCGGTAGAGCTCGAGGCGGATGTCGTTGCCTAGGGTCATGGGTTTTGTTGTGTCCATTGTTGTCTTTCTTCTTAAATGCGTGAACGAGTTAACGGGTCAAGGGCACACTTGAAGCGAAGCAGTGCGAGTGAAGCCCCCCCTCACTTTAGCCCTCTCCCCCTGCCGGGGGCGAAGGGATTTCTTTGGGTTGTTGGCTACTCGCTATCTCAACCGTCTTACTCGTTCACGCCGTTAGTACTTGTTCGCTATAGGAAGCTCTTGCGCCGGAAAGAGGGTAATAATCTTCGCCCCATTCGGCGTCAGCACCACTTCTTCTTCGATGCGCGCGGCGGATACACCGTCTTTGGCGGGGCAGAAGGTTTCCACTGCGAACACCATGCCGACCTTTAATTCGTACGGGTCTTTGAACGAATTCAGCCGCGATATCAGCGGCCGCTCATGCAGGCCCATACCCAGGCCATGACAGAAGTTGAGACCGAACGCGGACATCTCCGTCTCGAACCCGATTTCCGTGCACTTGGGAAAGGCTTTCGCGACTTTCTCGGTGGACACGCCGGGTTTTAACATCGATATCGCGCCATCCATCCACGCGCGCGCTTTTTTGTAAGCGTCGTGCTGCGCGGGGGTGGCGCTGCCGACCGTAAACGTGCGGTAGTAGCAGGTTTTATAACCCATGTAGGTTTGAATCAAATCGAAATACGCCTGATCGCCGGGGCGGATCAATCGATCGGTAAAATTATGCGGATGCGGGCTGCAACGTTCACCGGCGATGGCGTTCACCGCCTCGACGCAATCGGAACCCATTTCGTAAAAGCGCTTGGTGGCGAGTGCGACGATTTCGTTCTCGCGCACCCCCGGTTTCAACGCTTCGAAGATATCCTGATACACGCCGTCACCCATCGCCGCCGCCATGTTGAGCAGCGTGATTTCGTCGTGGCTTTTGATTTCGCGCGCGTCGAGCATCACTTGCTGGCCGTCGACCACATTCAGGCCCAACTTTTGCAGAGCAAACATGAACAGCGGTTCGCACACGTCGATGCCGATGGGCATGTCGGCCACGCCTTCGGCCTTCAACACGTCGTAAATTTCTTTCGCGGCTTCTTCGAACAAGCCGACCTTGGGATTGATCGCGCCGCGCAAGCCGACATTCCCGGCGAGGCAATGGTTCTTCGGCAGCCATGGCGCGTAAATTTTGTGGTGCCGCGCGGCGGAACCGAAATCCCACACCCACGGTTCGCCGTTGCCGGTGAGCAAACACCAGCGCGTGAGTTTGTCGCGTGCCCACTCGCCGATCACCGTGCTGGAGATGTAGCGAATATTGTATTGATCGAACACCAGCACCGCGCCGAGATCGGACTGCGCAAGTGCGTTGCGCGTGCGCGCGAGGCGGTAGTTATGCAGGCGGCGAAAATCAACGCGCTCTTCGAAATCGACTTGCATGCGGCCCGGCGCTTGCAGCGGCAGATCCCAGCGGTGACCCGGATTCGCCGGGTCATACAAGCCGTCGGGCGCGGATGACACGCCGCGGATTTGATCGATGCTCGCGGCCTTGATCATCTTCGGTTCGACTTTCGCTTTTCGAGCCATACAAATTCCTCAATAAAATCAAATAGTTACGATATTTCCGCGTTATCCTGCCTTGATTCCTGCCGCCTTGATAATGGGCAGCCAGCGCTGCAGTTCCCGTTTCACGAAATCGCCGAGTTCTTCGGGCGTTGACGGTGCAGCTTCCGCGCCCTGGGTGAGCAGGTGTTGCTTCACGTCGGGTTTATTCAACACCTCGGTGATTTCCTGATTCAGTTTCATCACCACCGCACGCGGCGTTTTCGCCGTGGTAAACAAGCCAAACCACAGTTGCGCATCCATACCGGGTATGCCGGCTTCGGTTGCGCTGGGGATATCGGGCGTGCCGGGAAACCGCGTTTTGCTCGACACCGCCAGCGCTTTCACCCGGCCCGCCTTAAGTTGGGTGTGCGCGGTCACCGGCGACAAAAATGAAATTTGTGTTTCCGAAGACAGCAGCGCGGTCAGCGCCAGGCCCGCGCTCTTGTAGGGAATGTGCAGCACCTTCACGCCTGCAATGCCATTAAACAACTCGCCCGCCAGATGGCTCATCGAACCATTGCCCGCCGAGGCGTAACTGAGGCCGCCTTTCACATTGCTGTTCTGTTTGATATACGCGATCAATTCCTTGGCGCTACTGACCGGTATCGTCGGATGCGTCACCAGCACCACCACGCCTGTGGTCATGCGCGATACCGGCGCAAAGTCGCGCACCGGGTCATACGGAATATCCTTGTAGAGCGCCACCGCGCTCACCATCGGCCCGGCGTGGCCCATCACCAAGTTGTAGCCGTCGGGCGCAGCCTTGGCTACCACGTCAGCGGCCAGCGTGCCACCCGCGCCCGCGCGGCTATCGACCACCACTGGCTGGTTCCATTTTTCGTTGAGCTTTTGTCCGATGAAGCGCGACAGATAATCCGCCGTGCTGCCAACACCGCCGCCCATGATGCGTATCGGGCGGTTGGGAAAGTCTTTCGCATCCTGAGCGCAGGCGGCACCCGCGCACAACAACACGCACCCGCCAGCAGCGGCCTTCACGACATTTTTAAGCTTCACGTTTCACCCCTCATGTTTCACGCACATCAATTGACCTTTGCACCCGAAGCAATAATCACCGGTGCGAATTTTTTGACTTCCGCGCGGATGAATGCATCGAACGCTTCCGGTGTCGTCGGCTTGGGCGTCGCACCCTGAGTCATCATGCGATCTTTCATTTCTGGCGCGCTCAAAATTCGCACCACTTCTTTGTTCACCGTATTCACCACGGTGCGCGGCGTTTTCGCCGCCACCAGCAGGCCGTACCATTGATCGTATTCAAAGCCCGGCAGTCCGGCCTCGGCGATGGTCGGCACGTTCGGAAACAGCGGCGAACGCATCGCGGTACTCACGCCCAGCGCCAGCACGCGCCCGGCCTTGACCTGCCCTGCCGCCACCAGTATCGGCGCAAAGTTATATTGCACATTGCCGCCGATCACATTGTTCAGCGCGTCGGGCGCGCCCTTGTACGGCACGTGCGCCACCTTGACGCCTGCAGCGAGATTGAACATCTCACCGTTGATCTGCGTGCCGCTACCGATGCCCGCCGAACTGAAATTCATCGTGCCCGGCTTGGCCTTCATGTAGACAATCAGCTCCTTCACCGTCTTCGGCCCCAGGGTTGGTGCCACCACCAGCAGGTTAGGCACGCTTGCCACCTGCGATACGCCGGCGAAATCCTTGATGGTGTCGTAGGGCAGCTTCGAATACAGCGTGGCGTTGCCCGCGTGGCCGGTGGACACCATCATCATGGTGTGCCCATCGTAATTGGCATCGAGCACGTATTGCGAGGCGATGGTGCCGCCGGCGCTCGGGCGGTTGTCGACCACCATTTGCTGGCCCCAGCTTTCGAGAAATTTCTCGCCGATCCAGCGCGCGAGGATGTCGGTCTGGCTGCCCGCCGCGAACGGCACCAGCATGCGAATGTTTTTGCTGGGGAATTTTTCTTGTGCCAGCGCAATGCCATTGGCCGTCAGCAGGCACAGAGCCACGGCAATTTTCAACGAGTTCGTCGCATTCATCGCGTTCATCAAATATTCTCCCTCAGAAGCGCACGGCGAAAAAATCATAAGTATTTGTTTTTAAAAACTATTTTTGTTACCGTAATTGCTGTGCCATCCAGTCTGCCGACTGCGTGCGCCAGCGGTAGCCGCGATTATTCGCTACATGGTTGCCGTCGTCGAGCAGCAAAAATTCCACTGCCCCCTTGGCTGGTTTGGCCGCTTTGGCCAACCGTTCGCCATCCTGCCACGGCACAATACGGTCGAGTTTACCCGCGACAATAAACAGCGGGCAGGTGATGCGGTGCGCACAGTCTTTCAGCGTCAGCGTCTCGGCAAAGTGGCGCGCGTCGTCTTGCGTTTTTTGCCGTGCGCGCACGCGAAAGGTTTCGCGCGTAAGCTCGTTCAGCATGCCCCAGTTCGTCGCCCAATCGAATGGGCCGGATAACGAAATACATGCCGCGATGCGCTTTTCAAACGCCGCTGCGCGCGGCGCGTAGTAGCCACCCATCGACACGCCCCACAGGCCGATACGCCGGTGATCCACGTCGTCGCGCGTTTCGACAAAATCCACCACGGCACGTACCGCCACTTCGTAGTCGCCGCGGATGCCGAGCTCGTATTCCGCCTCGCCCTGCCCCGGCCCGTCGAACGCGAGTACCGCCATGCCACGCGCGAGAAACGGTTGTTCGTAGGCTTCGGTTTCTTCCTTCGCTGAATCGAGCCCCATGCACATGATGACGATCGGCGGATTCTGTACGCCTACCGGTTTGCGCAAAATGCCGCGAAAGTGCGTGCCTTCAAACGGAATGTCCACGCGCTCGCCGACGGGCTGCAAATAAGGCAAGGCTTTTGTGCGGCAGGCCACCGCTTGCCGGTGCGCCGCGCGCATCTGCGCCAGGTCTTCAACAAAGACGAATTTGGCAAAGTGATAACACACCGCCGCGCGACTCCAGTGCTCGCCCGCCGACAGGTTGTGCCCTTGCGTGAACACGGCATCGCCCATCGCCTCGTGCACAGCGGCGCGCCGACTCCACGCCGCGCACCAATCGGGCCAATGTTCGATGCTTGCGGTGACTTCCTGGAAATCCGCCAATGGCACGCCGTTCGCCACGAAACGGGCGGCCCAGTGGTGTATGGCGGCCTCTACCCGCGCGTCGGGCATGGCTTTCTCCTTGATTGGCGAATCGTTGGCGGATCGATCAGCCTTCCGCAGCTTGCAGATAGCTCAGATCCATATACTTGGCCGGCTCGCCCTTGGCCTGGCTGAACTGCTCGGCCATCCACACCAGTTCGGCGGCCTGACGCACGCCGTCCTCGGTAATGCGTGGGCGCGGGCGGCTGAAGATGCGTTGCAAGGCCTGGGCGGCGGCATCTGCCGGTGTATCCAGTCGTGCCGGCAACATCGCAATGGCCGCAGCCTGGTTGGCGCCATCCTGCAACCAGGCGTACGCCTGGTTGTAGCCGCGGATGAAGGCGATCAGTTCGGCCTTGTGCTCGCGTGCCCAGGCACGTCGCGTCGCGGCGATCGGCCCCGGATAGGCGGGAAAATAATCGCTCAGGGTCGCCAGGCGCTTCAAGCGCGCGGTAATCAGGTTGCAGTCGAATGGTGCGTTGATAAAACACGCGGAGCCCTCGCCGTTTTTCATGGCGTCGAAGCGCTCCTGCGAGCCGCCGAAATTCTTGAAGAGCGTGTCGCTTTCTTTCAGGCCATGCTGCGCGAAGAGCTTTTTCAGCAGCAGCGAATAACCGGTGCGCGCGTCGTCTACAACGATGTTCTTGCCCTTGAGATCCGCGATGGTATCGATGTCCCGCGACACCATCAGGGACAGTTCTGGTGCCTGCGATTGGCCCATGAAGATGAACAGATCGGCACCAAGCTCAACGCCCCGTACGATGTGATCGACTTGCTGGAAGCCGATGTCGAAGCCGCCGCTTTTGAGCTGCTCAATCTGGAGTATCGACGAGCCGGTGACGGTGAGATTCACTTCCACGCCGGCGTCCCGCCAAAAACCCAGTGACTGAGCCACGTACACGGGCCAAGTGTTCACACCTTCAGAAATCAAAGCTAACTTAATCATACAATTCCGGCAAAATTTCAGGGATTCCCAGCCGCTGAAATCAGGGCAGCCGAAAGCTCGCCGATGCTAGGTTCAGCACCAACTTTTGTCAATAAAAACCGTCTGTTATCTGTAGTCGCCGTAACGCCATTTCATCGATGCGTCAACCGCATTGGTACGGATTAACAGGTAATCGAACCTACCAATCCGTTAACTCGCGCGGCGACCGACACCTTTGCGGCGATCCACCGCACGACGCTCTGGCCCACTGAACAGCGCGCTACGGCCTTTACGGCGATCATCGTCGTTACGTCGGCCATTGACGTTGGTTCTACGGTTTTCAATCTCGTTGGTCGTATCGGACATAAGTTTCTCCATGTACCATTTACCCTATTGCAAATTCTATCATCGACGCCAATAGTCGCAATTGGGTCTGGGCGGTAACCAAGCTACCGCTACTCAACGCCGCGTGTTAACGCCGGGTTCTAAACGCGACAAGGTTTTGAACATCACCCAGAGCCAGAAATTACACGCCGCATCAGGCGAAAACCTAACGCCACGATCAACGTTTCAGCACGCTGAATAAATTGTAAAAATCATCCGTCCACAAACGGAAATTCGGATCGTGCGGCAAAGTCTGCGCCGCGTTGCGCAACGCGGGCGCGTTAAGAATACTGCGGTTCTGCGTGAGAATAATTTGATCGGTGGACGACAGCCAGTAATCGATGCCAGTGGTGTGCGTGCCCTCGGGTTCATCCGTGACCATCACCGCACTCATGCCGAATTCACTGGCCAGCCGCGCCACCACCGGGGCGATATTCACAAAACGGTTGGTGGCCTGAAACACCATCACGCCGCCGGGTGCGAGATGTTTGATATACGCTTGCATCGCCTCGCGCGTGAGCAGATGCATGGGGATCGAATCACCCGCGAACGCATCGATCGCCAGCAAATCAAAATTCTGCGGTGCCTCACGCTCCAGGCTCAGGCGACCGTCGCCAAGTACCACGTCGATCTGCGCGGGGCTGTCCTTCAGAAACGAAAACTCCATCATCGCCACCGCCGCCACCTGCGGATCGATTTCGTAAAAGCGGAACACGTCGCCGCGACGCGCATACGCGGCCAGCGCGCCCGCCCCCAGCCCGATCACGCCGACGCGTCGCGGCCCGTCATTGTTCAACGCCCGCAGGCTGGCAAAGGTGCGCCCGTAACCGCTGCTCTCGCCAAAGTAAGTCGAAGCCTTGCGGCGCATCGCATCGCCCAGCAACTGTCCGCCGTGATTGATGTTGCCGTGGTACATCACGCGAAACGGCGCCGGATCGGGAAAATCCTTGGTACGCACCACGCCGTAGAAATTACGCACCATGACGCGCACATCACGCGAATACTCGGTGACGTTCATGATCACAAAACCGGTGGTCACACTCGCCACGACAAACGCCAGCGCGGCCACCCAGCGCTTTTGCTCGAGAGCGCTCCAGAACAGCAGCAGCGCGCACGCCGCCAGCACCATGCCGAGCTCAAAATAACCTTTAAGCAACAGCGGCGCGCCGATGGCGATCAGCAACGCGCCCAGCGCCCCGCCGATGGAAATCATCAGGTAAAACGTGGTCAGATAACGCGGCACCGGACGCACGCGATACAACTCGCCGTGGCAGAACATGCAGCAGACAAAAAGACCCACCACATACACTGGCGCTGCGACGTAAAGCTCCAACGACTCGGTAAACCACGCCATCGCGGGCAACGCCGCCGCCATCAGCCCGACAAACACCGGGCGCACGTACCAGCGCGGATGGTCAAAACACAGAATAAAAGTGATCAGGTACAACGCCAGCGGTGCCAGCCACAAAAAAGGAATCGAAGCGATGTTCTGCGTCAGGTGATTGGTCACGCCGAGCAACAGGCACGAGCCCATCGCAGCGTAAATGATCCAACTGATGCGCACGCCCCACGCGGGCGCGGGGCCGTCGTCGGCTTGATTCGTGGCTACTGTCGCTGTGCCGTTAGCCGTAACAGTCGCCGCACGCGCGCTCACCCAGGCTGTCACCGCGCACAACGCGGCAAATACCCCATACAACGCCGACCAGCCGTAGGATTGCACAGTGCCGCGCAGCCACGGCTCGATGGCCACCGGATACGACAACAATGCCAGCAGCGAGGCAAAATTTGATAACGCAAACAGACGATACGGCACGGCGTGTTTGTAATGCCGCCAGTACCAGCTTTGCAGCAACGGGCTGGTCGCTGACAACAAAAAATATTGCAAGCCGATGGTCACGCCCAACAAGCCAAGTATCGCCAGCGTGGGCGAGGTGCCCGCTTCGCCGCCGGGTTTCCAACTGACATCGGGCAAAATCGGCAGCAGCAGCAGACTCACCGCCAGCAGCGCTATATGAATTTTGGCCTGTGTGCGGGGCGCGACGCGGCGGGATGTCCAGTCAGCATACGCATAACCGGCGAGCAGCACGCTCTGAAAAAACACCAGGCACACCGCCCACACTGAAGCCGCACCACCGAACCACGGCAATATTTGCCGCGCGATCACGGGTTGCACCAGGAACAACAAAAACGCGCTAAGGAATATCGTCGCTGCGTAAAGCGGCATGCTGTTTTACGTAACTATTTGTTTTTATTTATTATTTTTTATACCAACGGCCAAACAGAACTGAGCGCACCAGTACTACCACTCCCCACGCAGCAGTTTTTCCGCCCACAACACGCCCATCACAGCCTTGGCTTCGGTGATGCGCCCATCGCGTATCCATTGCATCGCCTCGACGATGGGCACGTGTAACATTTCGAGAAATTCGTCGTCGTCGAGGTGCCGCCCCGCTTGCGTGAGGCTGCGTGCGAGATACAGCTCGATGCGCTCGTTGGAGTAGCCGATGCCAGGATGCAGCGTGCTCAAGTGCCGCCACTCAGTGGCAACGTAACCGCATTCTTCGCGCAGTTCGCGTTTGGCGGTATCCAGCGGATCCTCGCCCGGATCGATCTTGCCGGCAGGCAGTTCGATGAAATGACGGTTCAGCGGATAACGGTACTGGCGCACCAGGGTGATCGTTTTGTCATCCGGCATGGCGATGATCATCGATGCGCCCGGATGCAGGATGTACTCGCGCACGGATTCATGGCCGTTCATCAAGCGCACGCGGTCTGATTTCACGTGCAACAGCTTGCCCTGAAAAACGGTTTGTGATGCGAGCGTAGTCTCGCTCATGTCTTGCCCGGCTTTATCGTCGGCCACGAGCAGCTCCGGTTGGGTTTATAGCGACGCGAGTATCGCGCTTGCACACAGCGCCATCAGCGGCTGCGGGAATATGCCGAACGCCAGCACAGCGAGGCCGTTCACCGACAGCAGCATCTGCACATCGGCACGCGGGGTAATTGCCGTGGTATCCGTGGCGTCATCAAAGTACATGAGCTTGACGATGCGTAGATAGTAGTAGGCACCGATCAGCGAGAAAATCACCGCGATCACCGCCAGCCACACATGGCCCGCTTCAACAATGGCCTGCAGCACCGCGAACTTGGCATAGAAGCCGACGGTTGGCGGCACACCCGCCATCGAGAACATCAACAGCAACATCAAAAATGCGTACCACGGGCTGCGCTGATTGAGACCCTTGAAGTCTTCGAGATTTTCCGCCTCGAAGCCATCACGCGACAACAGCAGAATCATGCCGAAGGCGCCCAGGCTCATCAGCACGTAAACCACCACGTAGAACATGCCCGAGGCGTAACCATTCAGGCCGCCGGCCGCGATGCCGATTAACAAAAAGCCCATGTGCGAAATCGTCGAATAGGCCAGCATGCGCTTGATGTTCGTCTGCGCAATCGCGGTGATATTGCCGATGATCAAACTGAGCACCGCCATCACCGCCAGCATCTGCTGCCAGTGCGCCTGAATTTGCTCAACACCCAACGCCTGCACCAGCAGCCGGATCACAAAAGCGAACGCGGCAAGCTTGGGCACCGAGCCGATGAACAGCGTTACCGCCGTCGGCGCGCCGTGGTACACATCGGGCAGCCACATGTGAAACGGTGCTGCGCCGAGCTTAAAGCCGATACCTGCCGCCAGGAACACCAGACCGAACACCAGCACCACGTTCTTGGCGCTGTCATCCGCGATCACGGCGGCGATGCGTGTGACTTCCAGCGAACCCGCCGCGCCATAAATCATCGACATGCCGTAGAGCAACATGCCGGAAGCCAGCGCGCCCAGCACAAAGTATTTCATCGCCGCTTCGGTGGCTTTGGCGGAATCGCGCTGCAGCGCGACCATCGCGTAGAGCGACAGGCTCAGCAGTTCCAGTCCCAGATACAGCGTCAGCAGATGGTTGGCCGAGATCATCACCATCAGGCCCAGCGTGGCAAACAGGGTCAACGCGAAAAACTCGCCGCGGAACATGCCGCGCAGCGCCAGATAATCGCGCGAGTAAACCAGGATCGAGATCACACCAAAGTAGGTCACGAGCTTCAGCACGTCGGCCATGAGATCGCCGACGAACATACCGCTGAAGGTATGTACCGGCTCGCCGGGGTTCAGTTGCGTTGCGGTAGCCCAGGTCAGCAGCGCGCAACCGGCCAGCGTAGCCTGTGTCAGAAAATAGGTGATGCCACGGTTTTCATCGCGGATGAACAAATCGGCGATCAGGATCACGCACGCCATGGTGAGCAGGAATATCTCGGGATAGGCGGGCCACAGGGGTTGTATGTATTGCATGACTATTCCCTGATTCCCTATTGCCCCGGCAGCTTGCTGTGCGCGACGTGCGACAGAATGTCGCTCACCGCCGTATGTATCACGTCGGCAAACGGCTGCGGCCAGATGCCCATCACCAGCACCGCCACCGCCAGCGTGCCGAGCACAATGAATTCGCGCAGATTGATGTCTTTAAGTTGCGCTACCTGGGCATTCGCCACCGCGCCGAATATCACGCGCTTGAACATCCACAGCGTGTAGGCCGCGCCGAATATCAGCGTGGTCGCAGCAAGGAAGGCGTACCAGAAATTCGCCTGCATCGCACCCAGGATCACCAGAAATTCACCGACGAAGCCACTGGTGCCCGGCAAGCCCGCGTTGGCCATGGCGAACAACATGAAGAACGCCGCGAACACCGGCATGGTGTTGACCACGCCGCCGTAATCGCCGATCTCGCGGGTGTGCATGCGGTCGTACAGCACGCCCACACAGAGGAACATCGCGCCGGAAATAAAGCCGTGCGAAATCATCTGGATCACGGCACCTTCCATGCCCTGCGGATTAAAGATGAAGAGGCCCAGCGTGACAAAACCCATGTGCGAAATCGACGAGTAGGCGATAAGCTTTTTCATGTCGGTCTGCACCAGCGCCACCAGCCCGATGTACACCACCGCCACCAGCGACAGGAAAATCATCAAGCCCGCCAGCGCGTGGCTGGCATCCGGCACGATGGGCAGCGACAGCCGCAAGAAGCCGTAACCGCCGAGCTTCAACATGATCGCTGCCAGCACCACCGAGCCGCCGGTGGGTGCTTCGACGTGGGCATCCGGCAGCCAGGTATGCACCGGCCACATCGGCACCTTGACCGCAAAGGCCATGAAAAATGCGAGGAAAATCGCGATCTGCGCGTTCATGCCAAGCGGCGTATCGTAAAAATCCAGCAGCGAAAAGCTGCCGCCCGAGGCAAAGTAAAGATAAATCAGCGCGACCAGCGACAGCAGCGAACCGAACAGCGTATAGAGAAAAAACTTCATCGAGGCGTACACCCGGCGCGGACCGCCCCACAGACCGATGATGATAAACATCGGGATCAGCGTCGCCTCGAAAAACACGTAAAACAGCAGCGCATCCAGCGCGCAGAACACGCCGTTCATCAGCCCCGACAAAATCAGGAACGAGGCCATGTATTGCGCGACTTTTTTCTGGATGATCTCCCACGCCGCGATCACCACCAGCACGGTGGTAAAGCTGTTGAGCAGCAGCAGCAGCAGGGATATGCCATCGATGCCGAGGTGGTAATGCACATTGAACGCGTCTATCCACTCAACTTTCTGCACGTACTGAAAGCCACCGAGCGCGGTGCTGAAACCGGTGTGCAGCGGAATCGTAATCAGGAAGCCGAGCACAGCCCCCACCAGCGCGATCACGCGCGCGGTCGGCGCGTTGCGATCCGAACCGGTGGCGAGCACGGCCAGCCCGAAGAAAATCGGGATCCAGATCGCCAGGCTCAACAAAGGTAACGCGTACATTATTTAAGTATTTGTTTTATTTGATAATTTTTGTTAATCGGCTAAGCGATCAGCGACCACAAGGTAATCGTCAGCAACAGCACAATGCCGAAAATCATCGCGAACGCGTAGTTGTAGATATAGCCCGATTGCAGCTTGCGAATAATGGTCGAGAACAGGCCCACGCTCTTGGCCGAACCATTGACCAGGCCGTCGATTAACACCACGTCGCCGCCCTTCCACAAGCCGTGGCCAAGCACGCGTGCGCCACCAGCGAAGAACCAGTCGTTGAAGCGATCCAGGCCGTACTTATCCATCAGGATGGTCACCACTTTGCCCCACTTGGCACGCAACACCGGCGGCAGGTCGGGCCGCACGATGTAGATGTAATAGGCAGTGCCAGCGCCGATGATCGCCAGCCAAAACGGCAGTGTCATCATGCCATGCGTGATCATGCCGATGACGCCGTGAAACTGCGCCTTCAGCGTGGCAAGGGCCGGATGCGCTGCGGACACCACGATGGATTTGCCGAAATAATCGCCGAACACAAAACTGCCGATGATCCAGCCCGCACACACCGAGGGAATCGCCAGCATGATCAGCGGGAAGGTCACCACCCACGGCGATTCGTGCGGCTTACCGTGGTGAGCATCGTGCGCGTGGTGGGCATCATGTGCATCATGAGCGTGATCCGCGTGGTCGGCGTGAGCAGCAGCCGCGTGACCGTGGCCACCCTGATGACCGCGAGCCGCATCGTGGGCCGCTTTTTCCACCAATGCAGCCTTCGCCGCAGCTTCCTCCGCTTTCAACTGCGCCGCGCGTTCCGCGTCACACGCTTTCACCGCAGGATCATTCGGATCGGCAAAGCGCTCTTTGCCGTGAAATGCATAAAAAATCAAACGGAAGGAATAAAAGCCGCCCACCAGCACGCCCGCCGTCGCGAGAAAATAGGCGAAGCCCGCGCCCGCCAGCGGCGAGGCGTGCAGCGCTTCGATGATCGTGTCCTTGGAGAAAAAGCCTGCGAAGGGCGGCAAGCCGGCGTTGGCCAGCGCGCCGATCAGCATGGTGGCGTAGGTGATCGGCATGTATTTGGCGAGGCCGCCCATCTTGCGCATGTCTTGCTCGTGGTGCATGGCAATGATCACCGAGCCCGCCCCGAGGAACAACACCGCCTTGAAAAACGCGTGGGTGAACAAATGGAAGATCGCCGCCGAGTAGGCAGACGCGCCCAGCGCCATGGTCATGTACCCGAGCTGCGACAGCGTCGAGTACGCCACCACGCGCTTGATGTCGTATTGCACGGTGGCGATCAGCGCCATGAAAAATGCCGTGATCGCGCCGATGGTCATCACAAAGGTGAGCGCGGTGTCGGACAACTCAAACAGCGGCGACATGCGCGCCACCATAAATATGCCTGCGGTGACCATGGTGGCCGCGTGGATCAGCGCGGAAATCGGTGTCGGGCCTTCCATCGAATCGGGCAGCCACACGTGCAGCGGAAACTGCGCCGATTTACCCATGGCGCCAATAAACAGCAGGATGCAAATCACCGTCATCAGCGACCAGGCCGCACCCGGAATGATTTCTATGGTGTTAGTGGACAAACTCTTGGCGTTGGCGAACACCGTGGCGTAATCCAGCGAGTCGAAATACATCAGCACCAGTGCAATACCCAGCAGAAAGCCGAAGTCGCCGACGCGATTCACCAAAAACGCCTTCAAGTTGGCGTAAATCGCCGTCGGCCGCGTATACCAAAAGCCGATCAGCAAATACGACACCAGACCCACGGCCTCCCAACCAAAAAACAGTTGCAGGAAGTTATTGCTCATCACCAGCATGAGCATCGAGAAGGTAAACAGCGAAATGTAACTAAAGAAGCGCTTGTAACCGGGATCATCCTTCATATAACCAATGGTGTAGATATGCACCATCAGCGACACAAACGACACCACGATCATCATCGTCGCCGACAACGGATCGATGAGGAAACCAATCTCGAACTTGGCGTTGCCCGACACCATCCACATATACAACGCGCCGTTGAAATGGTTGCCGGCCATCACGTCCATGTACACCGCCACCGACGCCCCCAGGCACACCAGCATGCCGGCAATGGTGATCCAATGCGCCGCGCGGCGCGACAGCGCCCAGCCGCACAGGCCCGCCGCGATGGCACCAAGCAGCGGCGCGAGCGGCACGACCAGATAAAGTTTTTGCATGGCTGTCATGTGATTGCGCGATTCAGGCCTGGCCTGCTATCCCTTAAGCTGATCCAGATCTTCAACGTTGATGGTGCTCAGATTGCGGAACAGCACCACCAGTATCGCCAAACCGATCGCCGATTCGGCCGCCGCCACGGTCAGGATGAAAAACACAAAAATCTGCCCCGCCGGATCGTTCAGGTAATGCGAAAACGCGACGAAGTTCATGTTCACCGCCAGCAGCATCAGCTCGATCGCCATCAGCAGCACAATGATGTTCTTGCGGTTGAGGAAAATCCCCACCACCGAAATCGCGAACAAAATCGCGCCCAAAATCAGATAATGGGACAGCGGAATCATGCGCCCTCACCTTTCTTGCCGCTGTCCTTGCCGCCCTCGGTGGAATCCTGCCGCGCTTCGCTCGCCATGGTGACCACGCGCACACGGTCTTTGCGCTGTATCGCTACCTGATCGGCGGGATCCATGTATTTGATCAGCTTGCGCTTACGCAGCGTCAGCGCGATCGCGGCGATAATCGCCACCAGCAAAATCACCGCAGCGATTTCAAACGGGTAGACATACTCGGTGTAAATCAGGCGCCCGAGTTCCTTGGTATTGGAAAGGTTGGTAGGCAACGCCGGTGGTTGCGGCACGTCGCCAAAACCCACCGAGCGGCTGGTCAGGATCATCGCCATTTCGACCACCAGCAAAATCGCCACCACGCCGCCCAGCGGCAGATATCGCCAGAACCCTTCGCGCAGCTTGGCGATATTGATATCCAGCATCATCACCACAAACAAAAACAGCACCATCACCGCGCCCACATATACCAGCACCAGCGTGATCGCCAGAAACTCCGCCTGTAACAGCAGCCACAGCCCCGAGCAGGTAAAAAACGCCAGCACCAGCAGCAGCGCCGCATGCACCGGGTTGCGTGCAGTAATCACACCCAGCGCTGATGCCACCAGCACGGTGGACAGGAAGTAGAAGATGAGGGTTTGGAAGGTCATTTTTGACAGCGGTGAACGAGTGAACGGGTGAACGGGTCAAGGGAACAGTTGCAGCGAAGCAGAACGGGTGCCCCTCCGCAACACTTAGCACTTACTCGTTCACTCGTTAACTCGTTCACTTGTTCACGCCTTTGCATTGCACTAGCGATACCGCGCATCTGCCGCACGATCCTTGGCTATTTGTTCTTCGTAAGCATCTCCGATCGAGAGCAACATCGGCTTGGTGTAAATCAGGTCGCCGCGTTTTTCGCCGTGGTACTCGAAAATGCGCGTCTCGACGATGGAATCCACCGGACACGATTCCTCGCAAAATCCGCAGAAAATACATTTGGTGAGATCGATGTCGTAGCGCGTGGTGCGGCGCGAACCGTCGTCGCGCTGCTCGGATTCGATGGTGATCGCCAGTGCCGGGCACACTGCCTCGCACAGTTTGCAGGCGATGCAACGCTCTTCGCCGTTCGGATAACGGCGCAACGCATGCAGACCGCGGAAACGGTTGCTTTGCGGAGTTTTTTCTTCGGGGAATTGCACCGTGATCTTGCGCGCGAACATGTAGCGGCCGGTGAGCATCATGCCTTTTACCAGTTCGAACAGCAGGAAGGTGCGAAAAAAACCACTGATTTTATCGACCATGGCTTAGGCTCCCTTCCACCATACCCACAACGGCGTCTGCATCCAGGCACCGAGCACCAGTATCCATACCAGCGTCACTGGAATGAACACTTTCCACCCCAGGCGCATGATCTGGTCGTAGCGATAACGCGGGAAAGTCGCGCGGAACCACAGGAAGCTCGACACCACCAGAAAACCCTTGAACAGCAGCCACAAAAAGCTCGGAGCGCCCAAAATGCCCCACGACGCCGGGAACGGTGACAGCCAGCCGCCGAGGAACATCAGCGCACACAGCAGCGAAACCAGCATCATGTTGGCGTATTCGGCGAGGAAAAATATCGCAAAAGTCATGCCCGAGTATTCCACGTGAAAGCCCGCGACGATTTCGGATTCGCCTTCGGCCACGTCAAACGGCGCGCGATTGGTTTCCGCCACGCCCGCGATCAGATAGGTCAGGAACAGCGGAAACAGCGGTATCCAGAACCAGCCGAACACACCGTAGGCGCTTTGTTGCCCCTTGACGATATCCACCAGATTCAGACTCTGCGCCGCCATCAGCACGCCCACCAGCGCGAAGCCCATGGCGATTTCGTACGACACGATCTGCGCCGCCGAGCGCATCGCGCCGAGGAACGCATATTTGGAGTTCGACGCCCAGCCCGCGATGATCACGCCGTAAACACCCATCGAGGTGATCGCCATAATGTAGAGCAGGCTCGCATCGATATTCGCCAGCACCATTTCGGGATCAAACGGCACCACGGCCCATGCCGCCAACGCGGGCATGATCGCCATCAGCGGCGCGATGACGAACAACAGCTTGCTCGCTCCGGCGGGTATGATGATTTCCTTGACCAGCAACTTCATGCCGTCGGCGATCGGTTGCAGCAGGCCCATCGGCCCCACGCGGTTCGGCCCGAGGCGCAGTTGTATCCAGCCGATGACTTTACGTTCCCATAGCGTAAGGTAAGCGACGCTCAACATCAGCGGCACCACGATGCACAGGATCAACAACAGTGTTTTAACCGCGTACAGAATATACGGCGCTGCCTCATTGCCAAAAATCGCCACGAGCACCGTCGCGAACAAGGCCTGCAGCGAATAGCCGAGGTTGACAATGGGCTGTAGCACCGCGCTCACACGGCCACCTTTTGTTGCCCTGCCACGCGCGTCGCCGTCAACTCAGCGCTGCTTGCACCCAACGCGGACGTTTCCACGCACGCCGCCGCCAGACGAATGCAATCCGCAGGCAACTTGTCATCCATTAGGTAACCCACCACCGCGTCACCGCCGCCCTGACTCACACGCACGCTGTCGCCATCGCGCAAGCCGAGCTTGTCCGCCAGCGCGCGATTCAAGCTCGCCAGCGGCAACTGGCCGTCACATGTTTTTTGCAGCGACGGCGCGCGACGTGCAATCGCATCTGCCGCGTAAATGGGCGTTTCCGCGATGCGTTGCAGGCCCGAAGCCGCTGGCAATGCATTGGCAAGCGTTACAGATAAGTTATTGTTTTTATTGATATTTTTATTATCCGATCCCAGTGCCTCAAGGCGCACATCGTCCGCGCTTTGGTGGTCAAAACCAGTCAGTCCGAGCAGATTGCCCAACACCCGCAGCACCTTCCACGCCGGACGCGTTTCGCCTAGCGGCTGCACTACACCCTGAAAACTTTGCGCGCGACCTTCGGTATTGATGAAGGTGCCAGCGGTTTCGGTAAACGGCGCTATCGGCAGCAGCACCTGCGCATACGCCGTGGCTGTGTGCTGATACGCGCTTAACGCGACAACGAACTCAGCCTGCTTCATGGCATCAATGGCCTGCCGCGGGTTGTGCATATCGAGTTCGGGCTCGACGCCGAGCAACACATACGCTTTCAACGGCTGCGCGGTCATCTGTTGTGCATTCGCGCCCTTGTTACCCGGCACAGCATTCGCCACATAACCGCCGACGCTGTTCGCGGCCTCGCCCAGAAAGCCACAGCGCGCGCCAGTGATTTCGGCCAGCGCTTGCGCCAGTGCATGTAACCGGGCGGCTTGTGGATGATGCTGCGCAAAGTTGCCCAGCAACACGGCCACATTTTTGCCATCGGACAAGCTGGCAGCGATGCGTTGCGCGGCATCGCCAACCGTAACTGCTGCCACCAGTGCACTGACGCTCGTCGGCACAGCCACATCTTTTACCGCTGCCGCTGCTTTAACCACTTGCGCCAATGTATCCACCAAAGCGCCGGGTGCAACGATGGCCTTGTTCGCCACACGCATCAGCAGATCATCGTCTACCGAATGTAAGATATTGATTTTTAAGGATTTTTTAGAAGACTGCCGCAAGCGATGCGTGATCAGCGGTTGATCCTTGCGCAAGGTCGCGCCCACCACCAGCACGCGATCCAGTGCGCTCACATCGGCGATGCTCATGCCCAGCCACGGCGCACCGGCCAATTTGCCGTCGGCGCTAAAGTCGCTTTGGCGCAAGCGGAAATCAACGTTGTTTGAGCCCAGCCCGCGCACTATTTTTTGCAGCAGGTGCAATTCCTCAACCGTTTGATGCGGCGTCGCCAACGCACCGATAGCCTGTGGCCCATGTGCAGCGGAGATACGTTTCAATTCCGTAGCGACAAAATCCAGCGCCGTCTGCCAATCGGTTTCTTTCCATGTGCCGTTCTGCTTCAGCATGGGCCGTGCGAGACGTTGCGCGGAATTCAGCGCTTCGTACGAGAAGCGATCCTTGTCCGAAATCCAGCATTCGTTGATGGCTTCGTTTTCACGCGGCAAGGCGCGCATCACACGATTTTGTTTCACCTGCAACGTAAGATTCGATCCCAAGCCGCAGTGCGGGCTGATCGAGGACTTGCGCGTGAGTTCCCACGTGCGCGCGCTGTAACGGAACGGCTTGGAAGTCAGCGCACCCACCGGGCACAGATCAATCACGTTGCCCGACAATTCCGAATCCACGGTTTTGCCGACAAACGTGATGATCTCGGCATGCTCGCCGCGACCGATCATGCCGAGCTCCATCACCCCGGCGATCTCCTGCCCGAAACGCACGCAGCGTGTGCAATGGATGCAGCGTGTCATGTCCGTCGAAATCAGCGGACCGAGATTCTTGTTGGCGACGACGCGTTTATCTTCTTCGTATTTGGATTCACTGCCACCATAGCCGACCGCCAAATCCTGCAACTGGCACTCGCCGCCCTGATCGCAGATCGGGCAATCCAACGGGTGGTTGATCAGCAGAAACTCCATCACACCCTTTTGTGCGGTGACGGCCTGATCAGAATGCGTTTGCACCTTCATGCCGTTGGTCACCGGTGTGGCGCATGCGGGCATGGGTTTGGGCGCTTTTTCGATTTGCACCAGACACATGCGGCAGTTCGCGGCAATCGACAGCTTGCGGTGATAACAGAAATGCGGCACGTAAATGTTCGCCAGCCGCGCGGCATCCATCACCGTGCTGCCGTCGGGCACTTCCAGCTTGTTACCGTCGATTTCGATTTCTAGTGGCATGAATAAATTCTTAGGAACCACAGATGAACACAGATGAACACAGATAACCCCGGAACGATCTGGCTTTATCTGTGTTCATCTGTATTTATCTGTGGTTAAAAATGCTTTTCAAATATACGGTGCAACCAAACACTTTTTGTGATCAATGTGATACTGGAACTCGTCGCGATAGTGCTTGATAAACGCACGCACCGGCATCGCTGCGGCATCACCCAGCGCGCAAATGGTGCGGCCCTGAATGTTGTCCGCCACGCGGTTTAACTGATCAAGGTCTTCGTTGCGGCCCTTGCCATGCTCGATACGATCAACCATGCGGTAGAGCCAGCCCGTACCCTCTCGGCATGGCGTGCACTGGCCGCACGATTCTTCGTAATAAAAATAAGATAAGCGCAGCAGCGATTTCACCATGCAGCGTGTTTCGTTCATCACGATCACAGCACCCGAGCCCAACATCGAGCCCGCCTTGGCGATGGAATCGTAATCCATGTCAGTGGCCATCATGATCTCTGCGGGCAGCACCGGCATCGACGAGCCACCGGGGATCACCGCTTTTAATTTGACGCCATCACGCATGCCGCCGGCCATTTCCAGCAGTTTGGCGAACGGCGTGCCTAACTTGATTTCGTAATTGCCGGGCCGCGCCACATCACCCGACACCGAAAACAACTTGGTGCCGCCGTTATTGGGCTTGCCCATGTTCAAAAACGCTTCGCCGCCATTGAAGATAATCCATGGCACTGCGGCAAACGTCTCGGTGTTATTGATCGTGGTCGGCTTGCCATACAAACCAAAGCTTGCCGGGAACGGCGGCTTAAAGCGCGGCTGGCCTTTTTTGCCTTCGAGCGACTCCAGCAAGCCAGTTTCTTCGCCGCAGATGTAGGCACCGAAACCGTGATGTGCGTGCAACTGAAAGTTGTAGTCGGAGCCAAGTATCTTGTCGCCGAGGTAACCCGCCGCGCGCGCCTCTTCGAGCACTTCTTCAAAGCGCTCGTAGACGTCGAAAATTTCGCCGTGGATGTAGTTGTAGCCGACGGGGATACCCATCGCGTAAGCGGCGATGGTCATACCCTCGATCACGCTGTGCGGGTTATAGCGCAGGATGTCACGATCTTTGAACGTGCCCGGCTCGCCTTCGTCGGAATTGCACACCAGATACTTCGGCCCCGGAAACTGCCGTGGCATGAAGCTCCACTTCAAGCCCGCCGGAAAACCCGCGCCGCCACGACCGCGCAAGGCCGATTTTTTCACCTCGGCAATCACGTTTTCGGGTGTGATTTTCTCGCTGAGTATCTTGCGCAACGCCTGATAACCCCCGCGCGCTTCGTAATCCTTGATGCGCCAGTTGGTGCCGTCGATGTCCTTCATGATCAGGGCATCGGGGCCGTAAATGCCTTTGGCGAACGGGGCCGCCGGCAGTCCCATCGGCAGGCCGCTCATTTGAGTTCCCCGATCAGCTTGTCGATTTTGTCGTTCGACATCGCGCACAGCATGTGTTTGTTGTTGCGGATGAACACCGGCGCATCGCCGCAGGCACCCATGCACTCGCCCTCTTTTAGCGTAAAGCGCCCGTCCGCCGTGGTTTCACCAAAACCGATGCCCAATTTTTTCTTAATATAATCAGCAGCTTGCGACGCACCTTGCAGGGCGCAGGGCAGATTCGTGCAGATCGTCAGCTTGTGGCGGCCCACCGGTTTTAGGTCGTACATGGTGTAGAACGTGGCCACTTCGTAGACGGCCACCGGCGGCATTTTCAGGTACTGCGCGACAAAATCCATGGTCTCTGTGGCTAGCCAGCCCTTTTCGTCTTGCGCAATAGTCAACGCCGCCATCACTGCGGATTGCTTTTCTTCCGGCGGGTACTTGGCCACGGCCTTGTCGATTTTTGCGAGTGCTGCCGCCGATAACATTATCGATCTACCTCGCCGAACACGATATCTTGCGTGCCGATAATCGCCACCACGTCGGCGATCATGTGGCCACGCGACATCTCATCCAACGCCGACAAATGTGCAAAGCCGGGCGCGCGAATTTTCAAACGATACGGTTTGTTGGCACCGTCGGACACCAGGTAAATACCGAACTCGCCCTTGGGATGTTCCACCGCCGCGTAGGCTTCGCCCATCGGCACGTGCATGCCCTCGGTAAACAACTTGAAGTGGTGAATCAGTTCTTCCATGTTCTGCTTCATGCCCACGCGCGAGGGCGGCGCTACCTTATGACTGTCGATCATCACCGGGCCGGGGTTTTTGCGCAGCCAGTCGATGCATTGCTTGACCAGTTTATTCGACTGGCGCATTTCTTCCACGCGCACCAGATAGCGATCATAGCAATCGCCATTGACACCCACCGGAATATCAAAATCGAGCTTGTCGTAGACCTCGTACGGCTGCTTTTTACGCAGATCCCACTCGATGCCCGAGCCGCGCAGCATAGGGCCGGTGAAGCCTAGAGCCTTGGCGCGCTCCGGCGTCACCACGCCGATGCCAACCGTGCGTTGTTTCCAGATACGGTTGTCGGTGAGCAGGGTTTCATACTCATCGACGTACGTCGGAAAACGCCGGGTGAAATCTTCAACAAAATCAAGTAACGAGCCTTGGCGATTTTCGTTCAGTTCCTTGATCGCCTTGGCGTTTTGATGCTTGGTGGCGTTGTACTGCGGCATGGTGTCCGGCAGATCGCGATAGACGCCGCCTGGCCGGAAGTACGCTGCGTGCATGCGCGCGCCCGACACGGCTTCGTAGGTGTCGAACAAATCTTCGCGCTCGCGAAAGCAATACAAAAAAACCGTCATCGCGCCCACGTCGAGCGCGTGGCAGCCCAGCCATAGCAGGTGATTCAACAGACGCGTGATTTCATCGAACATCACACGAATGTATTGTGCGCGCAACGGCACGTTGATGCCGGCGAGCTTTTCGATGGCCATCACGTACGCGTGCTCGTTGACCATCATCGACACGTAGTCGAGACGATCCATATACGGCACGGACTGGATAAAAGTTTTGTGCTCGGCGAGTTTTTCCGTGGCACGATGCAGCAGGCCGATGTGCGGATCGGCGCGCTCGATCACTTCGCCATCGAGCTCAAGCACCAAACGCAATACCCCGTGCGCCGCAGGGTGCTGCGGGCCGAAGTTCATCGTGTAATTGCGAATTTCCGCCATGATCAGCCTTTGCGGAACCCTTCGCTGTTACCGTATTGCTCTTCGCGGATAATACGCGGCGTGATCTCGCGCGGCTCGATGGTCACCGGCTGGTAAATCACGCGCCCCTTATCCGGGTCGTAACGCATTTCGACGTTGCCCGACAGCGGGAAATCCTTGCGGAACGGATGGCCGATAAAACCGTAGTCCGTCAACAGGCGGCGCAAATCGGGGTGACCGTTAAACATGATGCCGTACAGATCGAAGGCTTCGCGCTCATACCAGTTCGACGATGGCCAGATGCCGATCACCGAATCGAGCACCGGAAAATCATTCTCCGCCGCAAACACCCGCAACCGCAGGCGACAGTTATGGCTGATGCTGAGCAGGTGATACACCACGGCGAAACGCTGGCCGTGCCAGGCATCACCGCTGCCATCCACGCTGCCAAAAGTGCTGTAATCCATGCCGCAAAGGTCAATCAACTGTTCGAATTTAAGCTCGGGCGAATCGCGCAGTGTTGCGACAGTGGTTAACAAGTCCGCCGCCTTGACGACGATAGTCAGCTCACCCAGCGCGATGGTCGCACTGACGCAAGCGTCGCCGAGAGCGGCTTGCACGACCGTGCATAAGGTTTCAAGGCGGGTTTCGAGGCGGGATGACATGTTCAGTCTAGCGGTCAGGCCCTGGCAATCGTGTTGGTGCGTTTGATTTTGTTTTGCAACTGGATGATGCCGTAGAGCAGCGCCTCAGCCGTTGGCGGGCAACCCGGTACGTAAATATCCACTGGCACGATGCGGTCACAGCCACGCACCACCGAATAGGAATAGTGATAGTAGCCGCCGCCATTCGCGCACGAACCCATCGAAATCACCCAGCGCGGCTCGGCCATCTGGTCATAGACCTTGCGCAGCGCGGGGGCCATTTTGTTGCACAGAGTGCCGGCAACGATCATCACGTCCGACTGGCGCGGGCTGGGGCGGAACACGATGCCGAAGCGATCAAGGTCGTAACGCGACGCGCCTGCGTGCATCATTTCCACCGCGCAACAAGCCAGACCAAACGTCATCGGCCACAGCGAACCGGTGCGCGTCCAGTTGATCAGCGCGTCGGCGGTGGTCGTCATGAAACCTTTTTCGTTCAGGTTTTCATTTAAGGTTTCGATTGCGCCCATGTGTTACTCCCAGTCCAAAGCGCCCTTCATCCACTCGTAGACAAAACCCACGACGAGGATGCCGAGAAACACCACCATGGCAAAGTAGCGGAACGTGCTGGCATCCTGCTCGCCAAGCACGATTGCCCACGGAAACAGAAACGCAATTTCCAGATCGAACAGAATAAACAGGATCGCCACCAGATAGTAGCGCACGTCGAATTTCATACGCGCGTCTTCAAAGGCCTCGAAGCCGCACTCGTAGGGCGAGAGTTTTTCGTCGGTGGGCTTATACGTGCCCAGCAGCCGTGACAGCCCGCCGCCCAACAGCATGGGTGCCGCGCCCACCAGCAGGCCTACGCCGATGAACATCAATATGGGAAAGTAGTTTTCAAGCATCCGTTTGCTAACCGGCCTCAGATCGAGGACTGTTTATATAACTTGTTGTTTTAAATTACTTTTTTATTCCCTGTTAACCTGCTACTGCCCCTGTACTACTGGTGCCGACGGAGAGACTCGAACTCTCACGGCTTTCGCCACCGCCCCCTCAAGACGGCGTGTCTACCAATTCCACCACGACGGCATAACTACTTGGCACCTGTGCTTTAACAGACGCTCATTTTTATGAACTACTTGGGTGTGTCTCCCGCTTTGGGCGGTACGGCTGGCACGTCTGCCGGTGCGGCTGCGCCGGATTTCTCGCCCTTATTACCCTTTTCACCCTTATCCGATTTTGCCGCTGGCACTGCTGGCACATCCGACGCCCCCGGAACGCCCGGAACCCCTGACGCCCCCGGCGCCTTATCCGGCGCGCTTTGCGTGGCACCCGGCTGATTGGCCATCACGCCTTTGCCGCTACTGCCTTTAGTGTTCAGGTACGACAGCCCGATACTGGTGAGAAAAAACACCAGCGCCAGCCCGGCCGTCATGCGACTCAAAAAATTGGCTGAACCCGCCGAGCCGAACACGCTACCGGCCGAGCCGGTACCAAAAGCCGCGCCCACGTCAGCACCCTTACCATGTTGCACCAGCACCAGGCCGATAATCCCGGCAGCGGCGACTACGTGCAAAATCAAAACCACGAGATCCATAATTAATCCAATAAAATCAAATACTTAAATTACTTCAGTCACATCACCCGCGCTAAGCGGCTTTGCAGATGGCAGCGAATTCATCCGCCACCAGCGCTGCGCCGCCGATCAAGCCGCCATCGATATCCGCCATCGCAAAAAGCTGCGCGGCGTTCGCACCCTTGACACTGCCACCATAAAGAATCGGCAACCCATCTGCCACGCGCATATCCTGATCCGCAATACGCCCGCGGATCAAAGCATGCACTGCCTGCGCCTGCTCCGGCGTGGCCGTCTTGCCAGTGCCGATAGCCCACACCGGCTCATACGCCATCACGGCTTGTCCCAGCGCAGCCACGCCTGACTGCGCGATCACCGCATCCATTTGCCGCGCAATCACCTGCTCCATCACGCCGGACTCGCGCTCCGCCAGCGTTTCGCCCACGCACAAAATCGGCGTCAGGCCCGCCTTCAACACAGCAGCGAATTTTTTCGCCACCACCCCATCTGTATCGCCAAACAGCGCGCGCCGCTCGGAATGCCCAACAATCACAAAACGGCAACCAAAATCCGCCACCATGCCCGCCGAAACCCCGCCGGTGTAGGCGCCGTGTTCGTACTCGCACACATCCTGCGCGCCCCACGATATGCCCTGCCCGCGCAAAATCTGCTCGGTTTGCGCCAGATAGGGATACGGCACACACACCGCGCAACGCGCGCTCGTGACCGAAGCCAGCAAAGGAATCAAAGACTTAAGCAATGCCTGATTCGAAGCCAGGTTGCCATTCATCTTCCAGTTACCCGCGACCAACTTGCTACGCATTTCGCACCCGGCTGACATTAACCGTCGGATTTTACCGGGACAGCGACTAACGGTCAACGCAAGCACATGGGAATGCGTGAGAGAAAGCCATGGATTTGACGGGCTTTTTCAGGTGACGCACGCTATCAACGCAGGAATTATTTGTGCACGATAGCGATACGGCGAAACCAGCGCTGCTAAACCCTGCTCGTCCGCGCATAAAGTCTACCGCTACCTCGCTTCGACTCTGCAAACGGCAACGGCGCGCGCAACACCTGAGGCACAGGCTCACCGGGCGACGTCGAAGAAGTCGCATTTTCACCTTCCAGGAACGCACTCAAGGTGATAAAAAATATCAATAAAAACAATTTGTTACGTATAATAGTCGCAACTTTCCTCGACCTGCCGGAGCGATCTTTTGCGGCTCAATACCTTGCTACCCGCCTTGTGCCTGATCAGCTGGCTCCACGGTTGCGCGACTACACCGTCGCGTCATGCGTGGGAAAACCGTCTTTCCGGCGACAACATCGTGCTGCTGGGCGAGGTGCACGACAATGCCGAGCATCATCGCTTGCGGCTGGACGTGTTGCGGCGTGCGTTCGACGCGGGCTGGCGTCCATCCATAGCGATGGAGCAATTCGACCGCGAACGGCAGCCAGACATCGAGCGCGCACGCCGGGAACGCCCGCGCGACGCGCAGCATGTGATCGACCTCGCAGGTCTTAATCGCAGCGGCACGCGCAGCAACTGGGCGTGGGATTTTTACCGGCCCTTTGTCGAGCTGGCGCTGGCGTACGACTTACCGCTAATCGCCGCCAACCTGTCGCGCGCGGATATCGGCCAGATCATGAAAGGTGGCTACGCCGCACTATTCGATGCGCAAACCATCAATACGCTCGGTCTGAAAAGCGTGCCCGCCGATCTGCAAGCCGTCCAGGAACAAGTCATTGAACAAGGCCATTGCAACGCGCTGCCGCCGCATGTGGTGCCCGCAATGACTCGAGGACAACTGGCGCGCGATGCGGTAATGGCATCCATCGTGAGTCATCATTCGGTGCAGGGCATCGTGCTGTTGGCCGGCAATAGCCACGTCAGACGCGACAGGGGCGCGCCGCGCTGGCTCAATCGCGCGCATCTGGCGCGAACTTACGCCGTTGGCTATCTGGAAAATCCGCCGTCTGGCGCCGGGGCAAACGCATTCGATGCGGTAGTGCCTACCAAGGCGGCAGAACGCCCCGATCCCTGCCTCGCCTTCAAGAAACGCATCGAGCAAATACGTTAGACGTTAAAGCGCTTGCACCACCGCGTCGCCCATCTGTGACGTGGAGGCTTTGCCACCCAGGTCGCCGGTCAGATGTTGGGCATCCGTGATCACTTTTTCCATCGCGTTGTCGATCAACGTGGCAGCTGCAACCGCTGATGCCTGCTGGTGTTTACGCCCCAGCCACTCCAGCAACATCTTGCCGGACATGATCATCGCGTACGGATTGGCGATAGCCTTGCCGGCAATATCAGGCGCGGAGCCGTGCGTGGCCTGCGCCATCGCCTGATGCTGGCCCACGCACAGGCCCGGCGCCAGACCCAGCCCGCCCACCACCGCCGCGCCCAGATCGGTGAGGATGTCACCGAAAAGATTGGTCGTTACCACCACGTCGAACTGCTGCGGCTGCATGGCGAGCTTGGCAGCCATGCCGTCGATCAGCACATGCTCGAGCTTCACATCCGGATATTCGGTGGCGCCCTTGCGGCACTCGTCGGCGAACATGCCGCAGCACAGCTTGTAGGTGGATTCCTTGTGCACCGAGGTGACTTTTTTCATCGTACGCGTGCGAGCGATCTCGAACGCCTCGCGCGCCACGCGATTCGCCCCCGTGCGTGTCACCACGCGCGTGCCGATGGAGATTTCGTCGTTGGGCCGAAATTCGCCGTTGCCCGCAATCACCACACCGCCCGATTGCAGGCCCTCGGTGACTTCGCGAATGATCACCACGTCCACGCCCTTGTGCAGCGACTGAATATTGGCGTAGCTACGCACCGGCTTTACGCTGGCGTAGAGCTCGAATTTTTTGCGCAACCCGGCGTTCACCCACGTCGGGTCGTTGCGTGGATAGGCGTTATGCCCCATCGGCCCGAGGATGAATCCATCCATGCCACGCAGCGCGTCAACCGTGATTTTTGGGATGGTGTGGCCATGAGATTCGTGCGCCTTGCGTCCCACCGGCAACGGATGCCACTCCACCGCGCAGCCGGTTTTCGCCACAGCGGCTTTCATCACCTGGACGGCTTCGGGCACCACTTCCAAGCCGATGTCGTCGCCCAGCAATATCGCAATCTTCAACAAGATAATTCCTCAATCCGTTCAGTGGATGTAATGCCGTATAGCCTTCATGCGCGTCACCGAATCACCGGCCAGATGCGTCCAGATGTGTGCGTCGCGCACCAGTTTTTCAGTGAGGGCATCGATTTCCAGGCCGTTGGAACCGTGCAGATCCATATTGAGCGCAGTGACGCGCTGAATCGCCATTTTGGAAAAATTGGTCACCAACAACGCCGGGCCGAAATCCTTGGCGGCGGGGTCGCGCGCCAACGCGCGATCACGCTCCCAAGCGGTGCGCAGCACGAACGAGCGCAACGCTTCGGTGAGCATGCGCATTTCCGACAACTGCAGTTGCGCCAGTTGCTGGTCGGCCAGCGGTTTACCGCCTTCGCGATGCGTGGTGGCGTGATGCATGCCATGCTCCACTGCGGCGTCGCACACGCCCAGCGCATTAGCCGCCAATTCCAGATCACCGAACTCCGACGGATCGCCGCCGCGCACGCGTGCGCCACCATGCGCCTCGCCCACCACATTGGCGTGCGGCACGCGCGCGTTGTCGAAAATCAGCTCCGCATTTTGGTAAAAGCGCCAGCCACGTTTATTGAACACCTTGCCGTGGCGAAAACCCGGCGTAACGGCGGGCACCAGAAACAACGTGGTGCCGTTGCGCGCATCGACTTTGGAATCCGAGCGCGTACGCACGAAAACAGCTTGGCGATATTGCCGTTGGCGATGAACACTTTTTCGCCGTTGAGTATCCATTCATCACCCTGGCGCTCGGCGCGCAACCGCAGACCCGAGGCCACATCGCCCGGCGGCAGGCGGTTATCCGACCCGGAGTTCGGCTCGGTGCTGCCCGACCCCAGCAGATACGTATCGTCGGCGAGAAACGGCGGCAGAAAGCGCTGCTTCTGATCCTCGGTACACACGGCGGCGATCAACTGGCTCCATTTCCAGTTCTGGCTGAACGCCTTGCAAATCGCACTGTCACCCTTGGCGAGTTCGGCGATCACCAGCGTTTGCGTTACCAGATCGATGCCGTGCCCGCCGTAGGCCTTGGGCGTGGCTGCGGTTCTGAAACCGAGTTTGGACCCTTTGCGAATCAAATCCCAGTCGAAGGTATCTTGCGGCGCTTCCATGGCGTCGCGGGCGAGCGAGCGTGGGCGTATTTCTTCGAGCGCAAATTTGCGTGCCTTGAGTTGCCACTCGCGCTGTTCGTCGTTAAGGGAAAAATCCATCGTCGTTCCTTTATGAATGGGCGCGTTGAAAGCCCGCGACGGCTTCGGCGACCAGTAACCTGGCGGCACCCGCGCCAACTTCGCCATGCTTGAACATCAAGGCATCGTCCACGTATTTTTGCAGTGGCATGTCGCGCATCACGCCCATCGCGCCAAAACATTCGGCAGCGCGTTCGGTGACGTCCACCATCAGCTCGCTGGTATACGCACGCGCCATGTGATGCAGCGGCAGGCCCGAAACGCTGCGATCGGCTACAGCCGCCGGGTGATCGACCACCCACGCCGCTTTCCACGCCATATTGCGCGCGGCTTCGAGCTTGATCGCCATGTCGGCAAGGAAGGTGCCGATGGCCTGATGTTCGATGGTTTTCTTGCCGCCCTGACGACGCAGCCGGGTGTAATCAATCGCCGCTTCGAACGCCGCCTGGCCGATATCGATATTGGCGGCAGCGAGCAGCGGCGAGACGCGTTGCGTGTAACGCGTGCCTACGTCGCTCAGCAACACATCGCTGTCAGGTACGATGCAGTCTTTGAGCACTACCGTGCCCGCCGCGCCATGTCCCCAGCGCAGGGTTGCACCGCCGCGCGTACGGCTTGCCTCGCGCACGGTTAAGCCCGCCGTGCCGCGCGACACGGGCAACGTGATATCGCCGCTTGCGCTGCTGGCGTTGACTGCAAACAAATGCGCGACCGCAGCATTAGCCACGGCAGCGAACTCGCCGTTAACCACCCACGCACCTGCGCTGTTTTTCACTGCTGTAGCCTGCGGCGCTGGCGTGCCGCTGGCGCTGTGATAGGCGGCTGCGCGGCCCGCATCCGGGTTACGCCCGGGGTAGGCCAGGTGATAAGCCACATCCGCAGTGAACGTCGGCAGATAACGCTGGCGTTGTTCGTTGGACAAGACCTCACCGAACAGCAAGCGCGCCAGCACGGCCGTATGCGCCATCACCACCGCGATATCCGGGTCGCCCTGGGCGAGTTCCTCGATCACGAGACAGGCCGTATGGCTGTCCGCGCCCGCGCCGCCGTGGGCTTCCGCCAGCGACAGCGCGCGCAGGCCCATGCTGGAGGCCGCATTAAGCAAATCCGTCAGCAAGGGCTTATCAAAAGGCTCCAACCGGCGTGGATGCAAGGTAACCGGCTTCATTTCGTCGCGCGCAAAGCCGCGCACAGTGTCGGGGATTTCGATCTGCTCCGCGCTAAGATGTAAATTGTAAATAGCGCCTCCTGGCTGATGGTGTTACCACGATAGAACGGCGGGTGCAGCGCGGGAACAGTTGTTGTTCGCGCAGCGCCCGCGTGATCGTCTGCTGCCGCGTATTGATTATAGGCGATGGCATCTTTGCCGACGCAACCATGCTCGTGTACGAAATCGATTCATAGCCCGGCAATCCGGAGGCTGCCATCGTAGGCAATTCCGGCGCCAACGCCGAAGGCTGGGGACTGGTCATCGTCAGCGCACGTAGCTTGTCCGACAGGATATGCCCCTTAACCGAGCCGATGCCGGGAAACATCAACTGCACTTCGCCGCTGCTCAGCGCATGGACCGCGGCCCCCGCGCCCCTACAAAAAATGCGCACGATATCGATGCCGACAGCGACTTGAACCGTTCTCCCGAAAGGTGATTGCCCAATCCCGGCAAGGTGGAAGCGTAAGCAGAATAGTCACGGCGACAAAAAAATTCTCGCGACATCGCTAGCTGCAGATGCAACGAACCCGAAAATAGCCATAACATAAGTAATTGATTTAGTTGATTATTTTAGTTACGCTTTTCCTTACCGTGAGGAGTCCACTGAATTGACGAGGGATGATTGTGCCGCGCGCCACCGCAGCATAATCTCGCCTGGCTACTGTGGTAAATAGGCTAACGTGTGCTGGAACTGGTTCAAATATCATCGAGTTGCCACTGCGGAAGACACGCCAGCGGCCAGCGATCGATGTTTGCAGCCGGGGGCATTGGGCGCGCAAGCGTCGACACATGAGAAACCGCTGCAAAAATACAGGCGCACAGTATCCCAGTATTGTTCTGCAATGTGTCTACCAGCAAATAGACAACGGCAAATAGCAACTAATGTCGCTAATTGTTTCGCCGTCCTGGCGGCGAGCGGTAAAATAGGCCATTTCCCACATCAACGACAAACACGACAATCACGTTTTTATGGCCCAACGAGCAAGCCCACCGACCCTGCGCGGCGCCACCCGGCTTTCGGTGGCGCGCGGCCAGTTACTCAATCTGATCGAGGTCTTGCTGGATCCGTTGGTCTTGGTGCTGTCGCAGTGGGCGGTGGCGCTTTGGCTTGAGGGGCACCTAGGGCCGCGCGATATTATTCTGTCGCTGATCGTATTTTCGTTAACCTTTCCGGGTTCGCCGCGGCTGGAAATGCCGCCCTGGCGCGCCGTACGGCATATCGTCGTCGGCTGGGTCGCGCTATCCGGGCTGCTGTTCATTTTCGGCTATGCAAGCCGCTATCTGAATGAATTCAATCTCGATGTCATCCTGCACTGGTGGTGGGTGACGATGGTCAGTCTGCTGGCAGCGCATTTTTTGCTGAAGTGGGCTGCCCCGTTCATCCGCGAACTTCAAGGCCCGCAGCGATGCGTGATACTGGCGGGCATGAACGAGCAGGGCCTTGAGCTCGCCCGACGTCTCACGGTCGATCTGTATGCTAATGTGCGCTTGCTCGGGTTTTTCGACGATCGGGGCGAAACACGCGTCGACAATCCCGATAGATTCCCGATGCTGGGTAAGTTTGCGGAAATGCCAGAATTCGTGAAAAAAAACAAGGTAGATGTTATTTACCTCTCGCTGCCGATGGCTTCGCAGCAACGCATCCTGAGTCTGCTCGAAGCCTTGCGGGATACCACCGGCTCGATCTATTTCGTGCCGGATACCTTTGTGACTGACCTGATTCAGGGGCGAATGGATTCGGTGGGAGGGATTCCCGTCGTGGCCGTTTGCGAGACGCCGTTCATGGGCGTTAACCGCGTCATCAAACGCAGCACGGACGTCGTGCTCGCAACACTGATTCTTGTGCTGATTTCGCCGCTGCTGCTGATCATTGCACTGATGATCAAACTCACCTCGCCGGGCCCGGTCATATTCAAACAGCGGCGCTACGGGCTGGACGGCGGCGATATCCTGGTTTACAAGTTCCGCTCGATGACGGTGATGGAAGACGGCGCCGCCGTGAAGCAGGCGCAAAAAAACGATCTGCGCTTAACGCCCATCGGCGGCTTCCTGCGCAAATCCTCGCTCGATGAATTGCCGCAGTTTCTGAACGTTCTACGCGGCAGCATGAGCATCGTCGGCCCGCGCCCGCACGCGGTGGCGCACAACGAGGAATATCGCAAGCTGATCAAAGGCTACATGCTGCGGCACAAGGTGCCGCCCGGCATTACGGGCTGGGCGCAGGTCAACGGCTTTCGCGGTGAAACGGATACGCTGGATAAGATGAAGGGAGGCGGATTCAAGTCTGAAGTGCAACCGCGTTATGATGCGAGTGTAGCTTCTTCCAGAAGACTTCGTGGGGTGTTTTGAAGCCGAGGCATTTTCTGGGGCGATGGTTGAGGTAGTGCATGGCGGCAGAGATGTCTTTTTTGGTGATT
>CAMBGJ010000009.1 GCA_945865805.1 Bordetella parapertussis
AAATCCGTGATGGGTTTTCGGCAATTCCTGTTGCGCGGATTGGACTCGGTGAGAGGTGAGTGGAACTTGGTCACGATGGCATGGAACATCAAAAGGATGGCGGTATTGGCGGCATAAACGATCAGGGAAGCGTGCGTACGCACTAAAACAAGCGCGCAGCCCGCCCAATCCCTCCATTTTTGTACCGCGTTCAAATTGCATGGCCGCTATGACGCGTGATTTCAATGAAAGTCCGACAGGCTGCTAGAATCGAAATATGAGCGCAATCGACAAACCCACGCCGGTAGATGCCGCACGCCAACGCGATGTCGCGACGGCACTGCGCACGTTCCTGCCCGCGTCCTCGGTGCTGTTCAACGCCGAGGATGTGAAACCCTACGAATGCGACGGCCTGTCGGCCTTTCGCCAGATACCGATGGTGGTGGCGCTGCCCGCCAGTGAAGCCGAGGTGCAGCGCGTGCTGCAAACCTGCCACCGTCTGCAAGTGCCGGTGGTGCCGCGCGGCGCGGGCACGGGTCTGTCGGGCGGCGCGTTGCCGCTGGGCGACGGTGTGCTGCTGTCGCTGGCGAAGCTGATGCGCATTATCGAGATTGACCCCCTGTCGCGCACCGCGCGCGTGCAGCCCGGCGTGCGCAATCTGGCGATTTCAGAAGCCGCCGCCGCGCACGGCCTGTATTACGCGCCCGATCCGTCGAGCCAGATTGCCTGTTCCATCGGCGGCAATGTGGCGGAAAACTCCGGCGGCATGCATTGCCTGAAATACGGGCTGACGGTGCACAATATTTTGAAGCTGCGCGCGTTTACGGTCGAAGGCGAATTCATCGAAATCGGCGGCGACAGTCTGGATGCCGCTGGCTACGATCTGCTGGCGCTGCTCACCGGCTCCGAAGGGCTGCTGGCGGTGATCACCGAAATCACCGTCAAGCTGCTGCCCAAGCCGCAGCGCGCGCAATGCGTGCTGGCGGCGTTTGACGACGTGGTGAAAGCCGGGCAAGCCGTGGCCAACATCATCGCCGCCGGCATCATCCCCGCCGGGCTTGAGATGATGGACAAGATCACCACCGGCGCGGTGGAACCTTTCGTCAACGCCGGTTATCCGCTGGATGCCGAGGCGATTTTGCTGTGCGAATCCGATGGCGCCGATGCAGAAGTCACCGATGAAATCGCGCGCATGAAAGCGGTGATGCAGGCCAGCGGCGCGGTTGAGGTGCGCGTGTCGCAGAATGAGGTCGAGCGCGTGCGTTTCTGGGCAGGGCGCAAAAACGCCTTCCCGGCGGCGGGCCGCGTGTCGCCGGATTATTACTGCATGGACGGCACCATCCCCAAACGCGCGCTGCCGCACGTGCTCACCACCATCGCCGCGCTGTCGAAGGAGTACGGTCTGCGCTGCATGAACGTGTTTCACGCTGGCGACGGCAATCTGCATCCGCTGATTTTGTATGACGCCAACCAGCCGGGCGAACTCGCGCGCACGGAAGAATTTGGCGCGAAAATTTTAAAACTGTCGATTGATGTCGGCGGCACCATCACTGGCGAACACGGCGTTGGCGTGGAAAAAATCGATGCCATGTGCGATCAGTTTCGCGCGCCAGAATTGGCGCTATTTCACGCCGTGAAGCGCGCGTTTGACGATACCGGACTACTCAATCCCGGCAAGGCCGTGCCCACGCTGCATCGCTGCGCGGAAATGGGGCGCATGCATGTGCACGCAGGCGAAACTCAATTTGCGGACATTCCGCGTTTTTAGTTGCGCTGAAAAAGTGTGCTGACCCGAATGGCATTGATTTAAGCAACCATCAGCGCGAATTACCCCACTCTCCCGTCCTTGGGGCGGGTGGGGAAGCTCAACGTGCCAATGGGACCAATCCTCACCCTAACCCTCTCCCACAAGTGGGAGAGGGGATGGAAAATTGGCGTATCAATTTCCTGATGTAAGTGCTATTCCAAGCACCAATCCAAGCACCATTCCAAGTGAATTCTAAGCACCAGTCCGCCCTGGCCACACAGCCGGTAGGGCGATGCACGGCGGAGGCCACCTAGCACGAGTTAAAAATAACTCAATTAAAACAAATAGTTATGATACATCATCTCGTGTATCAAGATCGTCCACGGCCTCGCGCCGCGATGCCTTCTGTCGCCACTACTAAGTCAGCTCCAATTCGGCCAGGACGCGCGCGGCTTCGATTTTTAGTTGCGTGGCGAGCTGCGGCAATGTCGCCACATCACCGCTACGGGCCGACGTTTCGATTTTGCTGCACACCTCACTGTAATCCGCTGCCCCCACGGTACCCGCGCTGCCGCGCAAAAAGTGACTGACCTGAATCACAACCGGCAGATCGCCCGCGTCCATCGCTTTGTTGAGCGCCTCACCTCGCGTGCTGATCGTCTCGCGAAACAGGCGCAACAGCTCTTGCGCAAAATCATTGTCGCCGCCGGTCACGGAGTCCAGCTCAGCGCTTGCGATGGCCGGCCCTCGCGCTGGTGCGGTGTTTGGCACGGGCGTGGTGCTCGGCGCGGTCGCGATGACCGCCACCGGTACGGTGTCCGCCGCCGACACGGTCCGGCTATCCGTTACCGGCGGCAACCACTTCGTCAACATCGTCTTGAGTTGATTCAATTGCGACGGTTTGACCAGTATGTCGTCCATGCCTGCCGCGCGGCACATCTCCACGGCGTCCGGCATCGCGTTAGCGGTCCACGCCAGCACTGGCGTGCGTGCGCTATTGTCTTCCGGGTCTTCTGCTTCGCGTATCGCGCGCGCCAATGCATAGCCGTCCATCACCGGCATATTGCAATCGGTGATGACCAGCGCGAATTGCCCGGCCCGCCAAAGGCCCAGCGCCTCCTTGCCATCGGCCGCCGTCTGCACCCGCAAACCGAGTACTTGCAATTGACGGGTGAGCAGCAGACGATTGGCGGGGTTATCGTCCACCGCCAGCACATAGGGGGCGCTGTCGCTGACGGTGGTTTCGGCTGGAGCGGCTCGTGCATCCGTGCTGGATGGCATGGCGGCCACGGCAATCAAGGGCTCCGTCGCGGGCAGCGCGTCCGGCACGGCCTCGCTGATGGGCAGCGTCAGCTTGACGCTAATCGAGGTGCCCACGCCTTCGGTGCTGTCGATCGCTATCGTGCCGCCCATCAACTCCACCAACCGCCGACTGATCGCCAGGCCCAGGCCGGTGCCACCGTAGAGCCGCGCGGCGTTGACACTCGCCTGCTCAAAGGGCTGGAACAACCGTTCACGCACCGCGGGCGTAATGCCCGCGCCGGTATCGTCGACGGTGATGCAAATCGTTTCCAGGCCGTTACGGCGTGTCTCCCTGCGCGAGACAAAATCGGCGCGAATTTCGACATACCCTTCAGCCGTGAACTTGATCGCATTGGTGACAAAATTGGCCAGCACTTGCTGCTGGCGCAGGCCATCCACCAGCAGCACGCTGCTGATACGCGCATCGATGCTGTGCGACAGCACGAGACCCTTCGCGCCGGCCAGCGCCTGATAGGTATGGGTTACGCCATCGACGAGTTGTGCGATCGATACCGGCTCGGGCGCGATGTCCATCTTACCGGCCTGGATTTTGGCGTGATCGAGTATGTCGTCGATAATGCGCCGCAGACCACGGCCCGAATCGTTGGCGATGGCCAGCGTCTCTGTTTGCTCACGATCCAGCCGTGACATCGACAGCAGCTCGAGCATGCCCATGAGCCCGTTCAGCGGCGTGCGAATTTCGTGGCTCATGGTGGCGAGAAAAGTATCCTTGGCCGTGTTGGCGACTTCGGCTGCAGCCTGCGCCTCCTGCAAGGCAACATTGGCGTTTTCGAGCGAGCGCCGCGCCGCCTCGGCCTCGCGCAACTGCCGCTGGATCATGAGAAAAGCCGCGCCCAGCAGCCCCAATATCAACAGCGCCGTCAGCGCGCACAGCACGACAAACAGGGAGCGCGTCTGGTGCTGCCGTTCCATACGTTCGCTCAGCAGACGGCGTTCGCCCTGATCCAGCGCGACGAGTGCTTTCAGGTAAGCCTCGCGGGAATCGCGCACCTCGGCGGACAGGGCAAACTCACGAGCGGCCTCGAAGCCCTGCGTATCGCGCACAACGATGGCCTGCGCCGCAGCTTTGCGACGCGCCTCCGCCAGCTCGCGCAACTGCGCCAGGAGCGCACGCTGCGCCGGATCGACTATCAGCCGCTCCAACCGAACCATCGCCTCGTCGCGCGCTTTCTCGACGGCCACGCGCTCCACAAGCAGTTCTTTGTTATGTTTGATGATGTAACCGCGGACGAGGGATTCTATGCGGGTCGTCGCCTCGCGTGCGATGGCGATATGATCGAGCGCCTCATGGGTGCGCGCGACCCATTGTTTGGCCACGTCTTCGTCATGCAGGATTTTCCAGGTGGCCGCCATCAACAGGGTGGCCACCAGCATCGCGCCGATAAAGGCCAACCCTACCTTGCGCTCGAATCCGTCCTGTTTGTTCATATTGTTCATATCGTTCATGTGTCTACTGCGCACCGTGCGGCTTTGCGCGACACATTTGCCAGCAACAACAACCGGACTACCGGATAACCTCACCAGAAGCGCCATGGGGCGTTGCGACCGTGGGCGGAACGATGCTGGCGTAAGCGCTTTATTTGCGTGGCATTCTAGCGTGATTTCATAATTCTTTGCCACTATCAACCCACATTTAGTCGATCCGGCCACCCGTTTTCAGGATGCCCGACTCACCTCGTGGGAAATCCGTGCGTCTAAACGCCCTATTTCGCCACCTTCAATCCGCCGCAGATCGCCCTTAGCCGCACCGATCTGAATTCGCCTTGACGCACTCGATTCATCGCCCGCGTAATCGGCCAGGTTTAGCGTGTATATTCACCTCGGCAAACGTCATCGGTTCAACAAAGGAAAACCATGGAAATCAACAACCCGGCGGTACTCGCCGAAATCACCCGGCAATTCAATCGCTATCAACAGGCGATCATCGATAACGACATCGCCGTGCTGAACGAACTGTTCTGCGACAACACGCTCACCATCCGCTACGGCACTGGTGAAAATCTCTACGGCCACGAGGAAATCGCTGCATTTCGCGGCACGCGCGACCCGCGGAGCGTGCAACGGGTGGTCGGCAAAACCGTGGTCACCAGCTACGGCCAGGACGCCGCGACCAGCAACATCGAGTTTATGCGCGGCAACCGTAACGGGCGCCAGAGTCAGGCCTGGATACGCATGCCCGAAGGCTGGCGTATCGTGGCGGCGCATGTGAGTTACCGGGACGACTAGCGCGGTCGCACTCACGTTCCGCCCTGCGCCTGACCGCAATGCCCTGTTTACGGAGAACCTCATGAGCGACATACTGAAACAGCCGATCACCGACCGCAGCGCGTGGCGTGGCGCGCAACTGCGTAACGACACCTCTTGGTACTGGAGCATGCCGCCGGACGCGATCCGTGACATTGATGCGGCTCTGGAGAAACTCGCTGCCACGCCGGTGCCGCTGAGCGAAATGACCCGCGCCGACATGCCGCTGCCGTCGATCGAAAACGAACTCGCGGCGCTGGTGCGGGAGTTCGAACACGGACGCGGTTTCATCGTGATACGCGGCCTGCCGCTGGAGCGCTACACCGACGATCAGGTGGCGCGTATTATCTGGGGCATCGGCCGCCATATCGGCAACCCGATTTCGCAAAATGCCCAGGGCGATCTGCTGGGCCACGTGAAAGACGTGGGCGGCTTGACCTATGGCGCCAAAAACGTGCGCGGCTATCAAACCACGGCGGAACTGAATTTTCACAACGACAACTGCGATGTGGTCGGGCTGCTGTGTTTTCGCAAGGCGCGGGCGGGCGGCCTGTCGCGCATCGCCAGCGCCACCGCCATCTACAACGAGGTGCTTGCGAAGCACCCGGCATTTCTCGACCTGCTGTACCGCGGCTTTCGTTACGATCTGCGTGGCGAAGAGCGTGCCGGCGTGTCGCCGATTACCGGCAACATTCCGATCTATAGTTTCTTTGCCGGCAAGTTATCGATGCGCTATGTCTACACCTCGATCATGCAGGCCACGCGCAAGGGCGGCTTCACGCTGACCGCCGAGGAATCCGCCGCGCTGACGTTCCTCAACACGACAGCCGGGAGCGAGGATATCGTGCTGGAAATGATGATGGAGCCGGGCGACATGCAGTTTTGCTTTAACCACACCGTACTGCACTCGCGCACCGAATTCGAGGAATGGGATGAGCCCGAGCGCAAACGCCATCTGCTGCGTCTGTGGCTGAATGTTCCCGACGGACCCAATAGACGTAATCTCGCGCCCGAATTCGCCGATCGTTACGGCACCGGGCCCGGCCTCGGCGTGCCACCGCCCAGCGGGCAAGTGCAGGCAGCGATGCGCCGATAGATCGCATTGAGTCCAGCCGCAAGGCCACGTATAGTCGGCCCCGTGGAAACTCTCATCAAGCAACTGGCGGACACGGTGCGTGGCGCCGCTGCGGACAAAACGCCCCTGCGCATCGTGGGGGGCGGCAGCAAGGATTTTTACGGTAACGCCACCACCGGCGAAACACTTTCCACCAGCGCCTTGCGCGGTATCGTCGATTACGAACCGACGGAATTGGTGATCACGGCGCGTGCCGGTACGCCGCTGGTGGAGATCGAACGCGCGTTGCAGGAACGCGGGCAGATGCTGGCGTTTGAACCGCCGCATTTTCGTTCGCTGGTGGCCTGTCCCTCTCTTGCGGGAGCCGGGAACGCAACGCTCGGTGGCTGCATTGCTGCGGGACTCTCCGGCCCGCGCCGCCCTTACGCAGGCGCAGTACGCGATCTGGTGCTCGGCGTGCGCATACTCGACGGCCTCGGCACGGACCTGCGCTTCGGCGGCCAGGTGATGAAAAACGTGGCGGGTTTTGATGTCTCGCGTTTGATGGCCGGGGCGATGGGCACGCTGGGCGTGATTCTGGAGGTATCGTTAAAAACGCTGCCGTTGCCGCCCGCCGAAATCACCTTGCATCAGCAGCATCCCGAGGCCGATGCGATTCGTCTGATGAACACCTGGGCCGGGCAGCCGTTGCCGATATCAGCGACGTGCTGGACACATGGCGATCTGCGTATACGCCTCGCGGGTGCCGCCAGCGCGGTGGACGCCGCGCGCAAAAAAATCGGCGGCGTGGTGATGGATGCGCCGCTGGCGGCCCGTTACTGGCAGGGCGTGCGTGATCACACCGATGCGTATTTCACGCGTGGCGGCGCGCTGTGGCGGCTGTCGGTGAAATCGTCCGCGCCCACCATCGTGCTGCCCGGCCCGCAACGCATCGAGTGGAGCGGCGCACTGCGTTGGCTGCAAACCGATGCCAGCGCCGCCGCTGTGCGGAACGCCGCGCGGCAGGTCGGCGGGCACGCCACGCTGTTTCGCGGCAGCGCGACCGGGCTGGCTGACGGCGTGTTTCAGCCGCTGTCGCCCGTGTTGGCCGCCGTGCACCGCAAACTCAAACAAACCTTCGATCCGGCGGCTATTCTGAACCGCGGACGCCTGTATCCCGATATGTAAAAATATCAATAAAAACAAATACTTACATAATACACATGGAAACAAAGCTCGCCGCATTCATCAAAGGCAGCGCCGCAGGCGATGAGGCCGAGAGCATCCTGCGTAAATGCGTGCACTGCGGATTTTGCACCGCGACCTGCCCGACCTATCAACTGCTGGGCGACGAGCTCGACGGCCCGCGTGGCCGCATTTATCTGATCAAGCAGGTGCTCGAAGGTGCGCCGGCCACCGCGAAAACGCAGTTGCATCTGGATCGTTGCCTGACTTGCCGCTCGTGCGAAACCACCTGCCCGTCGGGCGTGCACTACAGCCGCCTGCTCGACATCGGCCGCGTGGAAGTGGACAAGCAGGTGCCGCGCGAACCATCCGATGCGCTGCAACGCGTGGCGCTGCGTGCGGTGGTGCCGTATCCCGCCGTGTTCGGCGTGCTGCTCAAAGCCGGACAACTGGTGCGCCCGCTGCTGCCCGCTGCACTCAAACAAAAAGTGCCACCGCGCGCGATGCCCTCTACCTCTACGAAGCCGTGGCCGCAAAGCCATCACCCGCGCAAAATGCTGGTGCTCGAAGGCTGCGCGCAACCGTCGCTCTCCCCCGCCACCAACGCCGCCACGGCACGCGTGCTGGATCGCCTGGGCATCACGCTGATACGCGCGAGCGAGGCGGGGTGCTGCGGAGCCGTGTCGTTTCATCTGAATGCGCAGGGCGAAGCACTCGATTTCATGCGCAAAAACATCGATGCCTGGTGGCCGCACATTGCAGCGGGCGCCGAGGCCCTCGTCATCACCGCCAGTGGTTGCGGCGTGATGGTGAAGGACTACGGCCACGTGCTCGCGCACGATGCGGCGTATGCCGAAAAGGCGCAGCGCGTTAGCGAACTGACCTGTGACGTGAGCGACGTGATCGCCGCGGAACTCGCCGCCCTGAAGAAACACCTCACGCCGCACGCCTCGCGCCTCACGAACAAAATCGCCTTTCACCCCCCCTGCACGCTGCAACATGGCCTGAAGAAAAAAGGCGCTGTCGAAGCCTTGCTCACGCAACTGGGTTATGAACTGACGCCCATCCCCGATGTGCATTTGTGCTGCGGCTCGGCAGGCACCTATTCGATACTGCAACCCGCGCTCGCCAACCAACTACGCAACAACAAAATCGCGGCGCTAACCAGCGGATCACCGCAGGCAATACTCACCGCCAACATCGGCTGCCAAACGCACCTGCAATCCGCCACGGGCCTGCACGTGCGTCACTGGATCGAAGCCGTTGACGAGTTGATGGGCGAATCGGTCTAGCCGCGCCGCCGCCCCCACGCTGTTCGTATCTATCACCTCCCGTTCGGGCTGAGCTTGTCGACGCCCTGTGGCATAGCAAGACCCTTCGACGGGCTCAGGGCGAACGGATGGTTGGTGAATCGAACAGCATTGGCACTAACCGCACCCGTTGTACGCCCATACAGCACTTAGTACCGAACATCAGGAAGCCCCTCTAACTTATTGAGGTACTTGTACTTTTTAGTACGAAGGCGTACCCTCTCCGGCATTTCAACCGGGGAGGTGCGCGATGCTCAATTTCGACACAACGGCAGCAAGGGGCAGTTTGCAGGTCGCTGGAACCGCATTACTTTCGCGCCGCGCGCGGTCGCGCGAAGTGCCGATGCAGGAAATACCGGTCTACCAAAGCGAGATGTGGACCGCATTGCAGCGGCAGGCGAGTTCCATCCACGAAATTTCGTATCGCGCGTGCTACAAGCCGCAATTGCCCGCGTATTTCATCGAGCGGCTCACCGAACCCGGCGATGTGGTGTACGACCCCTTCAGCGGGCGCGGCACCACCGCCGTTGAAGCCGCGCTGCACGGACGCCGCGTGATCGCCAACGATGTGAATCCGCTGTCATCGATACTCACGCAACCGCGCCTGGAACTGCCTGAGCTCGATGCCATCGAGGCGCGGCTCGGCACCCTGCATTTGCAAAGCCGGCAAAAAAAAGACATCGATCTGTCGATGTTCTACCACCCCGACACCGAGCGAGAGTTGCTCGCGCTGCGCAGCTATCTCACGGGCCGACGCGCGGATTACAGCGAAGACGCCACCGACCGCTGGATACGCATGGTCGCCACCAACCGGCTCACCGGCCATTCGCCCGGATTTTTTTCGGTCTACACACTGCCGCCGAATCAGGCCGCCTCGCCGGACAATCAGATCCGCATCAACGAACGGCTAAAGCAACAACCCTCGTACCGTGATGTCCGTGCTTTGATTCTGCGTAAATCGCGGCAACTGCAAGGTAAGCTCACGCCGCAACAGCGCGATAACCTGCGTGCCGCCGCCGACAGCGCCACCTTCATGGAAGACAGCGCCGCCAGCACGCTGGGCATTCCCACCGAAGTGGTCAAACTCACCGTGACCTCGCCACCGTTTCTGGATGTGGTGCAGTACGCCAAAGATAATTGGCTGCGTTGCTGGTTTAACGCGCTCGACGCCGCAGACATCGCCGCACGCATCACCATGTGCAGCACCGTCTCGCACTGGTCTACGGCGATGCTCGAAGTGCTGCGCGAACTCTACCGCGTCACCGTGCCCAACGGCTGGGTGGCGTTTGAAGTCGGCGAAGTGCGCGGCGGCAAAATCAAACTCGAAGAAATCGTCGCCCCCATCGGCATCTCGGCGGGCTTTGCCTGCATGGCGGTGGCGATCAACGCGCAGAAATTCACCAAGACAGCGAACATCTGGGGCGTGTCGAACAACAGCCTGGGCACAAATACGAATCGGATTGTGTTGTTTCGTAAGCCGGTGTAAGCACTCCGTAGGACGGGAGGGCGCCTTTGCGTATCCCGCCTGCGGCGAATATCACGAACATTACGAACATTACGTAAGGCGGGATGGCTCCCGCCCTACGCACTATTTGTAGTTCGCCTGGAGCTCACCAACGGCAGCCTACAAAATATCCTTTAAAAACAAATACATATCATCAACCTCGTGCAGCACATCCATGTGCGCGCGCAGTTGATCGTACTGCGGCCCGGTCACCGGCCAACGGCTTTGCAAAAAACAGTCGCGGAATTTTTCTTCGGCCGCTTGCGGTGAAATCGGGCGGCCTTCGCTGCCCGCCACATCGTTGATGCGGCAGGACAGCTCGCCGTGCTTGCCTGTCTGCATGCGCAGTTGCACCGGCCCGCGCGTGCCGGTTTGTGTGGTATCCACTTTCAAAGTGATCTTGCCCATGTGCGCGGCGATCAATGGATCGCGCGCGGCGGCGGGTTGAATTTCGGCCAGCCCCAGGCGGCGGCGCACCAGTGCGCAGGCGATGGAGTAGCGCAGATTAAATTGTACCGCCACTTGCGCGTCGCCGCTCGGGTCGTAATCGCCGCCGACGATGCGCTCCATATAGGGCGTGATGGTGGCCTCAATGCCGAGCACGTCATCGGGCTTGAGGTCGTAATGCGCGACCAATTGCAGCGTGGCATCAATCGCCGTGTGGTTGCAGCCACAACTCGGATACAGCTTGAGGGTCGCCTGATCGTTGTCGAAACGTTTGCCCATGTCGTGCAGGAGCACCGCTGGATCGCCCGCCTGGTAGAGCGCGTAGAAACCGAACTTGCCTTCAATCACGTCCAGCGGCGCGGTGATTCCACGTTGCGCCAGCAGCGCCGATTGCACGCCGGCACGCGCGGCAAAAGCCGCCAGCATACGTTTGGCGAGCGAGGGCTGAATATTGGCCTGCTGCGTGCCCGAGGCCTGCAAAAAAGCCAATCCCAAGGCATGTTGCGTTTGTTCAACATCGAGCTTCAGCAAACGCGCGCAAGCCGCCGCCGCGCCGAAGCCAGCCATCGCTGCCGTGTAATGAAAACCACGATTCGGGTACGCGGCCGCGGCACCAAAGCGATGCGTAATGTCGCAGCCCAGCACCAGTGCCGCGAGAAATTCCTGCCCGGATGCATGCTGCCGCTGCGCCATCGCCAACGTGGCGGGTAGCACCGCCACGTAAGCGTGTACCGCCACGCCCAAGCCTATCGAATCGTATTCAATCGCGGCCGCTGTCATACTGTTAATGAAGGCTGCTGAGGCAGCAGGCAAGCGCCCACCATATACCCACGCGCAAGCATCCTCGCGCCCGCCGTCCTCCGCCAACAGCGCGTGGGTTTCCTGGCACCCCGGCGCATCGGCACCGGCCCATGCTGCTGCCAGGGTGTCGAGCATCAGGCGTTGCGCGGCTTCGACGTTGGCCTGTGGGATTGCCGCGAAGGGCGTTTCGATGGCGTGTTGCGCGAGGTGGTGGGTGAGGCTGGTCATATTAATTCAGATCAAATTCGATTTCCGTGTACCCCAAAAACCAACCCTGTCATTCCCGCGAAAGCGGGAATCCATAACACTGTGCCATCTGGCACTCCCTATGGATTCCCGCTTTCGCGGGAATGACAGGGAAAGTTTTTCACTTCCTTTAACAAGCGCCAGGTACCTACCGCTACCCCATCCTCAATCCAGCTTCGCCCCGCTCTCCTTCACCAGCTTCGCCCACTTCGCCAAATCAGCCAGCAGGTACTGACGAAACACTTCCGGCTCGCTGCCCACCGGCTCAGCACCATCGGCGAGGACGCGGTCGGTGATGTCTTTTAGTTTGGTAATGCGCACCAGTTCACCGTGCAGTTTGCTCACCAGTGGCTGCGGCAATTTGGGCGGTGCCATCACGCCGTACCAGCCGACCACTTCAAAACCCGGCACCTGCTCCGTCATCGCTGGCAGGTCGGCATACGACGGCACGCGTTTGGGTGCGGTGACAGCCAGCGCGCGCAGTTTGCCACTTTTGACCAGCGCCTGCGCCGCCGACATGCCGACAAAGTTGTAGTGGTATTGCCCCGCCACCAGATCAATCAGCGATGGCGCGGAACCTTTGTAGGGGATGTGCTGCGCCTTGACCTTCGCCGCGAGATTGTAAAGTTCGCCCGCCAGATGGCCGCCGCTGCCGGTGCCCGCCGACCCGAAGTTGAGCGCGCCCTTGAAATTTTTGGTCCAATCGATAAATTCCTTGAGATTCTTCGGCGGCGACGACGGGTTGATCACCAGAATCAGGCCAGCGCGCGTGAGTTGCGAAATGGGCGTGAAATCATTGACCGCGTGATACGGCAATTTGGGATTTAACGCCGCGGTCACCGTGTGCTGGTGATACGCCATGAACAGCGTGTAGCCGTCGGGCTGCGCCTTCGCCGTCAGCTCGCCCGCGATTACGCCCGAGGCGCTGGCGCGGTTATCCACCACGATCTGCTGCTTAAACGTCTCGGTCATCTTCAGGCCAAACAGGCGCGCGAGGATGTCGGTGGTGCCGCCCGGCTGCGCTGGCGTAATGAGGCGTATGGGCCGGCTCGGATACTCGGCGAACTGCGCGGCGGGCTGCGCAAAAACAGCGGTGGAAAACAACGCGCAAGCTACTGGCGCCAGATATCTAACAATTTTACTCCGATACATAAAAATCCTTTTAAAACAAATAGTTATAAAACAATTACAAAACTTCGCGCGTCACCGCACGCGAGTTGCCAAAGCACGGCACATAAGTCGTGTGCGTGCCTGGCCCACCTGCAACGATGAACCAGATGTCTTCCGCTTTACGCGAGATGGCGAGCAGCGTGTCAGGCTTGATCTCGCCGTATTCATCGGTGCGCGACGCCTGCGCACGCAAAATTTCCTTCACCGACAGATGACTCGCCGGCATTTTGCTGAGTTCCCACAGCCGCTGTTTCACGTCACGCTTGGATAACCCGCCCGCCTTGAGGATGTCCGCGTGCTCGGGCGCGATCACCAGCCACGGCTCGCCACCGTGACAGTATTCATTACTCGCAGGATGCACCATGCATTCCGCGAACACACGCAACATTTCGGCCGCGTCCTTGGAATGCGTGTTCATGTTGAGCGTGCCTTCCGCGCCGACCACGGTCACGGTGCTCGCTTCGCGCGCAAAACCGCGTTCGACGTGCAATGGCTCCCACGGACTCTGCGCCTCGTTTTCGCCGCAGCAGAAGGTGTATTTAGCAGGCTGGCCTTGCGTCGCGCGATCCATGTCGCCGGGTAACGCCCCGCCGATGTTTTGCAGGATCAGCCGCATGGCGCGGCCCATCGTTGCATTCGCCCACGAACCCTGCCCCAGGCAATTGAACGTGGCGTTGACGTCAAGCTGATTCACGATCGGCCCGTTCAACACCAACCACACCGCCACCGGATTGGTCGTCGCCTCAATGCCCTGAATATTGAATTGCGCCTGCGCCACGGCGTCGGTCGCGGCTATCAGCACTGGCAGATACGCCGGTTCGCACCCCGCCATCACCGCGTTGATGGCGATGCGTTCCACCGTCGCTTCGCCAAAGCCCGGTGGCAACACGGCAACCACGTCGCCGGGCTTGCGTTTCGTGCCCGCCAGCATGCGTGCCACGCGTTCCTGTGTGGGCGGCACAATCGGCAGGCCGTCGCTCCAGCGGCGTTCGCGGTAGAGCTTGTTGATGGCGTCGAGATCGTCCAGCGCTTCGAAGGTGGCGGCAGCACTCACGTTTTTGCTCCGTCTTTGGTCACCAGGTTCACGATGTCATCCACGCATTTTTCCGCGATCGTCCGCACTTCCTCGCGCTTACGCAGGCCAAACGGGTGCGGCATCACGGCTATCGGCAAATCTTTTTTACCCAGCGCGGAGGCCTGCGCGTGGCCCAGCGTTTTAAACGCCGTCGAGCAGATGGTCAGCGCGGCCTTGCCGCGTTTGGCCATCTCTACACTGTCGTGGATACTCCACGACGTGCAGGAGCCTCAGTCGCCCGACCCGGTAATCACCAGGTCGCATTGCTCCACATATTCCTTGTAGACCGACTCTGGCGCGGGCACTGAGGCCGCGCGCTTGCGGCGTTTCAACACCTGCTTCACGCCATATTTGCTCATCAACAACTCGCCGATATCGTCGGCAAGATGATTAAAATTCGGCTTGGCGTTGTCGATAAAACCCACCACTTTGCCGGCCAGCGATTCGAGCGTCGGCTTGGCGGATTCCACCTGCGCCGGCACTTTCGCGCGCGGCGCGGTAGGGTCATAGAGAATGATGCTGTTCATGGCGCGCTCCTTTGCTTGCGGATAGCAAAAATTCAAGCAAATAATATTCAATAAAATCAGATAGTTACAATCAAAACGTCGGGCTCTTAAATTCGCCACCCATGGCGATCATGCCCCACGTCGGCACCTGAACATCCATATTGAAGTTGATATGCCCCGCCGCCGCGTGCGCGTCGCGAAAACGCCGTTGCAGCGGCGCGCTGTCGTAGATGCCGTTGGCACCCATCATTTCGTGGAGGATGTCCACCGCCTCGGTCGCCATCTTCGTGGCCATCGCGGCGTTGCGGCGATACTTCATTTTGGTCTGCGTATCGAACGTGCCGCCGCCGTTGACGATCTCATTCGCCTCGATGCAATCGTGACGCAGCCAGTGACGCGCGGCGTCGATCTTACCCGCCGCTATCGATACGCGCTGCTGCACCGAGTGAAAATCGCGCATTTTTGCCCCGGTGTAAGCGGTGCTGCGCGACTTCACGTGCTCGATCACTTCATCGAGCGCGCCCTGTGCGTTGCCGATCATGCAGCCGCCGATGCCATAACCGCCAAATCCCGCCAGCGGAATTTTGTATATCGGGTTGGTATGCACACGCAAGCCGGGGAACTCATGTCCCGGCCGCGCCAACGCCATCGAGCATACGCGATGCGCGGGCACGAACGCCTTGTCAATCTTCACCGAGCGGCTGCCAGTGCCGCGCATGCCCAGCGTCTGCCAGTCGTCGATGATTTCGTAGTCGCTGCGTGGCACCATGTTCATCACCCAATCAACGGGTTTCGCATTTTCACCATCGCCGTCGTACACCACGCACGCCAGCATGTTCCATTCGCTGACATCCACACCCGACGAAAATCCCCATTTGCCGGAAAGCTCCAGCCCGCCATCCACGCGCCGCCCGCGCCCCTGAAAATACGCAATGCCTGAAGCAATGCCGATATCGGGATCATCGCCCCATACTTCCTCCTGACACTGCATCGGCCACAAACTCAACAGCCGGTGATGGCCGCCCAGATTGGTGAACGTCCACGCCGCCGAGGCATCGCCCTGCCCGAGCGTGTCGTTCAGATCCACCATCGACACATACGGCAGCTCCATGCCTCCCCAGTACTTGGGCTGCATGTAGCGGAACAAACCGTTTTCGTGAAACGCGTTCTTCACGGTTTCGGTCATGTGCGTGGTTTTTTCCTGTTCGGCCGCGTTCGCCTTCAAAAACGGAATCATCGCCTGCGCGCGGCGTAGCGCCTCGGGTAAATCCACGTCGGCGAAGGATGGACGCTTGGGCTTCACAGATTTCGTGATTGATTGAATGACGGTATCCGGCATGGCATTTCCAGGTAGGTTGAACTCGACTATGAGTCGGGACGATTGACCACGGTAGCAACAGTCAGTTCCACGGCACGTCGGGCGCTTCGGCAAAAATACGCCGCAAACCCGCGGACCAGAAATGACCGATTTGCGCGAAATAGGCATCGCTGTCAGTAAAGCGTTGCCGCAACGTCACGCGCATCGTATCTTTTTCATAGGCCAGTAAATCGATGGGCGGCCCCACCGACAGATTACTGCGCATGGTGGAGTTAAACGACACCAGCAGACACTTGGCGACATCCTTCAGCGAGGTGTCAAAGCGCACCACGCGGTCAATAATCGGCTTGCCGTATTTGGTCTCACCGATCTGAAAAAAGTTGGTGTCGCGGCTCGATTCAATAAAGTTGCCCTGCGGATAAATCAGAAACAAGCGCTGCGCCTTGCCCTTGATTTGCCCGCCCAGCAGGAAGGTGCAGCCCGGATCGATATTTTGCTGCGTCAATGCCGGGCCATCACGCGTAACCACTTCGCGCATGGTGTCGCCCACCAGGGCGGCCACGTCATACAGACTACGCAAGCCAAGAATACCCTTGGGATCAATCTCGCCCGCATCGTTTTTCATGCGCAATTTGAGCAGACTGATCACGCTCTGCGTGGAAGCGAGGTTGCCCGCACACAGCAGAACAATCACGCGGTCATCGGGCAACTCGATCACCGTCATCTTGCTGAAGGTGCCCAACTGGTCAACGCCGGCATTGGTACGCGAATCGGATGCAAAAACAATGCCACAGTCCGTCGCTGCGGCCACACAGTACGTCATGTACGATCATCCCTGTCGGAAAACCCACATCTTACCGCAGCATACGCCGCCCTTGCCGCACTTGCGCAAGAACGTGGTGCGCAGAAAGTTCCGCTACGCACCAATTTGCAGCGTGTTGTCCAAGTTTGTGCAACCATCAACGTGATCACGCCCAAACTGCCAACAATACGCCGCACCTGCTTTATTTTTGCCATACAAAACAACAAGATAACCAGCCACGCCCATTCACAATGAAGGATGGCACGTCCCTTGCTGAACTATACCGGTGCGGAATACTCCGCGCTGAAATGAGACAAACCCGTGAACAAGCCACCTATTTTTAACGAAATGTATGATGCCGGTGGCTCGGTGCGAGCGCAGTACGGTGCCTACGCCCAGTGGCTCGGTGACAAGCCGCTGGACTTCATCAAACAAAAGCAGCGCGAAGCCGACACGCTGATTACCCGGCTGGGCATTACTTTCGCGGTCTACGGCGATGAAGGCGGCGTCGAGCGCTCGATACCCTTCGATATTATTCCGCGCATTATACGAACGGAAGCGTGGAAAACCATTTCCGATGGCGCCTGTCAGCGCGTGCGGGCGCTGAATGCGTTCCTCAAGGATATTTACCACAATCAGGACATCATCAAAGCTGGCATCATTCCCGCGCAGCAGATCCTCGGCAACAAGCTGTATCGCCCGGAGATGCGCGGCTTTAATGTACCGGGTGACGTGTACGTGCATGTCGCGGGCATCGATATCGTCAAAACGGAGCAGGACACGTTCTACGTGCTGGAAGACAACCTGCGCACGCCGTCCGGCGTGTCGTACATGCTGGAAAATCGCAAAATGATGATGCGGCTGTTTCCGCAACTGTTCTCGCGCATGCCGGTGGCGCCGGTGGATCATTACACCGACGTGTTGCTGGACAATCTGCGCGCGGTTGCACCTGCGGGCGTGGCCAATCCCACGGTGGTGGTGCTCACGCCCGGTTCCTATAACAGCGCCTATTTCGAACATGCCTTTCTGGCGCAGCAAATGGGCGTGGAACTGGTGGAGGGTCAGGACCTGCTGGTCAACAACAACGCCGTTTATATGCGCACCACGCGCGGCCCCCGGCGTGTGGATGTGATCTATCGGCGTGTCGATGACGATTTTCTCGACCCGCTGGCTTTCCGAGCGGATTCCATCCTCGGCGTGGCGGGCCTTTTCGCTGCGTATAAGGCGGGCCGCGTCACACTGGCCAATGCCATCGGCACGGGCGTTGCCGATGACAAATCCACTTACATTTATGTGCCGGAGATTGTCCGCTTTTACCTCGGCGAAGAACCGATCCTCGCCAACGTGCCCACCTACCGGCTGGATCGGGAAGACGATTTGAAATACGTGCTGGCTCACCTGCCGGAACTGGTGGTGAAGGAGGTGCAAGGCTCCGGCGGCTACGGCATGCTGGTCGGCCCCGCATCCACGACGCAACAAATTGCCGATTTTCGTGAACGCATACTGCAACACCCGGCCAATTACATTGCGCAGCCGACGCTGGCATTGTCGACGTGTCCGACGTTTTGCCAAGACAAAAACAAAAGCGGCATCGTGCCGCGCCATGTCGATCTGCGGCCTTATGTGTTATCGGGCAAATCCGTCACGCTGGTGCCCGGCGGCCTAACGCGCGTCGCGCTACGGGAAGGTTCACTTGTGGTCAATTCGTCGCAAGGCGGCGGCACCAAGGATACCTGGGTGCTTGAAACCGGAGCGCCCTGATCATGTTATCGAGAGCCGCCAATAACCTGTACTGGATGTCGCGTCATATCGAACGCGCCGAAAACACAGCCCGTCTGCTTGATGTCACCTATCGCATGTCGTTGTTGCCCTATCGCATTCAGGAATCGGGGGAAGCGTGGGCGGAACCGTGGGCATTGCCCCTGGTCATCAACGGCCTTGCCAGCGCCTATTACGCGCGCTATCCGGGCCCCGTATCCCCGGACAACGTACTGCGTTTCATGGTGCTCGATCCGGCGAATCCTTCAAGTCTGTTTTCCTGCATTCAGGCGGCGCGCGAGAATGCGCGCACCGAGCGCGGTGCCATCACCTCGGAAATGTACGAAGACATCAACGCCACGTGGCTGGAAATGCGCAATCAGGACTACGGGCGCCTGCAGGGGGATGGCGTCAGCACGTTTTTCGATTGGGTAAAAACTCGCTCGCATCAGTTTCGCGGCATTACCTTCGGCACCATGTTGCGCGACGAAGGCTACAGCTTTATACGCCTGGGCACTTTCCTTGAACGCGCCGACAACACCGCGCGCCTGCTGGACGTGAAATATCACACGTTGCTGCCGAGCGCCGCCGATATGGGCGGCGCGGTCGACTATTACCAATGGAGCGCGCTGCTGCGTTCGCTCTCCGCGTTCGATTCGTACCGCAAGGTCTATCGCGACCTGATCACCCCCACCAGGGTCGCCGAGCTGCTGGTGCTGCGCGACGACGTGCCACGCTCGCTGCACGCCTGCATGAATGACATCTATGAAATCCTGAAGACCCTGTGCGACGACTCGTCCATTGAAGCCGAACGACTGGCCGGCGAACTGCATGCCCAACTGCATTACGGCCGCACCGAAAAAATCATGGCGGTCGGCCTGCACGAATACCTGATGTCGTTCCTGGAAAAACTGTCCCTGCTCACCGCCGAGATCAATCGAGATTTTCTGGTGCCTGTTTACTCGCAGACGCAGGTTTCCGTCTGAGGGGCGCTGTTCGCCTTGTAATGACCGGTTGTTTAAACTAAGCTTCCGGCTGACCCTACACACCTCGCACAGCCATGACTTATTGTGTCGCATTGCTTCTGGACGCCGGCATGGTGTTCGCGTCCGATTCGCGCACCAATGCCGGCGTGGATCAGGTTTCCATCTTCCGCAAGATGCATCTCATACAACGCGAAGGCGACCGCGTGATCACCATCATGAGTTCGGGCAATCTGTCGATCACGCAAAGTGCGGTCAATTTGCTGGAACATCACTCGCGCGCGGGCGACGGCAATAAAACCCTGACCAATGCGGCGTCGATGTTTGAAGTCGCCGATCTGGTGGGCAACGCGTTGCGCGACGTACGCCGCCGTGATGGGCCTTATCTGCAGCAGAACAATATTGACGCGAGTGCCTCATTCATCGTCGGCGGGCAGATACGCGGCGAGCCGCAGCGGCTGTTTCATGTGTATTCCGAAGGCAACTTCATCGAAGCCACGCCGGAAACACCGTATTTTCAGATCGGCGAAAGCAAGTACGGCAAGCCGGTGCTCGACCGCGTGATCCAGCGCGATACGCAGTTGCTGGAGGCCGCCAAGTGCGTGCTGGTATCGTTTGACTCCACCATGCGCAGCAATATTTCCGTCGGGTTGCCGATTGATCTGGTGGTCTACGATAACAACAGTCTGAAAATCCGCGTGCAGCGGCGCATTGATGAAGCCGACGTCTACTTTCAGATGATTCACAACGCGTGGGGCGAGGGCCTGCGCCGCGTGTTTGCGCAATTGCCCAATCCCGACTGGAACGGCGGTGGCCTCCCCGACACCGATGCGCCCACAAGCCGCACACCGCCGGCGGCATCGCGTTGAGCATCCAGGTCGCACTGCACCACCGCACGCGTTACCGCTACGATAAATCGGTCACGCTGTCGCCGCACGAAATCCGCCTGCGCCCCGCGCCACACAGCCGCACGCCGGTGTTGTCGTACTCGCTCAACGTCAAGCCGGAACAGCATTTCCTCAACTGGCAGCAGGATGTTTTCGGCAACTACATCGCGCGTTTCGTGTTTCCGGAAAAAGCGCGCGAACTCGAAGTGACGGTTGATCTTGTCGCCGACATGACGGTGGTGAACCCGTTTGATTTTTTCATGGAAAGTTACGCCGATCACTTTCCGTTTGCGTATCGCAACGATCTCGCGCAAGACCTCACACCGTATCTGGCGATCGTTGAACGCGGCCCGCTGCTCACGCAATGGCTCGCCGATTTTCGCCACCAGCACTGGCGCGATGGCGACAACACGATTGATTTTCTGGTGGCGATCAATCAAAAATTATCCCATAAAATCAAATACTTAGTTAGAATGGCACCAGGCGTGCAGACGGGCGAACAAACGCTTGCGCTCGCCAGCGGCTCGTGCCGCGATAGCGGCTGGCTGCTGGTGCAACTGCTGCGTCACTGCCGTTTGGCCGCGCGTTTTGTCTCCGGCTATCTGATTCAATTGACCGCCGATGTGAAATCACTCGACGGGCCGTCGGGAACCGAACGCAATTTCACCGATTTGCACGCGTGGGCCGAAGCCTACATTCCCGGCGCAGGATGGATCGGCCTGGATCCCACCTCGGGACTGCTCGCGGGGGAAGGGCACATTCCGCTCGCCTGCACGCCGTCGCCCGCCAGTGCCGCAGCGATCATCGGCGCGGTCGATCCCTGCGAAACACAATTTGATTTTGCCATGACGGTCACGCGTCTCCACGAAGACCCGCGCGTGACCAGACCGTACACCGAAGCGCAATGGCGCGACATCGATCGTCTGGGCAGGCAGGTGGATGCCGATCTGCTGGCAGGTGACGTGCGGCTCACGCAGGGCGGCGAACCCACCTTTGTGTCGGTCGATGACATGGATGGCGTCGAATGGAACTACACCGCGCTGTCAGCCAAAAAATGGACGCTCTCCGAACAACTGGCGTGGCGTCTTAAAGCGCGTTTCGCCCCTGGCGCATTGATTTTTTACAGGCAGGGCAAATAGTATCCCGGCGAACCGTTGCCGCGCTGGGCCATCGGCATCCACTGGCGCCGAGACGGCAAGCCAGTATGGAAAAACCCCGAACGCATTGCCTCGGACACGTCACCCGCCACCGCCACCATCAAGGACGCGCAGCAGTTCGCCCACACCATCGCTGACGCCCTCGGCGTCGCACGCGATCTCGTCATTGACGCGTATGAAGACCCGCTGCTGCTGCTCTCGACCGAAGCCCGGCTGCCGATCAACATCGATCCGCTCACCGTGCCCTTCAAGCACGCCGAAGCGCACACGGCTGCGGCGTGCGCTGGAACGCGGCGCCGATACCCCCGCCGGATTTGTGCTGCCACTCAAAGCCAGCGACGATAGCGATAGTGGTAGCGAACCCGCAGGCCCCGCCACTGAATGGGAAAGCTCGCCGTGGCCGCTCAAACGCGAACGGCTTTACCTGCTGTTTGGCGACTCGGCGCTGGGCAACCGTCTGCCGCTGGCATCGCTGCCGGAACGGCTGCCCGAGGACAGCGAACCGGACATTGACCGCGATCCGTTTGAACAACGCGGCGATCTGCACGATGCGCACGCCCTGGCGGAAAAAAAACGCCCCTCGATCCGTTTTCGCGGCCATGAGAACAAAACCGCGCCGCGCGATATCGTGCGCACGGCCTTGTGCATCGAAGTTCGCGATCAACGCCTGCACGTATTCCTGCCGCCGTTAAAGCGCGCGGAGGACTATCTCAATCTGATTGCGGTGATCGAGCAGGTCACCGAACAGCTCGCGCTGCGGGTGCGCATCGAAGGTTATGGCCCGGCGGCCGATCCGCGTCTGCACGTGCTCAATGTCACCCCGGATCCCGGCGTGATTGAAGTCAACATTCATCCCGCGCCGGACTGGAATACGCTTGGCGCCAACACGCTGGCGCTCTACGAAGAAGCGCGTCTCACGCGGCTCGCCAGCGAAAAATTCATGCTCGATGGACGCCATACCGGCACCGGCGGCGGCAACCATGTCACGCTCGGCGGCGCAACGCCGGCGGACAGCCCCTTGCTGCGGCGTCCGGATCTGCTGCGCAGCCTGGTTACGTATTGGCAGAACCATCCGGCACTGTCGTATTTATTCTCCGGCCAGTTCATCGGCCCCACCAGTCAGGCGCCGCGCGTGGACGAGGCGCGCGACGACAATCTCTACGAGCTGGATATCGCGTTCCAGCAATTGGCGATCAAGCAGGCGGCAGGCGAAGAATCGCTCACACCATGGCTGGTCGACCGGTTGTTGCGTAACCTGCTGGTTGATCTCACCGGTAACACACACCGCGCGGAATTTTGCATCGACAAACTGTATTCGCCCGACAGCGCCAGCGGTCGGCTGGGCCTGCTGGAGTTTCGCGGCTTCGAAATGCCACCGTACGCACAGATGAGTCTCACGCAGATGCTGCTGCTGCGCACGTTGGTCGCGCGCTTCTGGAAAACGCCCTACGCAGGCCAGCTCATTCGTTGGGGCACGCGCCTGCACGATCAATTCATGCTGCCGCATTTTGTCGCGGCCGACATGCGGGATGTAGTTCGTGATTTGCAGCGCGCCGGTTACGCGTTCGACTTCAGTTGGTTCGCGCCGTTCATCGAGTTTCGTTTCCCGCGCCATGGCACGGCCACTTACGCGAATGTGCGTCTCGAACTGCGTCAGGCCATCGAGCCGTGGCACGTGCTGGGCGAAGAAATGCACGCAGGCACAACCGCGCGCTACGTCGATTCGTCGGTCGAGCGCATGCAGATCAAAGTGAATGGCCTCACTGAATCGCGTCATCTGGTCGCCTGCAATGGCCGCGCGCTGCCGCTGCATCCCACCGGCGTGCCGGGTGAGTTTGTCGCGGGCGTGCGCTTTCGCGCCTGGCATCCGCCGTCGGCGCTGCATCCGTCGATCGGCGTGCAGGCGCCGCTGGTGTTCGATGTTGTGGACACCTGGAGCAAGCGCTCGATTGGCGGCTGCACCTACCATGTATCGCATCCCGGCGGACGCAACTACGACACGTTTCCGGTCAACGCCAATGAAGCCGAAGCACGGCGCACAGCACGTTTCTGGGATCACGGCCACACGCCGGGGCCCATGACTGTAGAGGCCGAGGCGCTGAATCCGGCGTTTCCATTGACGCTGGATTTACGCTGGAACGCGGCTTGACACGTCTGAAAATACACAATAAAAACAATAGGTTATAATAAGGCCATCCCCGAAGACAAGCCGTAGTACCGGTCGCGCGACATAGCCTGCGCCCCCGGCACCGCCCGATGCAGTTCCTTCATCACCGGCATCCTGCGATGGGAATTCGTTTTCTCCGTGCTCCCATGCGTTCACCGTAGCAAGAACTTTTCACTCATGCCTCTCATCACCTTGCAAGACGCCGAACTCGCGTTCGGCCTCACCCCACTGCTGGACCGCGCCAACCTCACCGTGCAGCCCAATGAGCGCATCGGCTTCATCGGCCGCAACGGCACTGGCAAATCTTCGCTGCTCAAAATCATCGCCGGCCAAATGGCGTTGGACGACGGCGTGTGCGGTAGCGAAGACGGCCTGCGTGTCGCCACCGTCGAACAGGAATCGTCGCCACCGGAAGCAGAAACCCTGCGCGAAAGTCTCGCACTCGCCGCACAATTTGAAGACCTGCACGACGACCGCGAGCGCTGGGCGTGCGAGGCGCGACTCACCGAGTTTTTACATCGCTTCGGTCTCGATGAAAACCGCCCCACCGCCACCGCCTCGGGCGGCGAGCGCAAGCGGGCGATGCTGGCGCTGGCGCTGGCCAAAAAACCCGATCTGCTGCTGCTCGACGAGCCCACCAACCATCTCGACATCGACGGCATCACGCTGCTGGAAGACCTGCTGGTGGCCGGGCCGGTGAAATCCGCCATCATCATCACCCACGACCGCGCGTTCCTTGACCGCGTGGCCACGCGCATCGTCGAACTCGATCGCGGCCTGTTACGTTCCTACCCCGGCAATTTCGCCGCCTACGAGGCGCGCAAGGCCGATCAACTCGCCGCCGAGGAAGTCATCAACCGCAAGTTCGACAAATTCTGGGCGCAGGAGGAAGTGTGGATCCGCACGGGCATCCAGGCGCGCCGCACCCGCAACGAAGGTCGCGGGCGACGTCTCGAAGCGCTGCGCAATGAGCGCGCCGCGCGGCGCGAGCGGCTGGGCAAGGTGCAGCTCGGATTGGATGCCGGCGAACGTTCCGGCAAGCTGGTGGCGGAACTTGACGAGGTCAGCAAAAGTTTTGACGGCAACACCGTCGTCAACAATCTGTCGCTACGCATCATGCGCGGTGATCGTTTCGGCTTCATCGGCCCCAACGGCGCGGGTAAATCCACGCTGATCAAATTAATCCTCGGCTCGCTCGAAGCGGATACCGGCAGCGTGCGCCTCGGCACCAATCTGCAAGTCGCTTACTTCGACCAAATGCGCGCCCAGCTCGACCCGGAACGCACACTGATCGAAACCATCAGCCCCGGCTCGGAGTGGGTGGAAACCGCCCAGGGCCGCAAGCACGTGATGAGCTATCTCAACGATTTTTTGTTTCCGCCGCAACGCGCCACCGCACCGGTGAAAATGCTTTCCGGCGGCGAACGCAATCGCCTGCTGCTGGCGCGCCTGTTCGCCCAACCCGCCAACCTGCTGGTGCTCGACGAACCCACCAACGACCTCGATATCGAATCGCTGGAGCTCCTTGAAGACACGCTGCAAGGTTACACCGGCACGCTGCTACTGGTGAGCCACGACCGCGCGTTTCTGGATAACGTCGTCACACAAACGCTCGCCGCCGGGAGTAATGGCGTGTGGAAAGAATACGCCGGTGGCTACAGCGACTGGCTCGCGCAACGGCCCAAGAGCGAAGGAGCGGCAGCCGCGTCCGCCACCAAGCCGCAAACCTTCATGCGTGAAAAACCCAAAGCCAAAATGAGCTTCAAGGAGCAACGCGAACTTGATGCCCTGCCGTTGGAAATTGAAGTGCTGGAGCAAGAACAACTGGCGCTGACCGCACGCATGAGCAGCGCGGATTATCACAAGCACGGCACGGAAGCGATCAAGGCCGACCGTCTGCGCGCAGGCGCAATCGAACAACTGCTTGCGCAGAAATTTGCGCGCTGGGAAATGCTGGATCAGAAGGCCGCGGCAGGCGCGTAACTGCGATCCGTGAGGTCAGTCACACTCGCTGCACGTGCCGCAATCCACTCAGACTAATATAAAAAATAATATATAAAAACAACAGGTTACACAGTTTTTCGCCATTAAACTAAAACACATGAATGTCTTACTCGATCTCGACGGCACCCTGACCGACCCGCGCGTGGGCATCGTCGGCTGCATCAAGCACGCGCTGAATTCGCTACAACTGCAGTGCCCGAGCGATGCTGAACTCGCGCGTTATATCGGCCCGCCGTTGCAGGAATCTTTTCGCACGCTGTTGAATACGACTGACCCGGTGCGTATCGACGAAGCCGTGGCCTTGTATCGCGAACGATTCACTGTCACTGGCCTATTTGAAAACACTGTCTATCCCGGCATCGCCGAGGAACTGGCAGCGCTCAAGGCTCAGGGCGCGGTGCTGTATGTGGCCACGTCAAAACCGACGGTGTACGCCGTGAAAATCGTCGAGCATTTTGGGCTGGATAGCTACTTTCGCGCCGTGTACGGCAGCGAACTCGATGGCACGCGCTCGAACAAGGCCGATCTGATCGCGCATATTTTGAGCTGCGAATCCGTGTCGCCGGAAACGGCCGTGATGGTGGGGGATCGGCTGCATGACATGGTGGGTGCCAAGGCGAATGGCGTGTTGGCGGTCGGCGTGCTGTGGGGTTACGGCTCGCGCGAGGAACTCGTGACTGCGGGTGCTGCGAGTATTTGTGCATCCCCGGCAACACTTTGCGCAGTGCTGTCGTCAATGCAGATCGTGCAAGACCCTTTAACCGTTCGCCCCTATCAACGCCAGGATCACGATCCCTTAGTGGCGCTGTGGAACACCGTATTTCCGGATGATCCGCCATGGAATGAACCCAGTTTGCTGCTGGCGCGCAAGTTCACGATTCAACCCGAGCTGATTCTGCTTTGCTTCGACGGCGCAACCCTGGCCGGTGCCGTGATGGCGGGGTTTGACGGCGTGCGCGGCTGGATATATCACCTCGCCGTGCTACCGGCCGCACGCCGCCGGGGTATCGCCACGCGGCTAATGCGCGCCGCCGAATCCGGGTTGAAAAAACTCGGTTGCACCAAGGTGAATTTGCAGGTGCGCGCCACCAATGCCGAGGTGATCGGGTTCTACCGTGCCATCGGTTATGACCTGGAGGAACGTGCGAGTTTGGGGCGAAGGCTCGATTAGCGCGTTCAGCGTCCACCGCATCCCACCCGCCGCAATCTCCCCCAGTGCGTATTACCGCGCCTCGGCGCTTTTGCCCGGCCAGCACGAAACGCCGCGTTTCCCCCGGACGTACCGCTGACGCCGGCCCACTACTCCCGCTTGCGCAAGATCAGGCATTGCAACAAGGCGCGCTCGTTATCATTCAATGGCGCGGTGCTTTCGTCCGCCAGGAAATGGCGCCTGAAGGCACCCCGCGTGGCGTCGAGCCGCGTCACGTCGTAGCCCAACGCCGCGAGTAGCAAGGCATCGTCGCGATTTGCCGCCACAGCGTACGGGGCATACGGCGGATCACACCACATGCCAAAGCCGCGCTCGGCCAGCCGCCGCCACGGGAAAAACCGGCTGGGATCCACCTTGCGCCCCGGAATAATATCGCCGTGCCCGAGAAAATTCGCCGCAGGGATTTTGTAGCGGCGCTTGATATCGTCCAGCAGCGCCAACAACGTGACAATCATCGGTTCGGCGAACGGCTCGCGGCCGTTGTTGTCAAGTTCGATGCCGATCGACGCGGAGTTCAGGTCGGTCGTGCCGCCCCAAAAGGATTCACCGGCGTGCCACGCACGCGCGAGTTCATCCACCAGGTAATAGAGTTTGCCGTCGCGGCCGATCAAATAGTGCGAACTCACCTGGAATTTCGGGTTGGTCAGCGTGCGCAGCGAGTCTTCGGCGGTATCGTCGGCCGTGTGATGAAGGATGACGAAATTCGGCCGCCGTAGGCCGAAGTTGGGCGACGGGCGTTCGGTCGCAGGCAGGGTGGTGTACTGCGGCATGCCGCTGCGCGGTGGGGTGCTACATGCTGCCAGGAACAACAACGCCAATGCGATGCAAAGTTTAAAAATAGGATTCATCCGGGATTCTTGCGCGTAATAAACCACCGCTTTCATTCCCGCGAAGGCGGGAAGCCATAACACTGTGCCACAGGGTACTCCCTATAGATTCCCGCTTTCGCGGGAATGACAAGGATAGTTTTCTGCATCAATTGACTGACATTGGAAACGCATCAACAGTATCAAGATATCCAGTGTTATAAAAAATATCATTTAAAAACAAATGCTTACATTAAAACACCCCTAACGCCAAACCCGCCGCCATTGCCGCCCCCACCTCTTCGCAGCGCTGCAACTGATCCGTCGGAATCACTTTTTGCGCGAGAATTTTCTCCGGCGTTTGTGCGCGGGTGCACACGATCACCGGTTCGGCGGCCTTGCGCAGCCGCCAGCCGGTGCAGATGCGATCAATCTGGCGCACGGCGTTTTCGCCGTCGCTGCCTGCACAGATTAGTGTGGCATAGGCACGTCCGGTGATCTGATCCAGCGCGGCGTAAAACGTGCGATCGAAAAAATCTTTCATGATGCCGGACATGGCCGCCAGATTTTCCGGCGTCACGAAGATATAGCCGTGCGCCTGCAACACGTCGTGCGGCCCGCTGTCGCGCGCGGGCAACAGTCGCACCGACACCGCCGGTTCCTCTGATGCGCCACGAGCCGCCGCAGCCGCCATCTGCCGCGCGCCATCGGTCATGGTGTGATAGACGATTAGCAGCGTTTTCATCTGGCGTGCGCTACTCCGCCGAAACCTTTGCGGCTTTGACGACCTTGGCCCATTTCTCCACGTCGGCACGAAAATAATTTTTGAACGCTTCGGGTGCGGTGCCTTCCGCATCGGCGCCGAGACCGGCGAGACGCTCGCGCATCTCGGGCGCCTTGACGATGCGGCTCACATCCGCCGAGATTTTTGCGATGATTTTCGGCGAGGTGCCGCGCGGTGCGAACAGGCCATACCACACATTGACCTCGAACCCCGGCACGCCAGCTTCGGCGATGGCCGGTACGTCGGGCAACTGCGCGATACGCTTGAGGCTGCTCACCCCCAGCGGGCGCAATTTGCCGGATTTGATCATCGGCAAACTCACCGGCACGCCGCCCATATAGATACTAAGCTGGCCGCCAATGAGATCGGTCATCGCCTGCGGCCCGCTCTTGTAGGGCACGTGCAGCAATTGCAGGCCCGCCATGAGCGCGAAATATTCCCCCGCCAGATGATCCGAGCTGCCGGTGCCGCCGCCGGAACCGTAGCTCACGAAGCCCGGTTTCGATTTGGCCATCGCGATCACCTCCTTCACCGAATTCAGCGGTGAACTGACCGGCACCACCAGCAGGTTGTAGCGCGAGGTAATTTGCGTGATCGGCTCGAAATCACGCAGCGCGTCGAACGGTAATTTTTTGTAAAACGACGGCGCGATCGCCATGCTCGCCGCGCCAAACAGGATGGTGTAGCCATCTGGCGGCGCCTTGGCCACCGCATCCATGCCGATAATGCCGCCCGCGCCAGCGCGATTGTCGACCACCAGTGTCTGGCCCCAGGCCTCGCTGAGTTTTTGCCCGAGTACGCGGCCAACGATATCCATGCTGCTGCCGGGGCCGATGTGGATGACCATGCGCACGGGCTTGGTGGGAAACGCCGCGTCTTGCGCCAGCGCCGCCAGTGGCGCGCAGGCGACGATGGTTGCGCATGCCGCGCGCATCACGAGTCTGTTCATAGGGTGAGGCTCAATCATAAAACGTGGCGTATTCATCCAGCTCGATGCGCGTCGGCTGAAACGTGTTGACAACTGCGTCGTCCTGCGCGTAACCCATCGCGATGCCGCACATGATGGTGTAGTCGCGCGAAATACCCAACTCACGCCGCACGATATCCGGGTAACTGGCGATCGACGCTTCCGCGCAAGTGTGCAGCCCACGCGCGCGCGCCGCCAGCATCAGCGTCTGCGCGAACAGGCCGTAGTCGAACCAACTGCCGACTTCGAGCGTGCGATCTATGGTCAGCACCAGTCCGGCGGGCGCGCCGAAAAACACGTAGTTGCCAGCGCGGTAAGCCTTCGACTTTTCATGGTCGCCGCGTCCGATGCCCAGCGTGCCGTAGAGCCCCCAGCCGCAGGCGCGCCGCCGCGCGAGGTACGGTTCCTCGATCGGGTCGGTGTAATAGTTGTAGTCGCGTGTGTGGCCCGTCTCGTCGGTCAAAAATGCCTGCTGTATCGCGTTGCCGACGCGTTTTAGCGTGGCGCCCGCCATCACGTGCACGCGCCACGGCTGTATGTTTGAACCGCTGGGCGCCCAGCGTCCCAGCGCCACGATCTCGCGCAAAGTCTCCGGCGGGATAACGTCGGGTTTGTACGCACGAACAGAACGCCGTGTGCGTGCGGCGTCAAACACATCGGCTGCGGGTTTGGTTAGTTCCAGGGTCATGTTTTCCTCCAGAGAGGATGTTAACACTGCCCTTACGGTAGTTCGTGTCTGCGGTAGTTCGTACGACGGCTCGGTTAGAATGCGGCCTCGTAACTCCCGAGACTGTCATGAGCAATCCCTTCCGTATCACCCTCGGCGGCTATGGCCCGCCCAATACCACCTGCAGCCGTGGCATCAAGGTCATCGGTGACACGCTCGCCGCGCAATTCGGCAATGAAATCAATGTGCACTACGTGTGGAACGTGATGGATTTCGGCTACAACGCCGCAGATTTATTCTGGATGGTGGAAGACGGCGTGCTGTCGCTGACCTACCAATCCACCAGCTACATCGCCGGGCGCGTGCCGGAGCTGGATTTTGTCGACCTGCTGTTTTTGTTCGACAACCTGCAACAGGCGCGCGCGGCCATCGATGGCGAGTTCGGTGCGTGGCTGGCGCGCAGCATCGAAGCCAAAATTCCCGGCTACCGTGTGCTGGGTTTTTTTGAAAATGGCTACCGGCATATTTCCAATCGAGTGCGCCCGCTGCGCACGCTGGCGGACATGAAGGACATGAAAATCCGCATCATGCCGGGCGAAATCCACCGCCGCAGTTTTGAACTGGCCGGGGCGGTGCCCTGCCCACTCGATCTCAAGCCGGGACTGGAAGCGATTGTGTCCGGCGTGGTCGACGGCCAGGAAAACCCCCTGGCCAACACGGTGGATTACAACGCGCACCAGGTGCACCGCTACCACACCCTGTCCGCGCACTGCTATCACTCACGCGGCATTTATATGAATCGCGCGCAGTTTGACCGCTGGCCACAGGCGCTACAGGACGGCATGCGCGCTGCCGTGCGCAAAGCCGTGCTGGCGCAACGTGAGCTTGCGGTGGCGGAAGAAACTCTCGCTCGGCAGGCGATCTTGGCTGCCGGCGGCGAAGTGGTGGAACTCACCCCCGACGCGCGCCAGGCATTCGCGCAAGCCGTCAAACCGTTGCACGCCGAAGCGCGGCGACGATTCGGCGATGCGCCGTTCGCGATGATTCCTAAGCCTTGATGGTCCTGCCGGTTTTAATCAACGCCAGTTTTTCGCGCCGCGTGAGCTGCTTGATGGCGTATTCCCGCTTACACGCCGCGGAACGGCTCGCGGCTGACTCCTGATACGCCAGTTTCACTGGCCGCCGTGTCCGCGTATAACGCGCGCCATTGGCCAACGCGCCGTTGTGCTGCGCCAGACGGCGCGCAATATCGATTGCCACACCGGTATAGAGCGTGCCATCAGCACAGCGCAAGACGTACACATGCCAGCGCGATGCTGGCGAGGCGGGCTCGTCGTGCACCTTCGATTTCACGCTATGGGCAACCTTGCGTCGCGCCATGTAATAACAATTTATTCAATAAAATCAATTAGTTACAATAAACCGCTCCACTCACACCCCTACCACGCGCCGGTTGCCGTTGATGGCGGCGCGTAGTGTACATGCCGGTCTGCCTAGCACCGTACAAAAAAAACGCGCCGGACAAGGCGCGTTTTTCCGCAACCGTTGATGGCGTTACTTTTTGTCGTCGTCGCCCTTGTTACGCATAACCCGCCACATGAACCAGCCACCCAACCCAAAAAACAGACCGAGGAAAACCAGAATACCGATGTAATTCGGTTCCGGTATCGGCGCATCCGCAATTTCAGCCGCACTCGCCAACCGAACCATGCCCAACATCAACAACGAAAACAATGCCATTAATTTAGCCACCAGTAACTCCAGATTAGTTTTTACAAGATAAGACAAGACATCAGGCAGGATTACCTTTGAACCCGGCGAAACACGCCACGCCCTATACACTTTGGCAACTCGCGAATACGCACGGCACACGTAGAGACGCAGACACGACACACGAGATTCCATAATACGCAACGCAGTGAGTACAGCACGTTAGAACATAGATACCAGTGTTGAGTATCTCACATATCGCTTACCACAGTCTTACCGCACGACGGTTCACATTGCGCACTATCTCGGCTCACGCGCGCGGCGCACACAGGCATAATGCGGTCTCTTTCATCCATCGACACAAGGAATCGTTATGGCATCAATTACCACCGCAAGCGGACTCATCATCGAAGACATCACCGTCGGCAGCGGCACTGAGGCCAGCGCCGGCCAGGATGTCACCGTGCATTACACCGGCTGGCTCACCAGCGGCGAGAAATTTGATTCCAGCAAAGACCGCAATGATCCGTTCGTGTTTCCACTGGGCGGCGGGCGCGTGATCCGCGGCTGGGATGAGGGCGTGCAGGGCATGAAAATCGGCGGCAAACGCAAACTGACAATTCCGCCCGATCTCGGCTACGGCGCACACGGCGCGGGCGGCGTGATTCCGCCGAATGCGACGCTGGTGTTTGAGGTGGAGTTGCTGGCGACGGGTTAAGCGAACAAACCGCAAGGCCATTCACCACGGAAAACGCGGAAGACACGGAAGACACGGAAGGAACACCGAGAACCAAAGATTCGGTGTGTTCCGTGTGTTCCGTGTGTTCCGTGGTTACATAGCCTTTAAGTGCATTCACGCGCCTAATCCATCAACCCCGCAAACAGCGGCGTGCTCAAATACCGTTCGCCGAACGACGGAATAATCACCACGATCGTTTTGCCCTGGCTGGATGCACGCCGTGCGACTTCAATCGCGGCCCACATCGCCGCGCCCGAGGAAATACCCACGAGGATGCCCTCCTCTTTCGCCATGCGCCGCGCCATGGCCATGGCATCGTCGTTTTTGACGCGCACGACTTCATCGTAAATTTTGGTATTAAGCACCCTGGGCACGAAGCCCGCGCCTATGCCCTGTATCGGGTGCGGCCCAGGCTGCCCGCCCGACAACACCGGCGAAGCATCGGGCTCCACCGCCACGCATTGAAACGCGGGCTTGCGTGCTTTCAACACCTCGCCTATGCCGGTAATAGTACCGCCGGTACCGATGCCCGAAATCAATATGTCGGCCTTGCCATCGGTATCGCGCCAAATTTCCTCGGCGGTGGTTTTGCGATGCACATCGGGATTGGCGGGGTTTTCAAACTGCTGCGGAATCAGGTAACGCGTGTCGGCGGCGGCCATCTCTTCGGCCTTTTTGATCGCGCCCGGTATGCGCTCGGCGCCCGGCGTCAGAATCAACTCTGCGCCATACGCCCGCAATAGCGCGCGCCGCTCGCGGCTCATGGTGTCGGGCATCACGATCGCGCACTTGTAGCCGCGCGCAGCACACACCATCGCCAGGCCGATGCCGGTATTGCCGCTGGTCGGCTCGAGAAAAATCGTGTCGGGCTTCACCCGCCCGGCTTTTTCGGCTGCCTCGACCATCGACAAACCAATACGATCTTTGACGCTGTGCGCGGGATTCTGAAACTCCAGTTTCGCCAGCACCTCGCCTGCACAGCCTTGCGTTAGCCGGTTGATACGCACCAGCGGCGTGTTTCCAATCAAATCGGTCACGTTATTGGCAATCTTCATTTGCAGTCTCCCGAAGTAGAATTTCCAGAAATCACCCACAATGCGGCCAGAATAGGCCCGCCAGCCAGCACAAGTGGCACTTTGCGCATCATAACCCCGCTTTCCAGGCCTTTACACCAGCGGAAATTCGGCAAAAACCACAAAAAACAACCGACGGCACTCCACTCATGCGTCATCGCGACGCGACATTACCGGTTTTCACGCAATGCGATCTTTGCCAAAAACGCCTCAGGAATCAGGAATCAGACAAATACCCACAAAATTAATTGTGTGTATAATGCTTGACGGTGTTTGATTTCCGAGTATCCGAGTACTAAAGGTTTGGATTTTCCGGTGTTGTTGGATGTTCGTCCTTGGGAAGCTTTGAGACCAAAACATTGAAGAAGGCACCCTTCGATTTATATTTTTGTTTGCCTTCGATTACCTCAACTCTAAATCTCTACATTTCTAAGGAACGCGCAAAATGGCAACCGGCACAGTCAAGTGGTTCAACGATGCAAAAGGCTTCGGCTTTATTACTCCGGATGGCGGCGGCGAAGACCTCTTCGCGCATTTCTCCGCGATCAACATGTCAGGCTTCAAAAGCCTGAAAGAAGGTCAGAAAGTGACCTTCGACATCACCGACGGCAACAAGGGCAAAAAGCAAGCCAGCAACATCCAGGCTGCTTGATAGTTTTACTGCTTCATTTTGCTTTTTTGCGTCACAAAAAAACCGGGCTTTGCCCGGTTTTTTTGTTGTCGTGCTCTGTTTATACAGTCGTGTAACACACCGCCGCCACGCTCAATCCACCC
>CAMBGJ010000010.1 GCA_945865805.1 Bordetella parapertussis
AAGCAAGGCCCACAGGATACATCCTGTGGGCCTGACTAGCGCTAAACAATACCGCTTACAGCGCGCCGACGCCGACTTTGGCGCATTGCTCGTCCTGATCGCCCGTGACGCCGCTCACACCCACCGCGCCGACGATCTTGCCGCCGACAACGATCGGCACACCGCCGGGTGAGCCAATGACGCCGGGCAAAGTGGCGAGGGCGTTATTGCCCTTGGCAATGCCATCGGCGAACACGCGGGTGGGACGGCGGAACGTCGCCGCCGCGCGCGCTTTGGCGATCGCGATCTCGATGCTGGCGATCTGCGTGTCATCAATGCGCTTGAAGTGCACCAGCGCACCGGCGGTATCCACCACCGCCACCGCCACGCGCCAGTTGTTCTTCGCGCACTCGGCGAGCGTCCCGGCCGACACTTTTTTGGCGGCTTCCGTGCTGATATTGGCACCGTACGATTGGGCTTGCGCTGCACCGGCTGACGCGGCCAGCGCCAGTGCTGCGGTCAATCGGGTGAGAGTTTTCATTTTGGACATGGTGTTCTCCTGGGTCGTGAATTGGGGTTGGTTTTCAAGCGCCCGCTACAATACGCCGGACGCAAACTTCAGGCAAACTTTACAGACTGTTAAACGTTTCCAGCATACGTTTTCGCTGCGCGGCATCGGGCATGCGCTGCATGCCCGCTTGCAGGTTATCCGCCAGATGCGTGACGCGGCGCGTGCCGGGTATGACACAAGTCACCGCCGGATGACCGAGCAGGTATTTGAGAAAAAACTGCGCCCATGAATGGCAATCAAACTCGGCGCACCACGGCGGCAGCGCCTTGCCTTTGACGCGGCCAAACAGATTCGCCTGGGCAAACGGCCGATTGATGATGACGGCCACGCCGGCATCCGCGCAGGCCGGTAACAGGCGCGCCTCGGCTTGGCGTTCCAGCATCGAGTAATTAAATTGCACCGTATCGTAAGTATTTGTTTTTATTAACTTTTCAAGTTCAGCGTGAGCGTCTTCGTGATAGTGCGTGATGCCCATATAGCGTATCTTGCCGCTGGCTTTCCACTCGCGCAGCGTGCGCGTGTGCACGGCCAGATCGAGCAGATTGTGTATCTGCATCAGATCCATGCGCGCGGTGCGCATCAGCGTCAACGATTGCTCCATTTGCCGCACGCCCGCCTGCTGGCCGCTGATCCACACCTTGGTGGCGAAAAAATATTTATCGCGGTTGCCGAGCTCGTGCGTAAGATCGCCGACCACGCGCTCGGCCTCGCCGTACATCGGCGAGGAATCCAGCACGGTGCCGCCCGCCGCGGCAAATTCGAGCAGCACCTGTTTCAGCTCGGCGCGTTCGGGTGCCTGGGCGGCGACATCAAAGGTTTGATAGGTGCCGATACCAATCACCGGCAGCGCGTCGGTGCCTTTGGCTTTGGGAATGCGCCGTTGCAGCAAGGCCGGTGGTTTGGGTTGTGCGTGCGTGGCGGGTGGCGTCATGGCTAGGCAGGCGGATGCGGAAAACAGTTTCAGCGCACGGCGGCGCTGGGGGTTGTCGATACGGGGTGCGGGCATGCGTTCGTGACTCAGGGTATAACGCGGGGACGGCAACGTTATAAAATCGGGTATCGTTAAATTTGCCGCGACAAATCTGCTGTGAATCTACCATAGTTGCTGGATAACCGGCGACGCGAACCTTTCTGAACGCACCCTGAAACGGAACACCGTTATGCCACAAACCCTGCTCGCCAATGGCCTGGTTGCTTTTGTCAAACGCGCCTGCCCGACCTGTTCGATGATCGAAGCGCAAATGCAGGAAGCAGCCAGCGCACGCGCCGATTTTCAGGTGGTGACGCAGGACGATATGCAATTTCCCGCGCGAGTGAAAAACCTCGTCGACGACACCGAACTCGACCATTCGTATTTGAACAACATCGAAGCCACCCCCACCCTGATTCGCTTTGTGGCAGGCCAGGAAGCCGAGCGCGTCATGGGCTGGGATCGCGCAGCATGGCAACGGCTCACCGGCATCAACTCCATCGGCGCAAGTCTGCCGCCGCTGGTGCCCGGATGAGGCTCACGCTCACTCGAGCCCGGTGTGGCCGAGCGGCTGGAAGCAAAATACCAGGGCGGCATGCTCGCCGCGCGCAAGATCGAATACGCGCCTGACGATGATCCGGTGGAAATGTGTTATCGGCGTGGTTGGACTGACGGCCTGCCGGTAACGCCGCCCACCGATGTGCGCGTGTTGCGCATGTTAAAAGGCACGCCACGCAAGCCGGATGAAATTGTCGGCAAGATTCCGCCCTATCTCGCGCCCTGCACCGTGGAAAAGGTCGCCATCAACGCGGTGATGGCCGGTTGTCATCCCGAATACATGCCAGTGCTGCTGGCCGTACTCGAAGCCGCGCTGGAACCGGTGTTCACGCTGCATGGCGTGCTGGCAACAACGTATTTTTCCTCGCCGGTGATCATTGTCAACGGGCCGGTGGCCAAGCGCATCGGCATGAACAGCGGCATCAACGCGCTGGGTCAGGGCAACCGCCCCAACATGACCATAGGCCGCGCGCTCAATCTGATCGTGCGCAACGTCGGCGGCGGCAAGCCCGGCGAAGCTGACCGCGCAACGCTCGGCGCGCCCAGCAAAATCGGCCTGTGCTTCGCCGAGGATGAATCCGACCCCACGTGGGAGCCGTTGTCCGTGGCGCGCGGTTTCCAGCGCGGCGAATCCACCGTCACGCTGTTTCAGGGCCACGGCGTCGAGGCCTTTGTCGACCAAAAATCACGCACGCCTGAAGGGCTGTCGAAATCGTTCTCCACCACGCTCGTAAAATTGGGGCACGAGCGGCTGACGCAATCCGCGCGCTGTATCGTGGTGCTGTCGCCGGAGCACTACCGCATTTACCACGAAGCAGGCTGGGGCCGACGCGATATCGAAAAAGCGCTCCACGAGGCGACCATCCGGCCTGGCAGCGAGCTACTCGCCGGGCTTGACGGCATCGGCGAAGGTGTAGCGGCCAGCCGCGCCACCGAGATGATTCCCAAATTTCACGATGATGGCGTGATCGTGGTGCGTGCAGGCGGCTCGGCGGGCTTGTTTTCCGGCATTTTTCCAGGCTGGCTGGCAGGACGCAACAAAGTTGAAATGCAACTGGTGACGAAAGCAGTCAAGTTGGTGTAAAAAGCACATGCCTGCAAAACAAAATAATCAGGGATGAGACAAACATAGTACCTGTACTACCCATAGGACCCACAAGATGGTCATCGCAACCGTAAACCGCTTTATCAGTCTGTTCTCCACCGCGTTCGCCGACCTGTCGGTGAAAGTGCCAGTGGCCGATGTTGAACGCATGGCCATGCTGGTGCAGCACTCCATGGATCATGGGCGCCGCACGTACCACACCTCGACGCACATCTTCGATATGTGCGAGGGCATGAACGCACGGCAGGTGCTGGCGACGCTGTTTCACGACATCGTGTATTACCAACTGGATGGCGGATTCCCGAAAAGCGCCGACACCCTGCTACGGCGCGTGGTGCGTGCCGAACGCGACCGCGTTGAAATTCGCGCCATAGAAGAGCGCGACGATGGCTACGCCATCTGCACCGGTATTTTCGGCGTCAAGGCCGGACAACCACTGGCGCTCTACGGCGGCATGAACGAATTTCTCAGCGCGGTGGTGGCCACGCGCACACTGGAAGCCTATTTACCGACGCAGGATTTGATCGCGATTGTCGCCTGCATCGAATCGACCATCCCGTTTCGCATGAGCAACGCCGCGGGCCACAGCCCGTCGGCAGTGCTGGCGGAACGCGTCAAGGCGGTCAGCATCGCGCTGGGCCTGCAACCCACGGCAGCCGAGGTGGATCGCGCGGTGACCGACGCCACGGTGCTGTCCAATCACGATGTGGCGAGCTTTTCCGAGGCCAACCCGGCAGTGTTCCTCTCCACCACCTGGCTGTTGATCGAGGAATCGAATGCGCCACTGGCGGTGGTGGGTATTTATTCGATACAGGATTACCGCATAGCGTTGTCGCGCATGGAAGGGTTTCTCGGATCGCTGAATCCGGACAGTATTTTTCACGACTATAACGGCACGCCCGGCGCCGCCGAATTCGCCGCGCTGCGCGCCGCTGCGCGCGACAACCTGGCCTTCGCCACCAAATATTTGCGCATGAAAATCGTCAGCATCTCCGTGGTCGAGGCGCTGGCGCAGGCGACCGGTGGCGATTGCCCAGTGTCGATGATGCTGGGCGATATTCGCAGCAGTTATGGCCGCCCGGATCGGGTGGAAGATTTTCTGCCGCCGCCGCAAGTGGATGAAACCCAGCTCGATGCGCAACTGCTGTCCGTGCTCGATCACGGCCGCTCCAAGGAATCCGCCAGCGATCTCACCGCGTCGCCGTTGACCGCGTGGGTCTATCGCAGCCTCGGTAACGATGCCGTCACGCGCGCACTGCCCAACGCCAAACGCATGTTCGCTGGCGAATTGACGCCACGCGCCTATCTCGACAGCCTGGATGCGACGATGGTGTGCTCGCTGACGGAATCCTGCGCGCGCATCGCCATTTCGCGCCGCGCGCCTAATCCCTCGCCTCGCGGATTGCCGAAAAATGCGCTGGCTACGCGTACTGACAGTGGGCCGGTTGGCGACGTTGGCCGCCGTGATCATCGGCGTTTTGCTCTATCGTTATGAGCCGTTGCCGGTCAAAGTGGTGCGCAATGCGGTGTTCGATCAGTATCAACGCTGGCAGCCGCGCGACTATACAGACCAGCAGGTACGCATCGTCGATATCGACGATGAAAGCCTGCGCCGCATCGGCCAATGGCCGTGGCCGCGCACCCAGGTCGCCGATCTGGTGCGCAAACTGCAAGACGCCGGTGCCGCCGCCATCGGCTTCGATATGATGTTTGCCGAGGCTGACTGCACCTCGCCGCAATCGATGGCCGCGCTGTGGAATGTCAGAGGCGAAACGCGCACTCAACTGCTGCGCATACCCGATCACGATCAGGTGATGGCCGAAGCGCTGCGCGGCGGCCGCGTGGTGCTGGGCTTTGCCGGCAAGCGCGACGGCGAGCAAACGCGGTTGCCCGCGAAGCCCTCGCGCGAGGTGTATGCGGGGCCGCCCGCGCTGCCATTCCTCAATGTACTCACCGGCGCGGATGCGCCGCTGGCTGTGCTGGAACAAGCCGCGACCGGCATCGGTGCGTTCACCTTTTTTGCCGATACGGATAGCGTGGTGCGGCGCGTACCGCTATTGATGCGTAAGTGCGATCCCGCCATCACTGCGCCGACGCCGCTGGCGCGCGCCGAGGCCTGCGAAGCTGACCCGCGCGGCACGGTGGTGCCTTCGCTCAGCGCGGAACTGTTGCGCGTCAGCCGCAAGCAGCGCAACTACCATATCGCCACCTCGCCGCAGGCCGGATTGGGCGTGGAAGCGGTGCGCGTCGCCAATGTGCGCGTGCCGGTCACCGCCAGCGGCGAGGTGTGGGTGCATTACACGCGCCCCGAACCCACGCGCTATATCCCGGCGTGGCAGGTGCTCGGCGGCCAATATGCGACAGGCAGCCTCGACAACCATATCGTGCTGATCGGCACCTCGGCGCTGGGCCTGCGCGATCTGCGCTCGAACCCGCTGGGCGCGATCATGCCCGGCGTGTAAGCGCACGCGCAGGTGCTGGAGCAAATTCGTGAGGGTAAATATCTGGCGCGCTCCACGCAAGCCAAAAACATCGAAGCCTTGATCATTATCATCGGCGGCTTGATCGTGGGTATCGTCGCGCTGACCACGCGCGCGCTGGTGTCGGCGGCGTTTACCGCGACCGTGCTGGGCGGCATCGGGCTGGCGGCGTGGCTGGCGTTTACGCGCGAAGGCTTGTTGCTTGATCCGGTGACGCCGGGCCTCACCTTGTTGATCACGTTTCTGGTGGGCAGCGTGGTGCGCCACATGAGCAGCGAACGCGAGCAGCGCTGGGTGCGCGATGCCTTCTCGCGCTATGTGTCGCCCAACCGCGTGGCGCATCTGGTCAACAACCCCGGCCAGCTTGAACTTGGCGGACGGCGGCAGGAATGTAGTTTTGTGTTTACCGATCTCGAAGATTTCACCGGGCTGATGGAAAAAATGGATCCCGCTGCGGCGGTGTCGTTACTCAAGGCCTATCTGGATCGCATGGTGGCGATTGCGTTTAACAGCGGCGGTACGCTGGATCGCATTGTCGGCGATGCGGTGGCGATCATGTTTTCCGCACCCGTGCACCAGCCGGATCATCGTGAACGCGCCTACCAGTGCGCGCTGGAAATGCATGCCTTTGCCAGCCGTTACAGCGCTGAACTCCACGCCAAGGGCACCCCCTTCGGCAAGACGCGCATTGGCGTGCACACCGGCGAAGTCATCGTCGGCAACTTCGGCGGCTCCACCATGTTCGACTATCGCGCGCTGGGTGATCCGGTGAACACCGCCGCGCGGCTGGAAGGCGCGAACAAATATCTCGGCACCACGGTGTGCGTATCCGAAGCGACGCTCAGCGGTGTCAATGATGCCGTGGTGCGCACCATAGGCCGTCTGGTGGTGAAGGGCAAAACACAGGCGCTGACGGTATACGAGCCGGTGATTACGACAAATCATGTGCCCGCAGGGCGCGATACTGCGTACGATGCGGCGTTTGCCTTGCTCCAGCAAAGCGCTGCGCAAGCGCCTGCTGCGTTTGAACAATTGGCGCGCGAGCGTGCCAGCGATACACTGGTGGCCTTTCATCTGGCGCGGCTGCGCGCAGGTGCCGTCGACGAGCAAATCAAGCTGGACGAGAAATAACCGTAAGTATTTGTTTTTATTGTTTTTTTAGGAACGGTGATGAAATTTCAGCACGGCTGGGCAAGGATGTGTCTGGGGATGTTAGTGCTGCTGCTGGGTGCGTGTGCCACCCCCGAGCCGCCGCCGCTACAAGTGGAACGCAAACTCGTCTCGTATGTGGTGCTGCTCGATAACGCGGACGGTAGCGTCGGCGCGATCACCGTCACCGGTGCCAAAGGCAAGGTGCTGGTGGATCGCCTGGCACAAGGTGCCTCGCTCGATGGCGGCAGCGCGTTTGCCGTGGAGGAAAGCCGCATCCGCCGCGATTTTGGCGAGGCGCTATCTGCACGGCCCATCGCTCCGGTGAGCTTTCTGCTGTATTTCGAAACCGGCGGCGCGCAACTCACCCCCGCATCGCAAGCGCTGATTGCACAGGTCATTGCAACAGCAAAAAGTCGTCCGGCGGCGGATGTGTCGGTGACCGGGCACACCGATACCGAAGGCGATGCCGAATTCAATGAAAAGCTGGGGCTGCAACGCGCGCAAGCGATTGCAAAAATGGTGCAAGAGGCCGGGCTGGATGTCGCCGAGATGACGGTCAACTCGCACGGCAAACGCAACCTGCTGGTGCCCACGCCGGATAACACAGCGGAACCGAAAAATCGCCGCGTGGAAATTTCGTTACGGTAAGTTCCGGGCAGAAAAGTTCGATGGTTTTCAAGCCGCTAGCCGGTAAATGCGGATTTGTAAAGAATGCGTAAATGATGCGCGAGGCACAAGGTTTATCCGGGCAGCTTCGCTATACTGCCTTGCACCACCATTCACGCCCCAGGAGACCCCAATGAACGGAATCACGAGATTGGCTTTCACCGCGCTGATCGCCGCAGGCACGCTGGGCAGTTCTGCCTGGGCGCAAGAGTCGAGCGGCTTTGTCAAAACCGTCAATGGCGACGCCTCAGTCACCAGCGCTGGCAAGGCCGTAAAAGCCGTACCGGGCACGCCGGTGCACGTCAACAGCGTGTTGCGCACCGGTGCCAAGGGTACCATGGGCATCACCTTCAAGGACAACCAGGTGATGTCCTTCGGGCCGGATACCGAAGTCACTGTGGACGAATATCTCTACGCGCCCGCCAAGGGCGATCTGAAATTCGCCGCCAGCATGAGCAAGGGCACGCTCAACGTGGTGTCGGGCGTGATCGCCAAGCTGAAACCGGAATCCGTTTCGGTGAAAACACCCACCGGCGAAATCGGCGTGCGCGGCACCACCTATCTGATCAAGGTCGAGCCGCAATAACGGCACCCGACCGGGCTGGTATTTCAGGAGTACCCATGTCAAGCAATCTCTGGATGCGCGACCCCACGGCGGAATCCGCCGCCGTGATGCGTACGCGCGTGCCGCCGCCCACCTCGCTCGACGGCAAAACTGTGGGCCTGTTCGATATCGGCAAATCGCGCACCGATGAATTCTTCAATCAGGTTGAAATTCGCCTCAACGCACGCGGCATCAAAACCCAACGCGTCGGCAAGCCCACCAATGCCAAGGTCGCCACAGCAGAAAATCTCGCGAAGATATCCGCCGCAGTGGATGTGGTGATCATCGGTCTCTCGGATTGAGGCTCGTGCACGTCGTGCAGTCTGCACGACTTGATGAATTTCGACAGCCGCGGCATCCCCGGTGTATCCGTGGTGACCACCGGATTTACCGACGCGGTGACTGTGCAATCCCGCGCCATCGGCTTTAAACCGGCGGTGATCTACACGCCGCATCCGATACAAAATCGTACCGCAGACGAGCTGAAAAAAATTGCCGACGACGTGGTGGAGCCCGTGCTACAGCTCTTGACCGCCCCCGCAGAATAGCCGAATTTATCAATAAAAACAATTAGTTACAGCACCGAAAGAAAGGCACACATGTCCGCAAACGGCCCCTGGATCGAACACATCCCCGGCAACGGGTTATGGTCGAACGCCATCCTCGTTACCAAGGGCATGGCACCGTATGGCGCGGTGGCGCTGGGTGAAATCGATCAGGTGTGCGAAAAGCTGCGCGCGCGCCAGAGCGAACCACACGCGTGGTGGGAAGAATGGCGCGCGATGGGCAAGCGCCTGCACGCGCGCGCCGATGCGCTCGAAGCCGCCGGTCGTCGCATGAGCGCCGGCAACTACTATCTGCGCGCGGGCATGTATTACTTCACCGCCGAACGCTTTATTTACCCTGGCTCCGATAAACGCGAAATGGGCCGCGTCGCCATCGACTGCCAAACCAGGGGAATACTGCGGCGCTATCCGAACGTGGAGCGCGTGGAGGTGCCGTTCGAGAGTGGCAAATCACTGCCGGCGTTTTTTATGAAAGCGCTTAACACCGATGCCAAGCGCGCCCCCACCATCGTGGTGTTCAACGGCATGGACAACTGCAAGGAAATGAGCGTGCTGTTTGCGGGTCTCGAATTCGCTGCACGCGGCTGGAACACGCTCGCCATCGACGGTCCCGGCCAGGGCGAATCACTGCGCCTGCGCGAACTCTACGCGCGTCACGACTACGAGGTCGCGGGCACCGCGGCGTACGATTTTGTTGCTGCACGCAAGGATGTGGATGCGAGCAGCGTTTTCGTCATGGGCTACAGCTTCGGCGGCTACTACGCCGCGCGCGTCGCCGCCTTCGAAAAGCGCTACCGTGGTGGCATCGCGATGAGCGCCTTGCATTGGGACTTACACGGCTGGCAGCAAAACATCAAACGCCGACAAGACGCCGACCCCAAAGGCACGCCGCAAAGCGCGTTTCACTTCCGCTGGATCATGGGCTGCATCGATGATCCTGATGGCGCGGAGGCCGCACTGGAAAAAGCGAAAAAATTCTCGCTCGTGGGCGTCGCAGAAAAAATCACCTGCCCCTTCATCATCGTGCACGCGGGCGAAGACACCGTGGTGCCGGTGGCCAACGCGCCCAAACTCTTTGACGCCATCGCCTCAAAAGACAAGCATCTCAAAATCCTCAACGCCGACGATGGCGGGCACTACCACGCGCAGGCCGATAACCGGCAGGTGGGGATTGATTACATAGCGGATTGGATTGAAGAACGCGTGTAATCGCCGCTACTTACGGCGTCACGGCTTCCACACCACGTCATCGTCAATGGCGTAGAGCTTGCAGGCACCCTTGGCAATTTGCTCGCACGTGGCCAGGGCGCGTTGCGCCGGGTCGGTCGGCATACCGGGTTTGGGCGGTGTCACACTCGTGGATGAACCACACTGCCCTGTTGGCCCGATGGCAAAAGCCTTGGGCACTTCATACGCCACCCACTTGCGATAGATTTCGCGGCAATGGTCACTGACCAGCGGCACCGCTTCCACGGCGGCCAATGCCGCGAAACGGCTCGCGGGATGCGCTTCACGCAATGATGTGTTGAGCAGCGGCCCGAGCGCCGCCTTTTGCGTCGGCGACAGCGTGCGCGGGACTACAGTCACTGGCATGTCGATGCTGCGCAAAAATTCCTCCACGGGCTTTAACCAGATATCCAGCCCTGCACGGTGGCCAAACATGCCGTGCGCGTCACCCGGTTCGAATATGCCAAATGACATAAACTTCGCCTTGCCGCCTGCTGCGGTATAGCGCGCATGCATCACCTTGGGCAATTCCGGCCCCCAATAACTGTCGTTATCGCCATAGAACCAGAGGCTCGGCAGCGTGGTTTTTCGCGCGTAGGATTCCAGCGCATCGGCCAGCGTTTTCTCCCAATTGCAATGCGTAGCGGTATTCTCCATGCGCAATCCGCCGGCAAAATTAATCAGTCCCCGTACCCCCGGAAAAGGCATCGTGCCCAGCGCCAAGGACGTGACCTTCAAGCGCGAAGCCACTGCCGCATTCAAACCCAAGCCCGTCGCACAGCACCAGGTGATCGGCAAGAGCGTGCCACGTCGCGATCTGCCTGCCAAGGTTACCGGCGGCGCGGCCTACGTGCAGGATATGCGCCTGCCCGGCATGGTGTTCGGTCGCGTGGTGCGTCCGCCGTCGTATCGCGCCACGTTGCAAAGCGTGGATGAAGCAGCGGTAAAAGCCATGCCCGGCGTGATCGCCGTAACGCGCGACGGCAACTTTCTGGCGGTAGCCACCGAACGCGAGGAGCAGGCGATCAAGGCCGCGCAAGCGCTGCGTGCATCGGCCAAGTGGAGTGAAACACCTGATTTGCCTCCGGGCGGTACGGGTGGCACTGCCGCGCTGTATGAACATCTGAAAAAGATGCCCTCGCGCGATTCAGTCATCAAAACGGTCGCGTCCGCCATCAGCGGCGGCGGCAAAATCACCAGCATCGAAGCCGAGTATACGCGCCCGTTTCAGGCGCATGGCTCCATCGGCCCGTCGGCTGCAGTGGCGCAGTTCAAAGACGGCAAGTATCAAGTCTGGACGCACAGCCAGGGCGTGTTTCCGCTGCGCACTGATCTGGCGAAGGCGCTCAAGACCCCCATTGCCAACGTGACCTGCACCCATGTAGAAGGCGCCGGCTGCTACGGCCACAACGGCGCAGATGACGCCGCCTGCGACGCCGCGTTGCTGGCGCGCGCCACCAACGGCCGACCGGTCAAGCTGCAATGGATGCGCGACGACGAATTCGCGTGGGAGCCGTACGGCTCGGCGATGATCATGAAAATGCAGGCGCAGCTCGACGAAGCGAAAAACATCGTCGGCTGGCAGCACGAAATCTGGAGCCATCCGCACTCCACGCGCCCCACCAGCAACCCGGCTGGCATCTGGCGGACCCGGCACCGCCCGCCGTACCGAACAACGGCGCACAGCCCGCAGGCGCGGCCGACCGCAACGCGGTGCCGCTGTATGATTTTCCGCGTCAGAACATTCTGCTGCACTACCTGACCGACATGCCGGTGCGCACCTCCGCGCTGCGCACGCTGGGTGCCTACGCCAATGTGTTCGCGCTCGAATCCTTCATCGACGAAGTGGCGCTGGCAGAGGGTGCCGATCCGGTGGAATATCGTCTGCGTCACATGAAAAACCCGCGCGCGCGCGCGGTGATTGAATTGGCCGCGCAAAAGGCCGGTTGGAAGCCCAACAGCAAGGGTAACGGCTCGTAGGGTCGAGGCATCGCCTTTGCGCAATACAAAAATCTCGCGTGTTATTGCGCGGTGGTGGTCGATGTCACCGTGGATCGCAGCGGTGTGGTTAAAGTCACGCGCGCAATCGCCGCGGTGGACGCCGGGCTCATCGTCAACCCGGATGGCATCATTAACCAGATCGAAGGCGGCATCATCCAATCGGCGAGCTGGACGCTGAAAGAACAAATTCATTTCGACCGTCAACGCATCACCACACGCTCGTGGGCTGACTATCCGATTTTCACCTTCAACGACGTGCCAGCGGTGGAAGTGCATCTCATCAACATGCCCAACGAACGCTCGCTCGGCACCGGCGAAGGTTCGCAAGGCCCGGCGGTGGCGGCCATCGCCAATGCCATCGCCCACGCCACCGGCAAGCGCCCGCGCGATCTGCCGTTCACGCCGGAGAAGATACGTACGTTGACCACGTAAATAATGAATAAAAACATATACTTACGAAATAGTTTTGTGGGCATGGCCGTAGGTGCCTCAGCACTGATGCTCGTCGGCTTGGCCACACCGCTATCGCAAGCGCAATCCGGCACCGCATCGCCGCGCGAACGCGCTGGCGCGGTGGTGTTCGGCGAATATTGTTCCGTCTGCCACGGCGTGCGACTGCTCAAGCAAGACACGGCACATGACCTGCGTGCCGCCGTCGCCGACATGTCCGAAGATCACTTCATCTGCAGCGTAAAAACCACGCGCGGCGCGATGCCGTCGTTTGCCAGGCAGTTGAAAGACGAACAACTCGCCGACGTCTACGCCTACGTCAAGCGCGGCCACACGCCTGATCTCGACGACGTGCGCATGGAAAGCAACCACTGAACACACCGCGCCTTTGCGCCGCAGCGGCTGTCGTGCTGTACGCGGCGGCCTGCGCCTACGGCTACTGGCATGCCGCCACGCATGCCACGTTCGAGGTGCAACTCATCTACCGCACCGAAACCGGCGTGGTGAATCAGATGCGCAACAGCCTGCTCGAATTTCTCGACAACGACGGCAGCGTACTCGCGCGCGCCAGCATCGACACGCGGCAAAACGTGGTGTGGCTGGCCCACCCCGACAAAGGCCAATGCGGGCCGGGCCTCAAGGGCGACGACTATCGCCAGTGCGTTCAAACCCAGGCCGAGTGGATACCCCACTGGGCACGCGACGTGCGCCACGCTAACATTACCCTCGGTCGCTGCAGCCTTGCCCGCCGCCCGGTGCGGATAGAAATCCGACGGGATGGTCTCGCGCTGTGGTGGCTGACGTGGATGAAACCGCCCCCTACCGGCAACCGGCCGTTTACGCGGTATAGCGCGCGGATTGCGGTGGATAATCGGGGGTGTGAGTAAAGTGCGAGTACCGTGGGTATGACCTGCGATATGTTGTAGGGCTGTGGGAGCAAGCGTAGCCGTATGGAGCGCAGCGCAATACGGAAAACACATTGGCCACTTCCTCATTCCCTGCGCTCCATACGGGCTACGAACCTCAATAAAAACTCATATAAAACAAATACTTACAAAACTCCCGACACCCCGCCATCCACATGTATGCAAGTCCCCGTGACATAACTCGCCGCGTCCGACGCCAGAAACGCGATCACGTTGGCGACTTCTTCGGACTCACCCATGCGGCCCATCGGGATGGATTTACTGTTGCGTGCGTAATGATCTTCGACGGAAATTTTATTGCGTGCGGCGCCGCGCTCCTGGCCTGCGGATTTGATTTTGCCGACGGCCACGGCGTTCACCAATATGTTGTCGGCGGCGACTTCCTTCGATAAACCCTTGGTCAGCGCCAGGCCCGCTGCGCGGCTTACCGTGGTCGGGAACATCGCCGCACCCGGCTGTTTGGCGCCCACCATGTTCAGGTTGATGATGCGCCCGCCGCCCTGCTTTTTCATATGCGGAATCGCCGCGCGTGCAGTGCGTATCTGCGCGAACACCATGATGTTGATGTCGTTCTGCCACGCCTCGTCGAGCACGCTGGCAAACGCCGCCTGCCCTGATCCACCCGCGTTGTTAACCACCACGTCGATGCGGCCGAAGTGTTTGACGGTGGCTTCGATGAACGCTTCCATCTCCCCCGCCTTGCTGGCGTCGCCGGTCATGCACATCACGTCGCCACCCGCTGTGCGCATCTCGCTGGCGAGTGCATCCAGCGCATCCTTGCGCCGCGCGCAAAACGCGACCTTCGCGCCTTCGGCAACGAAACGTTGCACGGTGGCGCGCCCTATGCCTTCGCTGCCGCCGGTGACCGCGACTACCTTGCCCTTGAGTCCGAGTTCCATTTTCGTTTCCTTGCCGTTGAATTAAAAGGCGATTTTGACATACCCGAGCGCCGCGCTCGTGTGCAGGAGAAACATTTGCTTACACACACGCGAACTCTGTTACCTGCCAGGCGTAGGCTACGCTTGCGGTCATTCGTTATGGTTAGCGTGGGTTTCCACAACAACCAGGAGAACAGGCCATGAAAGCAGTCAAACTTGTCATTGCGGTCACCCTTGCGGCGCTGTTGTCCGGCTGCATCATCCTTCCCGTCGGCGGTGGCGGCGGCCGCGGACATCATCATCACGGCGGCCATCACCGCTAGCAGCACCGGGGCTGATGGCCCAGTGGGCGCATGTTAAACTTGCGCCCACCATGAAAATAGTCATCCCTGACGATTACCACGGGCTGGTGCCCCAGCTCGATAGCTATAACAAACTGGTCGGCCACGAGGTGACGGTGCTGCGTGATGTGGCGCCGTCGTTTGCAACGCTGGTCGAAAAACTGCGCGACGCCGAAATCATTGTCGCCGTGCGCGAGCGCACCGATTTCACCCGTGCGCTGATCGAGCAACTACCAAACCTAAAGCTCATCGTGCAGACCGGGCGCAGCGCGCACAGCGTCGATATGCAAGCCTGCACCGATCACGGCATTGCGGTGTGTGCCGGTTCGCACGCCTCGCCCCACACCGTGGCCGAGCACACCTGGGCGCTGATTTTCGCCTGCGTGCGGCGCATCAGTGATGACGCCGCCACCTTCAAAGCAGGCAAATGGCGCGACTGGTTCAGCGTCAGCCTGCGTGGCAAAACACTCGGCATTTATGGTCTTGGCAGAATCGGCGAGCCGGTGGCGGCTGCCGGTGCGGCGTTTGGCATGCGCGTGCTGTGTTATGCGCGCGAGGCGACCGCCAAACGCGCGCGCGAGCTGGGCTATGAAGCCGCCGCAACCAGGGCGGATTTCTTCGCCCAATCCGATGTGCTGAGCGTCAATCTGCGCATGATCGAAGCCACGCGCGGCATCATCACCGCCGCTGATCTGGCGCTGATGAAACCCACCGCGCTGATCGTCAACACCTCGCGCGCGGAACTGTTCGCGCCCGGCGTGCTGGTGGATGCGCTGAAAAAGGGCCGCCCCGGCTTTGCCGCCACGGACGTATACGAAAAGGAACCGGTGCAAAACGGTGATCATCCGCTGTTAAAGCTGCCCAATGCCCTCTGCACGCCGCATACCGCGTGGCTGGAACCGTACACCTATGAATTGTATTTCGGCGAAGCCTTCGAGCAGGCCGCTGCCTACGCGGCGGGCAAGCCGGTAAAATTGCTGAATTCTGGCGTTGTGCCGCGAAAATAACGCCAACCAACGCTAAAGGAAGGAGTTCTACATGCGTCCTACGTCCCATCGCAGCCGCACGACGGTCATCGCCACAGCCGTGTTACTGGCCTTTTCCGCCGCGCACGCCGCCGCACAAAATTACCCCGCGCGCCCGGTGCGCATGATCGTTGCCAACGGCCCCGGCTCCGCGCCCGATGTGATCGCGCGGCTGCTTGGCGCCAAACTCGCCGAATCGTGGGGCCAGCCGCTGGTAATCGACAACCGCCCCGGCGCCACCGGCCTGATCGCGGTGGAGCTGCTCGCCAAGTCCGCGCCCGATGGCCATACCATGTTCCTCAGCACCATGACGCAGTTGATCGGCATGCTGATGTTTCAAAAATACCAGCTCGCCACCGAGCTTGCGCCGGTAACACTCGTCGGCACCACACCATTTGCTATCGTGGTGCCCGCGTCGTTACCGGTGAAAACCATCGCCGAATGGATTACCTACGCCAAGGGGCGGCAGGGGCAATTGCTGTATGGCTCCGGCGGCAACTGGGGTTCGTCGCACCTGTGCATCGAAAAAATGAACGCGATGGCGGGCCTGAAAATGACCCATGTGCCTTACGCGAATACCGCGACCACGCTGTCAGATCTTATTGGCGGCGCGATACACATTTATTGTCCGGCGGTGCCGTCGCTACCGGCCTTCATGGCCAGCGGCAAAGTGCGCACGATAGGCGTTACCTATCAAAAACCGACCCGACTCGCGCCAGGTCTGGTGCCGGTATCAGACACGCTGCCGGGCTTTGAAATGCTCGGCTGGTATGGCATGAATGTGCCGCTGAAAACCCCGCCGGATGTCGTCGCCAAGATTAATGCCGAACTGGTGAAGGCGTTGAAGAACCCGGAACTCGCGGAACGCATGCAGGTCGTGGGTGCCGAGGCCGTAGGCTCCACCACGGCGGAGTTCGCAGCCTTCCTGAAAAAAGACACCGATCACTGGACCAAGGTGCTGAAGGAAAGCGGCGCGAAATTCGGCGCGAAATAAAATAATAACGATAACCGCCACGCCGCCACGCAACGCTGGTTTGTTGTTTGTACTCCCCCGATTCACCATCCTCAGCCAGGGAACCCCATATGGAAAAGCAAGCCTACAAACTGCGGCACATCGCATTGTCGGTACCGGATGTCGCGGCAGCACAAAAATTCTTCGAGGAAGCCTTCGGTATGACGCACGCTGGCAACGCGCAAAACGGCGTCTACATGACCGACGGCACCATGAACGTCGCGCTGCTCGCCAAGGGCGGCCAGGTGCCGGGGGTCGAACACCCCTACTATGGCGTGATGCATTTTGGCATGTGGGTGGATAACCTCGAGCAGGCCGAAGCGCAAGTCAAAGCTGCGGGCGCCACGCATTTCCAGGGCCGCCCGCCCAACACGCCCAACAGTTTTTACGAAGTGAAATACCGCGATCCCGCGGTTGGCGTGTTCGACATCACCGCCAGCGGCTGGAAAGGCGCGGTCAAGAACGTCGAGCCCGCGGCATCCTAGCCGTGGCGGCCGCGGCAATGTTTCCGGTGCTCATCGTCGGCGCCGGGCCGGTGGGCTTGTGCCTGGCGCGTTACCTCGAACAACAAGGCGTGCGTAGCTGTATCGTTGAGCGGTTCAATGAACAGGATTTCAACGAGCAAGAGGCGCGTGCCGGCAGCATCCACCCCGCCACGCTGGAAATGCTCGACACGCTCGGCCTCTATCATCGCATGGAGCGACGCGGGTTGATTTCACCCACGGTGCAATATTGGGATCGCGTCACCGACGAAATGTTTGCCGAACTCGATCACGTGGTGTTGAAAAACGACACGCGTTTTCCGTATGTGCTGCAATGCGAACGCACCAAGATCATCGATGAAGCCATGCAGATGATGCGCGCTTCGCCTTTGTGCGATATCCGCATGTCCACCGAATTCAAATCGTTCACGCAGGATGGCGACGGCGTGGATGCGGTGGTCACCAATGCCGCAGGCGAAGACGAATCCATCCGCGCGCAATTCATCGTCAGCGCCGAGGGCGGACGTAGCATCGTGCGTAAAACACTGGACATCGCGTTCGAGGGTTACACCTACCCTGAGCGCACGCTGACGGTGGCGGTGTGTCATGATTTCGACAAGCTGCACGGTTACTCGTATCGCAACTATCTGTCCGATCCGGATCAATGGTCCAATCTCTTCAAGTGGGTGCAGCCGGAGCGTTGGCGCGTACACTTCCCCACCGACATCAACGACGATCCGGACAAGGTGCTGAGCGACGAACACATCCAGATGCAGTTGCAGAAGTTCCTGCCCAGCGACCAACCGTATGAAGTGGTGCATCGCACGCTCTACACCGTGCACCAGCGCGTGGCCACCACCTTCCGCAAAGGCCGCGCGATACTCGCGGGCGATTCAGCGCACATCAACAGTCCCATCGGCGCCATGGGCATGAACAGTGGCATCCATGACGCGATGAATCTCGGCGAAAAACTCACCGGCATCCTGCGCGGACAATACGATCACGATGTGCTGGATCGCTACACGCGCCAGCGCAAACACGTGGCGTTGAATCACACCCAGTTACAAACCGAACGCAACAAGAAACTGCTCACCGAAAAAGACCCGGTGGTGCGGCAAAAAAATCACGATAACCTGAAACGCATCGCCAATGATGCGAAACTCGCGCATGATTTCATGATGCGCAGTTCGCTGATGAACAGTGTGCGCGAAGCTGCGGAGATTACTTGAGCGATTATCCTGGCCTTGCGGCCCGTCGCACCCTTGGCGGGCTTGCTGCTGCAATGCTCGCCGGTGCCGCGTTTACTACTCATGCGCAGAACTACCCTGCCCGCACGCTGCGCATCATCTCGCCCTTCGCCCCTAGCGGCAGCAACGACGTGGTGGCGCGGCTGATCAGCTCGCGTCTGAGCGAAGCACTCGGGCAATCGGTCATCGTGGAAAACCGCGCGGGCGCGGGCGGTGTGCTGGGCACCGAATTCGGCGCGCGGGCCGCGCCCGATGGCTATACGCTGACCGTCGTCACCAATGCCACGCTGGCCATCGTACCGGCGCTGCAAAAAACGTCTTACGACCCGCTGCGCGATTTTGCGCCCGTCGGGCTGGTGGGCACCTCGCCCTATGTGGTGATCGTGCATCCCGCAGTACCGGTGCGCAACATTTAGCAACTGGTGACGCTGGTGAAATCGCGTCCCAAACAGGTGGAATTCGGCTCCGGCGGCATCGGTACGCCAGGGCATCTGGCGGGTGAAATGCTCAACACCATGACTGGTATGAAAATGGTGCACGTGCCGTACAAAGTGGGCAATCTTGCGCTCAACGATTTGCACGGCGGTCATATCTCGGTGACGTTTTCCAACACCATTACCTCGTCCGAGTTCATCAAGGCGGGCCGCATACGCGCGCTGGCCGCGACCAGCGCCAAACGCATCAGCGCATTTCCCGATCTGCCGACCGTGGCCGAATCGGGCGCACCGGGTTATGAGTTCGTGCTGTGGCTGGGGCTGGCCGTGCCGGGCGCGACCGCACCGGTCATCGTGCAGCAACTCAGCAAGTCGTTGATGAAAACCCTGCAGGACAAAGTGCTGCACGAACGCTTTGCCGCGCAATCAATCGAAGTGCTGAGCAGCACGCCGCAGGAATTCAGCGAGAAAATCAAACGCGACATGGGCGTCTACGCCAGGCTGGTCAAGGATGCCGGTGCGCGCGTGGAATAAATATTAAAATATCCTTTTAAAACAAATACTTACAATATGACGTCGCCTAACCTGCCTATCCTATCCACCGGCCCGCGCGTGTTCATGGATTACGATCAGCCCGCGCTGGACGCCGCCTACAACCAGGCCATCTACGCGCCGCATTCGGAGAACGTGCGTAAGCGGTTTGTGCTCGAAAGCGATGCTGTGCGCAAGCGCATCGGCGATCCGCTGCGCGTGGCGTACGGCCCCGCCGAAATCGAAAAAGTCGATATCTACAAAACGCGTAAATCCAACGCACCAATTTTTATTTTCATCCACGGCGGCGCATGGCATCGCGGCACGGCACGCGGCAATGCCTTTGCCGCCGAACTGTTTGTGAACGTCGGCGTGCATTTCATTGTGCCGGATTTCACCGGCGTCAAAGAGGCCGCCGACAGTCTGCGCACCATGGCCGACCAGGTTCGCCGTGCCATCGCCTGGGTTTATAAAAACGCGGCAAGCTTTGGCGGCGATGCGCAACGCATTTATCTGTGCGGGTATTCCTCCGGCGCGCATCTCGCCGGTTGCGCGCTCACCACCGATTGGCCCGCGTACGGCGTGCCCATGCCTATCATCAAGGCGGGGCTGTGCTGCAGCGGCATGTATGAGTTGTATCCGGTCAGCCTGTCCGCACGCCGCGACTACGTAAAATTTGACGATGCGATGATCAAACAACTCAGCGCGATACGCCACATCGACAAACTGGTCCCGCCCGTAACGCTCGCCTACGGCACGCTCGAAACACCGGAGTTTCAGCGCCAAACCCCCGAGTTTTTCGCCGCGGTGCAAAAAGTCGGCAAGCCGGCAAAATTGATCGTCGGCCCCGAATACACCCATCACGAAATCAAAGAGACACTCGCCAGCCCCTATGGCCTGCTGGGCCGCGCGGCCCTGGAGATGATGGGCATTACCCCAGGGGCGGTTTAATGAGCATGACCGCCGTGGAAAAAGTGCTCGCCGCCAAAAGCGGCAAGGCGGCAGTGCGCCCCGGCGATGTCGTGTTCCCTGACCCCGACTACGTGATGATCCACGACGGCGTGGTGATGGGTGCCAAACGTGAACTGGATTCACTCGGCATCAACAGGCTCGCCGCACCCGACAAGGTGATGATGGTCAGCGACCATGACGTCATCTACGGCAGTGCGCGCGCCGCCGAGCGCGGCGCATTCAATCGCCGCGCCGCCAAACAATGGGGCGTGAAAAATTTCTACGACGTGGGCCGCGGCGGCCACGGCCATATTTTCCCGATGGAATCCGGCCTGCTGCTGCCCGGCATGTTTTATTTCGACAACGACCGCCACGCCACCAACGCCGGTGCCATCGGCGCGTTCGGCTTTCGCATCGGCCCGGAAATCAGCCGCGTGCTGGCCACCGGCACCAACTGGGTGCAGGTGCCCAAATCAGTCAAGCTCACGCTCAAAGGTCGGTTAAAGCCCGGCGTTTACGCGCGCGACATCGGCTTTCATCTGGCGATGCTGATCAAAAAGAAAATCTTCGACGTGGACATCGACTACAAGGTACTCGAGTACGCAGGCGACCTCGATCAGTTTAGCCTCCCCGCGCGTACGGCGCTGTGCTCCAGCCCCACCGAGATACAGGCCTACGGCGTGTTTCTGCCGCCCTCGGAAGCGGTTCTCGCGCACGCACGCGAAAAAGCGCAACGTCCTTTCATCCCCGTATATGCGGATGCCGATGCGCACTACGAAGCCGAATTCACGCTGGATATCAGCCGCCTCGAACCGCAGATTGCCCTGCCCGGCGGTGTGCAAAACGCGGTGAATCTCTCCGAAGCTGCCGGCACGCCGGTGGATCACGCGTTCATCGGCTCCTGCGGCTCGGGTATGTGGGACGATCTGGTGCAGACCGCCACCGTATTAAAAGGCCGCCGCATCGCGAATGGCGTGCGCCTCTTCATCGCGCCCGGCACCGAGGAATCCACCAAGCGCCTGTCGCGCGAAGGCTTGATGCAGGTCTTCATCGAAGCCGGTGCCATCATGCTGCCCGCTGGTTGCGGCCCGTGCAACGACGCGGTGATTGGCCCGGTGCACAACGGCGAAGTATCGATTTCCACCGCCACCAACAATCCGCCGGGCCGCTTCGGCGCGCGTGACGGTAAACTCTATCTCGGCAGCCCCGCCACCGTGGCGGCCTCCGCCGTCACTGGCAAGATCACCGACCCGCGCGAATTCCTGGTGATGGAAACAGCGCTGTGAACGCACCAGACAACGACGTCTGGATAGGCGCAGACGGCTTGCGATAACTCGGGCGAGCGCTACCCGACTACAGCAGAGTTGGCACCAAGCTCAAACAGCGACGTGCGATAAAACTTGCGCAATTGGTTCTTCGGATAGTCGTCGCGGCCACTGTGCCACGCGCAGCGGTTTTCCCATAGGATCGTGTCACCGACCTGCCATTGCTGCTCCCATTGAAACTCTGGACGCGCGCCCCAGGCACACACTTCGTCGATGAATTCATCGCTATCGCGCTGCGACAGACCCACGATGTTCAGCGTATGGTGCGGGTTAATGAACAGCGCCTTGCGGCCTGTTTCGGGATGCGGTCGGATCACCGGATGAACGACGGTGCCCATTTTTTGCAGATCGTCGCCGCCAACGATGCCCTGCGTATGGTGCTTGCGGCCCCGCAGCCGGTGCACCGCGACTTTGCCTTCGGCACGACGTTTCAGCGCCTCGGGCAGGGTGTCGTAGGCCATATACATATTGGCAAACGCGGTGTTACCGCCGCTATCCGGCAGCGCCACCGCGTGCAGCATGGTGGCCTTGGGGGATTCTTGCAGGTAAGTGCCATCGACATGCCAGCCGACACCACGCTCGGCACCGACCTTGTCGTAATTGCCCTGCGCATCCTGATTGGTCATGATCACTACTTCCGGCACGGCGGCGTCGCGGTAATTCTTCGCCACATGCGGACGCAGAATACCGAAGCGCGCGCTGAAATCACGCAACTGCACCGTCGTCATCGGCATATCGCGAAAACGCAGCACCAGATGATCCAGGAACGCATCGTTGATGGCCTTGACGCTGGCTGCATCCAGTGGCCCGCACGGATCAAATCCGCGCACTTCCGCGCCCAGCGGGCCGCCCAGTTTTTTGACTTCAATATTTGCTGCCATCTTTAACCTCGCCGAAAATTCAGTTCGTGCCACATTCTACCCAAACGCTACAACTTTCCACCTGCCATCGCAATACTTCAACAAGCGCTTGCGTTCAACGTCGGATTTCGTCACTGGCGCAACCTCGCGCGCCGGTGTACCAGTCGATGCATAAAAACGTCAGATGCTCAACCCGGCACTGATTCACGCAGATGAACACAGATACAGAACCCGTTGCCCTCCAATGTGAGTGAATGCCTGCCTGAGGCAGATTTCGCGCGTTGTTAGTCCTTAATTAAGCTGATATTCTTAACCGATGAAAGTCAGCGAAATTCTGCGTATGCTCCATGCTGACGGCTGGTTTCTGGCGGCAACGCGCGGTAGCCACCGGCAGTATAAGCATCTTACGAAAGCTGGCCGGGTAACTGTACCAGGTAAACCCAGCGATGATCTTGCACCGGGAACTTTAAACAGCATCATGAAACAATCGGGTTTGAAGAAATGAGGTGCCTATGCGTTACGCCATCGTAATTGAAAAAGCCGAGAGTAATTACTCCGCGTATGTTCCTGATTTGCCGGGTTGTGTTGCAACCGGCAACAGCATTCAGGAAGTGGAAGCCGAGATGCGCGAGGCGATTGCGTTTCATATCGAAGGTTTGCGGGAAGATGGCACGCTGGTTCCACAGCCCTCCAGTCAAGTCGAGTACATCGAGATTGCGGCGTAGCTTTTCGACACAACGTCCGGTTAGGCAGAAGGGAGGACAGCGCTAACCAAGTAACAGCTGCATATTATTCTGTCGTCGCCCTGTCGCGCCCCGTTCGGAACTGCGCGGCTTTAGCCGCCCTTGACCTCCCGCGCCAGATAAAGCCAAGTCTCCACCACGGTATCGGGATTCAGCGACAGGCTCTCGATACCCTCCTGCACCAGCCACAGCGCCAGATCGGGGTGATCCGACGGCCCCTGCCCGCAAATGCCGACGTATTTGCCGGCCTTGCGGCAGGCCTGTATCGCCAGATGCAGCATGTGTTTCACCGCCGGGTCGTGTTCGTCAAACCCTTCGGCGATGATGCCGGAATCGCGATCCAGCGCGAGCGTCATCTGCGTCATGTCGTTCGAGCCGATGGAAAAGCCATCGAAATGTTCGAGAAACTGATCCGCCAGTACCGCATTCGACGGTATCTCGCACATCATCACAATGCGTAGCCCATTGTCGCCGCGCTGCAATCCATTGGCCGCCAGCAGATCGAGCACTTGCGTGGCCTCGGACACCGTGCGCACGAACGGCACCATGATTTCAATGTTGGTCAGGCCCATGTCGTCACGCACTTTTTTCATCGCGCGGCACTCGAGCTCGAAGGATTTGCGGAAGCTGTCCGAGATGTAACGCGACGCGCCTCTAAAGCCCAGCATGGGGTTTTCTTCGTGCGGCTCGTATTTGCTGCCGCCAGTGAGGCTGGAATATTCGTTGGATTTAAAGTCGGACAATCGCACGATCACTGGCTTGGGCCAGAATGCGGCACCCAATGTCGCCACACCCTCCACCATTTTCTCGACGTAAAACGTCACTGGATCGGCATAACCCGCGCTATGGGTTTCGACCGCCTGTTTCAGATCGGGCGGCAGATCGGGATAGGCCAGCACCGCTTTCGGATGCACGCCGATCATGCGCGCGATAATAAATTCCAGCCGCGCCAGGCCGACGCCTTCATTGGGTAGTCGGCGAAACTCAAACGCCAGTTCGGGATTGCCGACGTTCATGGTGATTTTCACCGGCGATTTCGGCATCGCGCTCAACGTCAGATCAATCACCTCCACATCGAGTATGCCGCGATAGACAAAGCCGGTGTCGCCCTCGGCGCATGACACGGTGACCTCTTTTCCGTCGCGTAGCAACCGCGTGGCATCGCCGCAACCCACCACCGCTGGCACGCCGAGTTCACGCGCGATGATCGCCGCGTGGCAGGTGCGCCCGCCGCGATTGGTGACGATGGCTGAAGCGCGTTTCATCACCGGTTCCCAATCGGGGTCGGTCATGTCGGTGACGAGCACATCGCCTTCGCGCACACGATCCATCTCCGCAGCACTCGCCACCAGCCGCACCGGGCCGCTGCCGACGCGCTGGCCGATGGCGCGCCCTGACGTCAACACTTCGGAGCGTTGCTTCAATCGATAGCGCCGCAGGGTATCGACCTTCTCGCTCGCCTTCACCGTCTCGGGCCGCGCCTGCAGAATATAGATTTGGCCATCCACCCCATCGCGGCCCCACTCGATATCCATCGCTCGCTGATAGTGCTTTTCGATAATCATCGCGTATCGCGCCAGCGTTTCGACTTCGGCATCGCTGATGGAAAACTTGCGGCGATCGGCCTCCGGCACCGGCTCGGTTTTTACCGAACGGCCCGCAGCGGTTGAGGTGTCGTACACCATGCGCAGCGCCTTGGAGCCCAACCCGCGCCGCAGTATCGCCGGTCGGTTATTCATAAGTGATTGTTTATAAACATAAAATTCATCAGGATTCACCTGGCCCTGCACCACCGTTTCGCCCAGCCCGTAGGCCGAGGTAATGAACACCACCTGATCAAAACCCGACTCGGTGTCGATGGTGAACATCACACCGGCAGCCCCCTGATCGCTACGCACCATGCGTTGCACCGCCGCCGACAACGCCACATCGGCATGCAGATAGCCTTTGTGCACGCGATACGAAATTGCGCGGTCGTTGTAGAGCGAGGCAAACACATGCTTGATCGCGTCGAATAAATTGTCGAGGCCGTGCACATTGAGAAACGTCTCTTGCTGCCCGGCGAACGAGGCATCGGGCAGATCTTCAGCCGTAGCCGACGAACGCACCGCGAAGGTTACCGACGGCCCCGCCGCTTTCGTCAACGCCTCATAGGCACCGGTTACCGCCGTGCGCAAGGCGCCGGAAAACGGATGCGCCACGATCCAGCCGCGTATTTCCTTGCCGGCCGTAGCTAACGCGTTGACATCTTCCACGTTGAGCGACGCCAGCCGCGCCTCGATGCGTTTGTCCAATCCGTCATGCGCGAGAAAATCACGGTACGCGCTGGCGGTGGTGGCAAACCCGCCCGGCACGCGCACGCCCGCGCTCGACAAGTTGCCGATCATTTCGCCCAGCGAAGCGCTCTTGCCGCCGACGATACCAACATCGCTCATGCGTAACGTGGACAAATCTAGAACATAACTGGGCGTGGACATGGTTCCATTCCGGTATAGTGAAGGTCAAATATTATCAATTGCGCTGTATCTTACATAACAATCTCGCAGCGCAGCAATTCTTACTGCGTACTGAATCATGACCATACAACACCGTAGCGCCTTTTTCGTCTCTGATCGCACCGCCATTACCGCCGAAATGCTCGGCCATAGCCTGCTCACGCAGTTCGACGACCTGAACCTGCACGAAAACACGCTGCCCTTCATCGACAGTCTGGAGAAAGCACAGGAAGCCGTGCAGCAGATCAACGCCGCCGCCGTGGCCGATGGCGTGCGCCCGATCATCATCAGCACGCTCGCCAATACCGAAATCGCCGCAGCGGTGGGCCGCGCCAACGCGCTGTTTCTCGACTGCTTCCAGATTTTCATCGCACCGCTGGAAAACGAACTCGGCGCGCGCGCCTCGCACGCCATCGGACGCACGCATAACGTCAACGATATCGTCAACTACTATAAGCGCATGGAGTCGGTGAACTACACGCTGTCACACGATGACGGTGTGTCGACGCGCGATCTCGGTGAGGCCGACGTGATACTGGTCGGCGTATCGCGCTGCGGCAAAACGCCGACGTGCCTCTATCTATCGATGCAATTCGGCGTGCGCGCGGCAAACTACCCGTTCATCCCCGAAGATTTCGGTAGCCACCAGTTGCCCGCCACGCTGCGCGGTCTGCGCCACAAACTCTACGGCCTCACCATCACGCCCACGCGGCTGCAAAGCATCCGCAGCGAACGACGACCCAACAGCACCTACGCCGAGCTGTCCAATTGCGAATACGAAATCCGCGAGGCTGAGGCGCTGATGCGGCGCGAGAATATTCCCGTGCTGGATGCCACCAGCAAATCAGTGGAAGAACTGGCGACCACCATCATGCAACAGGCCAAGCTGGAGCGGCGCATCTACTGAAGCTGCCGCACGCGCTCGAACAGACACACAGCCGCAGCGGCGGCAACGTTCAGCGATTCCGTTGCGGTATTCATGGGTATGGCAATCGATTCGTGCGCGCATGCCATCAATGCCGCCGACACCCCCGCGCCTTCGTTGCCGAAAATCAGCGCGATGTTGCCGGTGAGATCGACGCCGAATACGCTTTGCATTGCGTGCATGCGCGTCACCAGCACGCGCCCCGGAAAGGTTTTCGCCAGCGCAATCAAATCCATGCGCTCGTAAATCTCGACGCTGAAATGCGCCCCCATCGCTGCCCGCAGCACGCGCGGCGACCATGCGTTAACGGATTGTTTTGAAAGGAATATTTGTTTGATGCTTGCGGCGGCGCAGGAGCGCAATATTGAACCCAGGTTGCCCGGATCCTGCACGTCGTCGAGCATCACGCAGGTTTGCAGCGTGGCGGGCAACGCCTCGCGGCGCGGCGTTTTGATGGCGGCGATGATGCCGGTGGGCGTGGCCACCGACGACAATTGCTTGAACAAACCATCACTGAGCAACAGCGTGTCCGCATGCGCGCACGCATTGAGCAGCATCTGAATTTCCGCCGATGCCGCACCGCTCTGGCTGACAACAATCTGCTGCGGCTCACCGTACCGCGCGTGATACGCCTGCAACAAGTGCACGCCATCCAGCAGTGACAAACCCGCCAAGCGCCGTTCGCGTGACGACTGCGCGAGTTTTACCAGCGCTTTGAATTGCGGATTGTCCGCCGAGGTGACGTGTTTCAACGCAGGCTCAATCCAGCGCGCAGGTGCGAAAGCCTGCGAGCACATCGCGCCGGTCGGGCGTGTAAAAATTGCGCCATGTGTTGCGCAACAGGCTCGCGCGCGTGGCATAGCAGCCGCCACGCAGTACTTTGTGATTGCCGAACCACGGCTCGGAATATTCCTTGTACGGATCGCGCACAAAGCCGGGGTAGGCGTTAAACCAATCTGCCGTCCACTCCCACGCATTGCCGAATAATTGCCGCACACCCCACGCACTGTCGCCCGTTGCGTACGCGCTGACATCCACCGTGCCTCCAGTGGAGCCATACAGATTGGCGTGGGCGGGCGTGGGCGGCGCGTCGCCCCACGGGTAACGCCGCTTGTGCACGAGGTCACCCGGCGTGGTGGCGGCGGCGAACTCCCATTCGGCTTCGCTCGGCAAGCGGCGCTTGGCCCAGGCACACCAGGCTTCCGCTTCAAAGTAGTTGACGTGGATCACGGCTGCGTGGGTCTGCAGCGGCCGCCATTGATCGAATCGTTTGTTGAACCAATCACTGCCCTGCTTTTGCCAATACAACGGCGTCGTCGCATTGGCAGCATCACGCCAGCGCCAGCCCGCGGCGCTCCACAATTCGCGCCGCGTGTAACCGGCATCGTCGGCAAACGCGGCGAACGCGCCGTTGCTCACCGCCGTACGGGCCATGCGGAACGGATGCACATCCACTTCGTGCCCCCACTTCTCGTTGTCGAACACAAAACCGTCATCAGGCGCTGCGCCGAGCACGAAACGCCCGCCAACAATATTCGCATCACCCGTTACAGGATTTGTGGTAAGTATGTGTTTTAATTGGCTATTTTTATCGGCATATCCCAGCGTCTGACAGGTGTAATCGAACGCTTCGTTGTGCATTTCTTCGTGAAACACGGCGAGCTGGGCGAAGTAACGCAGATGATCCGTGACGCCTTCGCGGACTATGCGCGCACGCACGGCGTCGAGCACATCAAGCAAATAACGCAGGGTGTCGTCAGGCTCCGGTAACGGCAGCTTCCAGCGCTTGGCGTGCGGCACGATGGCGGAGTTATACAGCGCGTCCGCGTTGTTCAGCCGCGACGCGGCCAGTGTGCCATCCTGCTGGTAACGCAAGCACCAGTGCTCCTGAAACCACGCGAGGTGACCCAGCTCCCACAACAGCGGGTTGACGACGGTCAGATACGGCCCCAGCCATTTCGACTGTGGCACGCGTGCGGCATGTGCGAGCGTGCGTTCGCGTGCGGCTTGCAACATCGCGCAGAGGTTTGCCGCAGTGGGGGAATTCTCAGGAATGGGCATACGGGATTTGTTATAGTTGCAGCAAGTGTACTCTTGATTGCATCGCCTTGAAAATCGCTCTGATCACCCCCGCCGCGCCCGGCTCGCGCCACGGCAATCGCGGCACTGCCACGCGCTGGGCTGCCATGCTGCGCGAACTCGGCCACACGGTGAGCACCCAGGTGGATTGGGATGGCCGCGCCACCGATCTGATGCTGGCGCTGCACGCGCGGCGCAGTGCCGCGTCGATACGCAACTACGTGATGTGCTACTCCGATCAGCCGCTGATACTGGCGCTGACCGGCACCGATTTATACCGCGACATCCGTACCGATGAGGAAGCCCAAGCCTCGATGCAAGTCGCCACGCGCATGATCGTGCTGCAGGACATGGGCCTCGCGGAACTCGCGCCCCCGCTGCGCAAAAAAACACGCGTGGTGTATCAATCGGCGCCGGTGGTGAAGCGCCCGCCGCCGCTGAAATCATGTTTTGAAATCGTTGTCAGCGGCCATTTGCGCGATGAAAAAGACCCGTTTCGCGCGGCTGCCGCACTCACGCATCTGCCCGCAGCCAGCCGCATCCGCGTCACGCATGTCGGCGGTGCGATGTCGGACGAGATGACGCGCGAAGCCCGCGATTGGATGGCACGCGAAAAACGTTATCACTGGCTCGGCGAAGTCACGCACGGCAAGGCGCTGCGCCTGCTCGCGCGTGGCCGCCTGATGGTGATCAGCTCGCGCATGGAAGGTGGCGCGAATGTGGTTAGCGAGGCGCTGGCAAATAATGTGCCGGTGATTGCATCGCGCGTCTCTGGCAACATCGGCATGCTGGGCAAAGATTACGTCGGCTACTACGCGCTGGAAAATGAACGTGCATTGGCGCGTTTACTCGCGCGCGCCGAGAACGATCGCGACTTTTATCAAAAGCTCGCCAGTCAGTGCCGCGCGCGCAAGCCGCGCGTCAGTTACGCAGCCGAACGCAATGCGCTGCGGCGCGTGCTGGATGAAATATCGTAACTATTTGTTTTTATTGAGTAATTTTTTAACCGGCGCATAGCTCTTGCGATGCACCGGCGACACGCCCTGTGCCGCCAGCGCCGCCATGTGCAGCGCTGTGCCGTAGCCCTTGTGCCGATCAAAACCGTATTGCGGATATTGCTGGTGCAGCGCGTGCATAGCGTGATCGCGTGCCACCTTCGCGAGTATCGAAGCCGCTGAAATCGCGGGCTCCTTGCTGTCGCCTTTGACGATGGCGCGCGCGGGCATGGTGACACGTGGACAATGCAGACCATCGACAATGATTTTTTGTGGTGGCACGGACAGCGCTTCAACCGCGCGTTGCATCGCCAGCAGACTCGCCTGCAAGATATTGAGAGAGTCAATTTCTTCCACGCTCGCCGTGGCAATGGCCCACGATAACGCGTTTTCCTGGATCACATCAAAGAGCTGACCGCGCTTTGCCGCTGAGAGTTTTTTGGAATCAGCCAGTCCGCCGATAGGCCGAGCCGGATCGAGTATCACCGCCGCAGCATACACGGGCCCCGCCCACGGGCCGCGTCCGGCTTCATCAACGCCTGCTGTCAGTATCTGTTTTTTCACGAGATTTTAGAGGTAAGGCAAAATGGCATCGGCGGCCTTTTGCGCGCTATCCTGTTTCAGATCGCGCAGCAGATGCGTAAACCGTTCGCCGATACGCGCTCGGCGCGGCGCATCGTTGTAAAGATCGAGCAGTGCTTGTGACAACGCCTGCGGTGTCGCGGCCTCTTGCAGCAATTCAGGCACGACAAATTCACCCGCGAGGATATTGGGCAAACCGACGTACGGCAGATAGCCGCGCCGCCGCATCAGCCACGCCGACAATCGCGGCATGCGATAGGTAATCACCATCGGCCGTTTGAGCAACGCGGTTTCCAGCGTGGCGGTGCCAGAAGCGACCAAAACGATATCAGCAGCAGCGATGGCTTCGTGCGACTGGCCGTCAAGCAGACGGATGGTTACGCCGGGGTTGTCACGCATCGCCGACTCGAACAAGGCGTGCGTTTCACGATTCACCAGCGGCGTAACAAAGCGCGCATCCGGCAGCGCGGCACTCACGCGTTTCGCGGTCGCCACGAACAACGCCGCCATCGCCTGCAATTCACTGACGCGGCTGCCAGGCAACAGCGCAAACACCGCTGCATCGCCGCTCAGATCAAGGGTGTTGCGCACTGCCGCCTGCGCGGGAAAATCCGCCAGCATGTCCGCCAGCGGATGGCCGACGTAAGTGGACGCGACCGATGCCCTTTCGTAAATTGCGCCTTCAAAAGGAAACAGCGTCAGCACGCGATCCACCGCACGTTTGATGAAGTGTATACGCTCGCCACGCCACGCCCAGATCGACGGACTGACATACTGTATGGTTTTGATGCCTGCCTGCTTGAGATCAAATTCAAGGCCGAGATTAAAATCCGGCGCGTCGATACCGATGAACACCGCCGGTGGCTGCTGCAAGAAATGGCGTTTCAACTGGCGCCGTATACCGGCAATCTCGGGGTAGTGACGTAGCACTTCCACATAGCCGCGCACCGCGAGTTTTTCCATCGGATACAGGGCCGTGACACCGGCCGCGATCATGCGCGGGCCGGCGATGCCCTCGAAGCGCAAGTCGGGTCGGCGCGCTTTTAACGCCTGAACCAGATGCGCGCCCAGCAGATCGCCGGAAGCTTCGCCAGCCACCAACCCGATTACCGGCGACGTGTTCACAAGCGTTAGCGGATGATGCCGCGGCCCGCCACCGCCAGAAAGTCGATCAGTGGCTGCACCTGCGGGCATACGCTCACCTGCTCGCGCAGCGCGGCAAGCGCCTGCTCCACGGTGTCGCCCGAGCGGAATACCGTTTTGTAGGCGCGTTTCAGGCCGGTGATCGTATCGGCGCTGAAGCCACGGCGCTTCAGACCTTCAGAATTAATGCCATACGGTTTTGCCGGACTACCCGAAGCGGTGATGAACGGCGGCACATCTTTCAGCACATGCGTGCCGATGCCGGTGATGACGTGTGCGCCGACGCGGCAGAATTGATGCACGCCGGTGTAGCCGCCGAGGATCGCATGGTCGTCGATGTGCACATGCCCCGCCAGTTGTGCGTTGTTGGCGAAAATCGTGTGGTTGCCGATCTGGCAATCGTGCGCGATATGCACGTAGGCCATGATCCAGTTGTCGTTGCCCACGCGCGTGACGCCCGCATCCTGCGCGGTGCCGGTGTTGAGCGTGCAGAATTCGCGGATGGTGTTGTTGTCTCCGATCTCCAGGCGCGTGGGTTCACCAGCGTACTTTTTATCCTGCGGTGCTTCACCCAACGACACAAACTGATAAATCTGGTTGTGGGCACCGATGCGTGTGTGACCCTTGATCACCGTGTGCGGGCCGATGACACAACCCGCGCCGACGTCGACATGCGGGCCGATGATCGTATACGGGCCGATTTCAACATCAGCCGCGATACGCGCAGCCACATCAATGATGGCAGTAGGATGTATGCGGGAAGTCATGTAACTATTTGTTTTATATGGCTATTTTAGAACATCCCGTTTGGCGCACAACAACTGCGCCTCGGCCACCAACTCGCCTTCCACCTTGGCCTGCGCGTTGTAGCGCCACAAGCCGCTTTTGTGTTTATCCAGTGCGACATGTAAATGCAGGGCATCGCCCGGCGACACCGGCTTCTTGAAGCGCGCGTTGTCGATACCGACAAAGTAATAAATCGAATTCGGGTCGGGCTTCTCGTTCTGCGTCAAAAAAGACAGGATCGCCGCCGCCTGCGCCAGCGCCTCGATGATCAGCACACCCGGCATCACCGGGTAGTGCGGAAAATGTCCGTTAAAAAACGGCTCGTTGATGGTGACGTTTTTCAACGCGACGATATCCTTGCCCGGCTCGCACGACAGCACGCGATCCACCAGCAAAAATGGATAGCGGTGCGGCAGATATTCGAGCACCTGATGAAGATTCATCTGAATCATGGGTCTTTCCTTTCCAGCAGCGCGAGGCGCTTTTCCAACTGTTTAATGTGCCGGGCCATCTCGTCGAGATGACGTATCTGTATCGCGTTGCGGCGCCAGGCACGGGTGTCTTCGAAAGGATAGCCGCCGCTGTAGCTGCCCGCTTCGTTGATGGATTTAGTGATCAGCGTTTTCCCCGCAATTTCCACGTGATCCGCGATGCTCAAATGCCCCGCGATCCCCACCGCGCCGCCGATGCGGCAATAGCGGCCGATGCGCGTGCTG
>CAMBGJ010000011.1 GCA_945865805.1 Bordetella parapertussis
CGATGATCCAATCCGCGTCCATGGCGAAAATATCGTCCACGCCCATCGTATCCTGCACCGTGATCGCGGTGACCACGGAAAGCGGATGACAGCCCATGCTTGCCAGCGTGAGGATGTCCGCCTGCATGCCTGCGCCGCCGGTGGGATCGGTGGCGGAAAACACCAGCACAATGGGCGGCGTATCGGACATGCAAATTTAACCCTGAAAGGCCGGATCGTTTAAAATCGGATTTTAACGTGTTTCCATCACAATCCCCGCCTCGACAATTGAATTATGACTGAATCAACAACACCATTTAAATCGTGGATGTGTCTCATCTGCGGCTGGATTTACAGCGAAAAAGACGGCGTGCCCGAAGAAGGCATCGCCGCCGGCACCAAGTGGGAAGACGTGCCGATGAACTGGACTTGCCCCGAATGCGGCGCGCGCAAAGATGATTTTGAAATGGTGCAGATTTAACTGTTAACCGTTAACCGGAGCACGACAATGAGAATGCTGCACACCATGATCCGCGTCGGCGACTTGCAACGTTCGGTCGATTTTTACACCCAGGTGCTGGGCATGAAGCTGCTGCGCCAGAAAGAATATCCCGAAGGCCGCTTCACCAACACCTTCGTCGGTTACGACGACGAATCCAACACCGCAGTGCTGGAACTCACCTACAACTGGGACACCCAGTCGTACGACTTGGGCAGCGGCTACGGCCATGTTGCGATTGAAGTCGATGATGTCTACAAAACCTGCGACGACATCAAAAAGCGCGGCGGCAAGGTCACGCGCGAAGCCGGGCCGATGAAACACGGCACCACCGTGATCGCGTTCGCCGAAGACCCGGACGGCTACAAGATCGAATTCGTGCAACACAAGACCAGTTAAAATTTCTTTTTAAATCAAATACTTACAGCAATTGATCCAACGCGCCTCGGCAGAGAAACTTTGATGAACCTGTTACGGCGTTACGGTCGCCTTTCGCTTGCGTTTTATGCGTGCTTCTCCGTCGTCGGCGTTGTTGGTGTAGTCGGCTTCAGTGGTTCGTGTGAGGCTGCCACGCCGCAGAATGCCAATCCTGCATATCCTGTCAAGCCGATCCGCTTTCTGGTTGGTGTCGCGCCGGGCGGCGGCACCGATTTCGCGTCGCGCTTGATCGGCACCCGGCTTTCTGAGCGCTTCGGCCAACCGGTGATTACCGATAATCGCACCGGGGCAACTGGCAACATAGCCCTCGAAATGGCGGCGAGGGTGCCGGCGGATGGCTATACCTTCGTCGTGTTCAATATCGGGTACCTCACCTCGGCGCTGCTGTCGCGCTCGGCGCGCATCGATGCCGCAAAAGATTTCACGGCGGTCAGCCAGATCGCCAGCGGCACGCTGATGCTGGCGATGAATGCAGGCGTGCCGGCGAAAACGCTGAAAGAGTTTATTGCCCATGCGCGCGCCAAACCGGGCCAGATCAATTATGGCTCGGGGGGTGTTGCCAGCACGCAGCACTTGGCAATGGAACTGCTCAAACACGAAGCCAAACTCGATCTGCTTCACGTGCCGTATAAAGGCACGGGCCCGATCACGGTGGACCTGGTGTCCGGGCAGATTCAGGTGTCGATTTCGAATGTGCTGGGGTTTTATCCGCACGTGAAGGCGGGGCGTCTGGTGGCTCTGGCGGTGACCACGGATAAACGCAGCGCGCTGGCGCCGGACGTGGCGACCATTGCCGAACTGGGTTACCCAAAGGTGCAGATCGACATCTGGCAGGGCGTGATGGCACCCGCAAAAACACCGCCCGCGATTATCGAAAAATTATCGCGGGCGATTGCCGAGATTGTGGCTGAACCCGATGTGGAGCAAAAGCTGGCGGCGCAGGGCGCGGCACCCGTCGGCACGTCCCCTCAGGTGTTCGACAAATTCCTCAAAGCGGAAAGCAGCAAGTGGCTGGCGCTGGCCAAAGCGGTGAACATTACCGCTGATTGAGCCGCGCAGCGGCTGCCTGCTCAGTTGCGTACAGTGCCGCGTGTTCCCCTGCGCGTTTGCCAAATACCGCACCGCGCATTACCGAGGTCGCGCCCGGATATTTGCCGTAATAAATGCCGACGGTTTCACCGGCAGCATACAGCCCCGGCATCAGGCCGCCGTCGTGGTTAACCACTTGCGCATCGACATTCACCTTGAGGCCGCCGAAGGTAAAGGTGTTCGACGAAATAATCGGATAGGCGTGATACGGCGGCGTATCCAGCGGCACGGCGTAATTGGATTTGCCGGGTGACAGCCCAGCGGTCGCCAGGCCATCCAGCGTGCGCGGATTAAACACGCCCTTGGGGCACGCGCGGTTGTAAGCGTCGATGGCGCGCTGCGCGGCGTTGCCGTCAAAGCCCAGCGTACGCCCGAGCGATGCAACATCGGGCGCGGTTACCGGTGGCTGATCCGAGCGTACGATGCGTTGCCAATTCTCTATGTTATTGATTTTATTGTCTAAAATGCAAAACGCGATGCCCTGGGTTTGATCCGCGATGAGGCGAGTCGTATCTTCATAGCTGGCATCGATCGGGCCGGGCGCTTCGTCGGTAAAGCGCTGTCCCTGCTGGTTGACCAGCACGCCATAGGGGTAGGCCATGACGATGGGCTCGGTGGCGCTGGAACGCGGATCGATGGGCTCGGCGTGATACTCCGCAAAGTCGCCCGCAGGTGCGGCGCCGATGCGTAGCGCCATTTCGATGCCTTCACCCTTGTCGTAGTAGCCGCCGCGCGCCACCGGGCGCAGGTAACGGCCCTTGGGGCCGATATAGCGCACCACCATTTCAAGGTTGCCCTGAAAGCCGCCGCAGGCCAGGATCATCGCGCTGCACGCGAACGACTGTCGGCCGCCCGCTGGCGTGGCGGCGCGCAGTCCGCACACGGTGCCATCGTCGCGCTGAATCAGACTTTGCGCCGTGGTTTGGTAAAAGAATTGCACGCCGATTTTTTCTGCGTGCGCCGTCATCACTTCAATGAGATGCAGCCCGCCGCCGCTAATCGCGATACGCGGCGACGCGCGCGGGGTTAGCCCATAAAAACCGATGCCGCCGAATTTGACGCCATGCGCCTTGAGCCAGGCAATGGTGGGCGGCGATGCATCAGCGAAAAAGGTAATCAGCTCCGGATCGGTAAACGGCAGCGCACGCACCAGCGGCGGCCAGTTGGCGTAATCGAGTACGGTCGATGCCGCAAAATCCGGCTGCACATGGTAGCCGCAATTATCGACAAAGCGCTGCACGAAATCCTCGGACACGGCGGCTTCGCTTTCCATACGCAGCGCTGCCGTGGTGTAGCGCGTATTGCCGCCGCGTTCGTCGTAGGTGGAACGTTCCAGCACCGCAACGCGTGCGCCAGCCTCCGCCGCAGCCACCGCCGCGCTCAATCCCGCCACGCCACAGCCCACCACCACAACATCAAAGTGGCCAGTGATATCCGAAACGTTCTGTGGCATGCGATTCCTTCGGCGTTACGCGGAAATTACAGTACTACGAGAGACCAACAACCTCGGCCAGCGCCTCGACCTGCTCAATGTGGCGGCCCACCGGGTTGACCAGCAGATGGTTCGCGCCGGCTGCGGTCAGCGCTTCCAATTGTTCACGTACCTGTGTGGGCGTGCCGTAAACGTCGCCTGCCCCAGCGCCGCCGGGTCTGCGATAGACGGTCTGAAACCAGCGGTCGAGTTCGGCCTTGGCGGCTTCGGGGCGCTCCGCCACCGACAGAAACACGCGTTTGGACACCGGGAAGGTTGCGGGGTCACGGCCGAGTTTCTCGAGTTCGGCGTGTAACGTTTGCACCGCTTGGCCAAATTCGAAGGCGTTCGACGCGCCCGCCGCGATCAACCCATCGCCGAGCCTTGCGGCGCGGCGCACCGCGTCGGGATGGTCGCCACCGAGCCACAGCGGCGGATGCGGTTTTTGCACCGGCTTGATGACCATGCCTGCGTTATCGAGCCGGTAGAAGTCGCCCGCGTAGTTGACCTTGGGTTGCGTCCACAGCGCCTTGACGATATCGAAGCCTTCACGAAAGCGGCGCACCCGGCGCTCCATCGGAATCTGAAACTCGGCGTAATGGTGCTCGCGGCCTATGCCGAGGCCGAGAATGGCACGGCCCTGGCTCACGTAGTCGAGCGAGGCGAACTGACTGGCCACATGGCTGGGGTTGTGTATCGGCAGCACCACCACCGCGACACCGAGGCGGATGCGCGTCGTGACGGCGGCAGCGTAAGTCAGGATCAACGCTGGATCGAAACTGAAGACATGATCCAGCGTGTTTTCCGTCACCCACAGATCGCTGAATCCCAGCGCCTCGGCGCGCTGGGCGACGTGGCGCACCGTCGCCATATCGATAGCGTCAGGCGATGCGGCAGCGACATGCCGACAGGAATTTTGTCTTTTATGGCCATGGCGTTTGTCTCCTCATTGTCTCCTGACTGTCTTCTCAGTCTGCGGTGATACCGGCCTTTTTAATGATGGGCGTCCACTTGTCGATTTCGGCTTTGAGAAAAGTTCGCAGGGCTTCCGGATTCGCCAGCGCTGGTGCCACGGGCGCCCCGCCCAAATCGGCGAGCCGGGACTTGAAGGTGGGATCCACCACGGCCGCTTGCAGCGCAGTGGCCAGTTTGTCGAGCGCGGGCTTGGGCACGCCCTTGGGCGCCCACAGGCCGAACCAGGATGTCGCCTCGAAACCGGCCAACCCCTGCTCGGCGAGCGTGGGCACGAAGGGCAGCGTGCTCACGCGCGTCTTCGAGGTAACCCCGTAGGTTTTGATGCCGCCGGATTTGATTTGCGCTGACGTGGTGCTGGTCTGATCGCACAAAAGATCAATGTGCCCGCCCAACAGATCGATCATCGCCGGTGCGGTACCTTTGTACGGCACCTCGGTGTATTCGGTCTGCGTCACGTTCATGAACAGCAGCGCGCACAAGTGCGCGGCCGAGCCGAGCCCGGCGTTGCCGAAGGTGAGTTTGCGCGGGTTCGCCTTGGCGTAGGCGATGAGGTCTTTGAGCGTGGCCGGCGGCAAGCCGGTTCTGGCGACGATGGTCATCGGCACTTCAGACACGCGGCCGATGGTCTCGAAATCGTTAAGGACGTTGTAAGGCAGCGAGCGAAACAGCGCGGGCTGGGTCGCCATGCCGATGTTCATGATCAGCAGCGTATAGCCATCGGGTTTCGCTTTGGCAACCCGATTGCTGCCGATGGTGCCGCTGGCACCGGAGGGGTTGTCAACGACCACCGGCTGCTTCAACGCGGCACCAAGCGCCGTGCCGAGGTTACGTGCCATCGCGTCACCCGGCCCACCCGCCGGGTACGGCATGATCATGGTGATGGGTCTGGCGGGATAATCTTGCGCCTGGGCACCGCTGCCAAAAACCGCAGTCAGTGCCATGAACAAGGTTGTTACTGAGGGGTGCCGGGTTCCGTGCATCGTTGCCTCGTGTAGATAGCGTTTGGGTAAAAGTGTATCGCGAATAATCGTCGTGGTGCGCGGGTGCGGCATTGTGCATGGCGCTGTGGCAAGATGGTTTACGCGGTAGTCTGTTGGTCCCGCACCCGGTTCGCGATACGCACAAAATCGCTCACCGAAAGTGTTTCCGCACGCGCGCTGGGGTCGAGATTCAGCGCCTCGAAATCCGCCAGTTCCAGAACATTGCGCAGCGTGTTGCGCAAGGTTTTACGCCGTTGCGAAAACGCGGTGGTCACCACGCGCGCGAACAGCGCTTCATCGTGCGCCCTGGGATCGATCATCGCGCGCGGCGTCATGCGGATGACGGCAGAATTCACTTTAGGCTGCGGAAAAAAAGCCTCGGGGCCGACATCCAGCACTTTTTCCATGTCGAAGCGGTATTGCAGCGCCACCGACAAGCGCCCGTAGGCGGCGGTATCCGGCGCGGCGACCATGCGTTCCACGACTTCTTTTTGCAGCATGGCGTGAATGTCGCGCACGCTGCCGATGTGCTCGGCGAGGTGAAACAGCAGCGGTGTGGAAATGTTGTAGGGCAGGTTGCCCACGACACGCAGATTTTTGCCGAGCGACGCAAAATCAAATTTCAGCGCATCGCCTTCGTGGATGATGACGTTGCCGCCCGTGCCCGGATCGTGCCTTTCATTCAGCACCTTGACGATATCGCGATCCAATTCGATCACGTGCAACTGCTTGAGCGCCTTCGCCAACGGCGTGGTGAGCGCGCCCAGACCGGGGCCGATTTCCACCATCAGGTCATCGGGCTGGGGGCCGATGGCATGCAGGATGTCATCGATAACCTCTTGTTTTTTAAGGAAATTTTGTCCGAAGCGCTTGCGGGGTTTATGCGATGGCTGGCGCACGGATCAGACCCGCGCGTGCGCGAGTTCAAGCGCGAGTTTCACGGCTTCGATCAGGCTGCCAGCGTCGGCCTTGCCCGTGCCCGCGATATCGAGCGCCGTGCCGTGATCGACCGAGGTGCGGATGATGGGCAGGCCCAGCGTGATGTTCACGCCCGCGCCGAAGCTCGCGTACTTCAGCACCGGCAAACCCTGATCGTGATACATCGCCAGCACCGCGTCGTAATGTTTGAGGCGCTCGGGATTGAACAGCGTGTCAGCGGGCAGCGGATCAGACAGATTCATCCCTTCCGCGCGCAACACCTGGATGACCGGAATAATGACATCAATTTCCTCGCGCCCCATATGGCCCGATTCCCCGGCGTGGGGATTCAAACCTGCCACCGCGATACGCGGCGCGGCGATGCCGAATTTAGTTTGCAGATCTCGATGTAACACGCGCAGTGTCTGCGTCAGGCCGTCGCGCGTGATGTGCGACGCCACATCCTTCAGCGCCACATGCGTGGTGGCGAGTGCGACCCGCATGCCGCCGCCCGCCAGCATCATCACCACCTGTGGCGAGCGCGTGCGTTCTTCGAGAAACTCGGTGTGGCCGGTGAACGCCACCCCGGCATCATTGATCACGCCCTTGTGTACGGGCGCGGTGGCCATGGCGTCGAACTGTTTATCGGTGCAGCCGTCGCACGCCACGCCCAACGTGCGCAGCACGTAGGCGCTGTTGGCGGGATCGAGTTTTCCTGCTACGGACGGCACCGCCAGCGGTACGTGCAGCACGCTGATGCTGGCGACCGTGGCGGTGCAGCCGCCCGCGAAATCCGGCCACGCGAAGCCGGTGCGTTCGCGCATAAGTTCACGGTCGGCGATCACCACGATGCGCGCGGGCAGCGCGGCGGTTTTCAGTGCTGCGCAAATTTCCGGCCCGACGCCCGCCGGCTCGCCTGCAGTGACGGCGATGGTGGGCATGCCGCCACGCGTGGCCACGGGTTAACGTTCGTCCAGCCGGATTTCGACGTACGCCAGATCGCGCGTGCGGCGTATCCATTCATTGAACGATTCTTCGCCCTTGCGTTCACGCAGCGTCTGGCGCGCGGCGAGGCGCTTGCGCTCGCCGCTTAAGTCGGAGGTGCGCCGCTCAAGCACCTGGATGAGATGCCAGCCGAACGGCGAGCGCACCGGCTCGCTGATCTGGCCGGGCTTTAACGCATCCATCGCGCGCTCGAATTCGGGCACCGTGTCGCCCGGCGAAATCCAACCGAGATCGCCGCCCTTGGAGGCGCTGGTGTCCTCGGAATTGGCGCGCGCCAGTTGCGCGAAATCGCCCTTGTTATCGAGCCGCTCCTTGAGGTTGCGCAGGCGGTTGCGACCCTCGGCTTCGGAGACGATTTCGCTGACCTTGATCAGAATATGACGCGCGCTGGTTTGCTGCACCTTGGCCTCTTGCTGGCCGCCGCGCCGCTCGTTCAACTTGATGATATGAAAGCCGTTGGGGCTGCGCAGCACGCTGCTGAGCTCGCCGGGCTTCATGGTGCGCAACGCATCGGCGAACAGGGTCGGCAAACGCTGATTGTCGCGCCAGCCCATCACGCCGCCTTGCAGCGCATCGGGCGCTTCGGAAAACGACGCCGCGATCTGGCGGAAATCGGTGCCGGATTTCAACTGCGCCAATGCCTGCTCGGCGCGTGCCTGGCGCGCCTGAATTTGCTCCGGGCCGGCGTTTTCTGCCACGCGCACGAGGATGTGCGAGAGGTTGAATTCGTCGTTGGCAGTGGTCTTTTCCGCAGCGGCGATCAGATTGTCGATTTCGCTGTCGGTCACGACGATTTTGTCGTTGACTTCGCGCTCGCGCAGGCGCGCCATGAGGATTTCGCCGCGAATATCCTCGCGAAAACGGGGGAACGGAATGCCGTCTTTTTCCAGTGCCAGCCGCAGTTGCGCGACGATCATCTGGTTATCCTGCGCGATGCGTTCGATGGCGCGATCGAGTTCCACGTCGTCGATGCGCAGGCCGTTTTCCTTGGCAAACTGCACTACCGCGCGGTCGGCAATCATGCGTTCAAGAATCTGTTTTTCGAGCTCCGCGCGCGGCGACGCGGGCGTGCCCTGGCGCGCCAACTGGCTGGCGGCGCGCGCCATGCGTTCGCTTAATTCATTGCGTGTAATCACCTCGTCGTTGACCACCGCGACGATGCGGTCGACGGTAATAATGGGGCGCGGCTTGGCTTGCGCCCAAACCTGCGCCGCCGACGCCAGGGTAATCAGCAGTACACAGGGCGCTATAATATTTCTCAACAAAATCATATAGTTACGAGTTGTTGTTTCTATAAACCGAGGTTAACGATCGGGCACAAAATACTCGCTGGGCCGCGCCGCGTAGGGGTCAAAGCGCGTGTAGCCACCGATGTTGCGCCGTAACAAATCCAGCGAATTTGACCCCACGCGCGTGAGACCGTTCAACTCCAGCTCCACGAAAATGCCGGTGACGGCGGCCGTGGTGGTGGTTGACAGGCGGTTGGCCACCACGCGAAATACAAAGCACCCGCCATCATATTCCATCCCGGCCACCGCTTCGAGCGTACGCCGGTCCTGCACCGAGTAATTCCAGCGGCCTACCGCGCTCCAGCCGCGCGCGATCGGCCATTGCCCGGACATGTCCCACTGCCGGATCGACGAGGCGATGCTTTGCCGATACGCGAGATTAAGCAACTTGCCCTGTTCCGGCTGGTAGCGCGCCACGGCGGTGGTGCGCTGCGTCTGCTGGTTGTCGGTATTGTACTGCCAGCCCAGATCCAGAGTGAGCTTGGGTGCCACCGTGCCACTGACCACCGCCAGCAGATCGGAACGCGCGCTTTGATTGCTGCGCGGTGGTACGCCCGGCAGTGTCACCCGCTGCCCCTGAAAATAATAGCGTTGCGCGAGGCCGGCGCGGATGACCTCGAAACCGGTGTCCGGATTGATCAGCCGCGAGCGTACGCCCAAGGTAAGCTGATGGGCGTCGTTAATGCGATCGTGGCCGCTGAATTGATTCTCGGAAAAGATGGAAGCGAAGTTGATGTCCTGCAAGCCGCTTTCGAAATTGGGGATATTGCTCTGATCGCGATAGGGGATGGCTACGTAGTAGGCTGTCGGTTCCAGCGTCTGCAGATAGCTGTTGCCGAAGATATTCGCCTGGCGCTCGAAGTTCAGCCCCGCCAGAGTGCTGAAGGTCGGCAGGGTGCGCGTGGTGTCCGGCAGCGCGGAGGTGTTTTTGTCGATGAAATAGCGTGAGGCATGCAATCCGATTTTCGGTGTGACGAAGGCGGCGGCGCTTTGCCACGGAAAGGTCATGCTGGGATTGGCCACGACGCGCTTGCCGTTGACCAGTGTCGGGTGCCCAAAGTCGGTGTAATTGCCTTCGAAATTAAAGTCGCCCTTGAACGTATTCAGCCGCTGCGCGATCAGACTCACCTGTGGCCGACGCGAATACGGCGGCGTCAACGGTGCCAGCGGATCGGTTTGCAGCGTTTGCCAGCTTTGCAGCAGGCCGCTGACCGTGTAGGTGCCGCCGTCGCCCCAGATACCGCCGCGCGACAGCGTGCCTTGCCGGGTCAGATAGGTCTGCGAGGTCAAACCCACGGCGGTGGACAGATCGGTAAAGTATTTCGCATCGGACACGCTGGTGATATCCAGCGCGCCGGCCCAGCCGTTCGACAGCGTATGCGAGTGCCTTAACTGCAACAGATGTCGCGTGCGGTCTGATACGCGGTCGTCGGGCAGCACTTCGACGTGCAGCTCCCCTTTGTAGGCCGGCATCAAATAACGAAAATCGTTGCGCAACTGTAAGCCACGTTTACTCAGCACGCGCGGCGTGATGGTCAAATCGTAGTTGGGTGCCAGATTCCAAAAAAACGGCGTGGTGACTTCAAATCCGCTGGCGCTGGTGGTGCCGTAGTACGGCGCGAGAAACCCCGTCTTGCGTTCCTGATGCAGCGGAAACGAAAAATACGGCGCGTAAAAAATCGGCGTGCCCTTGAAATCCACCGTCGCGTTGCGCGCCACCCCCACGCCTTCGTCGCGGTAAATCCGCAAATCGTTTGATCGGATGTTCCATTGATCGTTATCGGGTTCGCAGGTGGTGAAGCTGGCCCGTTGCGCGTGGAACTGCCCCGGCCCTTCAAACAGGATGCGCTCGGCCACGCCGCGACCGCTCATCCCCTGCCGCGCGGCGCTGGTGCTGGCGGTGGGCATCACGCCGGACGGTACGGCTGCTATGGGCAGATTGCCGGTGGCGCGCGGGTTGATGAAATATTTCGCGCGCTCCATCACGCCGCGCTCGGTATCGAAGTCATAGCGCAGGCGCACACCTTGCGCGACATAGGCACCTTGTTCCAGCTGTACATTGCCGATGGCTGTCAGCTCGTTAAAGCGCGAGTCAAAACGCATCCAGTCGGCGGCGATGGCCTGACCGCGCGAGCGGGCGCGGGCGTTGCCCAGCGCCTCGGTTTCGCGCTCGCTGTGGCCCTGCATACGGTCGCCTTCCATGTAGACCGGCGCCGGCACGCCGGATTTGCCGTCCGGCACACCCGCGATCGTCGGCTGCATGCGCAGCGCCAGCGTGCCTTGCGCGGTGGCAAGCGCAGGCAGCGCGGGCAAGGCGCACATCAGCGCCCAGGCGATGGGCGATTTACGCGGACGGGGCGTCACAAGAGATCGGCGTGGTTCACGGAAGGGATGAAAAGCGGAGTGCTAAAATCGCACAAAACCCGGATTATGGCAACGAGTGGCGAACGAGCGCGCTGTGCGCAGACGACGACAGGCCCGATCGGCAAGATTAAATAACGCGAAGGCAACACATTGTCCACTAATGCCACAGACCTGCGCCTGCCGCAATTGCGCGCCTGGCTGGCGCAAACCCGCTTGCCGAACGCCTTTACGCTGGCACCCGCCTCGGCGGATGCGAGTTTCCGGCGCTATTTCAGGGTGACGGCCGAAGGCAAGACCTGGATCGCCATGGATGCGCCACCGCCGCAGGAAGATTGCCGCCCGTTCGTGCAGGTGGCCGCGCTGATGCAGGCGGCAGGCCTGAACGTGCCGCAAATCATCGAGCAGGATCTCGAACGCGGTTTTTTGCTGTTGAGCGACTTGGGTACGGCCACCTACCTCAATGGCTTTACTGCGGACAATCCTGACGGTTTGTTCAGCGACGCCATCGATACCCTGATTCAATGGCAAAAAGCCAGCCGTCCCGGCGTGTTGCCGCCGTACGACGCGGCCCTGCTGCAACGTGAACTCGATCTGTTCCCCGATTGGTACGTGGGCAAACATCTGCAGACCACGTTCAGCGCCACGCAACGTAAAGTGTTTGCAGGCGCGACAAAATTATTAATCGACGCCGCCTTGGCGCAGCCGTGCGTTTACGTGCATCGCGATTACATGCCGCGCAATCTGATGCTCTCCACGCCCAACCCCGGCGTGCTGGATTTTCAGGATGCGGTTTACGGCCCGATCACCTATGACGTGGCCTCGCTGTTTCGCGACGCCTTTGTCAGTTGGCCCGAGGAACGTGAGCTCGATTGGGTGATTCGCTATTGGGAACGCGCCAAGGCCGCTGGCCTGCCGGTGAACGCCGACTTCGGTGCGTTTTGGCACGATTTTGAATGGATGGGCCTGCAACGTCACATCAAGGTGTTGGGTATTTTTGCGCGCATTAATTACCGCGACGGCAAGCCGCATTACCTGAAAGACACGCCGCGCTTTATCCAGTATGCACGCCGTGTCGCCACGCGCTACCGCGAGTTGGGGCCGCTGGCGGTGTTGCTGGATGAACTCGAAGGCCGCGCGCAACAAATTGGCTATACCTTCTGAGCGTTGCGATGAAAGCGATGATCCTTGCTGCCGGCCGCGGCGAACGCATGCGGCCGCTGACCGATACCACGCCCAAGCCACTTTTAGTGGTTGGTGGTAAGTATTTGATTTTATGGACTATTTTTAGGCTACGTCAAGCGGGCATTACGGAGATGGTGGTCAACATTTCGCACCTGGCCGAACAAATCGAAGCCGTACTGGGCGACGGTGCGGCACATGGGGTGCGCATCCGATATTCCTTTGAACGCGAAGCGCTGGAAACCGCTGGCGGTATCGCGTGGGCGCTGCCGTTGCTGGATGAACAACCGTTCGTCGTGGTGAACAGTGATGTCTACAGCGATTACGATTTCAGCAGCCTGTGCGAACGCGCTCAGTCATTAACGGCTGCAGACCCGGCGCATCTGGTGCTGGTGGACAACCCGGCGCATCACCCGCAAGGGGATTTTGCGTTACACGGCGGCGTGGTGACAACGGCGGGCGCGCGGTTCACCTTCAGTGGTATCGGTGCCTACCATCCGGCACTATTCGCGGACATCGCGCGCGGCACCAAAGCGCGGCTTGCCGCGCAACTAACCAAACCCATCGCTGACGCGCGCGTCACCGGCGAACACTATCCGGGTGAATGGAACGATGTCGGCACGCCGCAACGGCTGGCCGAACTGGATGCGCGCCTACGCGCCGGGGATCGTCGCTAATCCACCGGCGCGGCGACACCATCGCTACACCATCGCCTGGCCAGGCTTCTTGAGATAAACCTCTTTAATCCCATCAGCCGCCCAGCATGCCAGCATGCCGATGGTCTCGGTCGGGCCTTGCGCGCCGTTTTGCGGGAAGGCGCTGCCGCCGACCACGAACACATTGGGCACGTCCCACGACTGCATGTACTTGTTGACCACGCTGGTTTTCGGGTCCGCGCCCATCGCAGCACCACCCATGTTGTGCGTGCTTTGGTACGGCACGATGCTGTATTTGGTGTAGGGCGCGCGCGCGTGATAGCCCGACGGCTTCATGGCCTTGGCGATCTCGCTCACCTTTTCGTTCATGTAGTGCAGCATTTTCTGCTCGTTCTGGTGCCAGTCGAAGGTCATGCGCAGCAGCGGCAGGCCGTTGGCGTCCTTGTAGGTCGGGTCCAGATCGAGGTAATGCCCGCGGTAGCTCTGGCATGAACCGTGAATACCGAGGCTGAACGCGCGGCGGTAGTTCTGCGCGATGGCCTTCTTCCATTGCGAGCCCCAGCGCGGCGTGCCATGCGGCACGGGCTTGGATTTGATCGGTGTTGCGCCCGCTGTGGACACGGCAATATAGGCCGAGCCAACAAAATCACGCGGCTGGCTGTGCAGCACATCGCCATTGAAGTCGTCGATGGAGGTGTTGACCATGCCGCCGCCGATGAACGGGTTGAACTCTTTGTCATCGAAAAACACTTCAACGCGACCACCCGTTTGATACGAGTAATTGCGGCCCACCACGCCGGTGTTGGATACCGGGTCGTACGGCTTGCCGATGCCCGAGAGCAGCAACAGGCGCGTGTTGTTAAAGCAATAGGTCGACAGGATCACCATCTCGGCGGGTTGCTCGAACTGGCGACCGCGCGCATTGACGTAGATCACGCCGGTGGCTTTTTTGCCGGTGGAATCAGTGAGTATCTTGATGACGTTGGACAGCGGCCGCATTTCAAAGGTCGGCTGCTTCATCAGCGACGGTATCACCGCTGTCAGCGGATTCGCCTTGGCTCCCTGTGAACAGGCGTGGCTGCTGCAGAAGCCGCCGCGCGCGCATTCGCCGAGAAAGTTCTTGTAGAGGTTCATGTAGTCGCGCGTCATCGCCGCGGCTGGGCCCTGGAACGGGTGATAGCCCAATTCCCTACAGGCCTTGGCGAACAGCTCGCCCTGCGGCGTGGGCCGGGTGGGGGGGTTCGGATACTCGCGCGAGCGCGCGCCTTCGTGCGGATTGCCGCCGGGGCGGATTTCACCCTCCAGGTTGCCCGCGACACCACCCACACCATAGATGGATTCGAACTGGTCGTAGTACGGCTCGACGTCTTCGTAGCTCACCCCCCAATCCTGCGAGGTGCAATCCTCGGGGAAGTATTTCTTGCCGAAGCGCCCTTCCAGCCGGCTGCGGATGTCGAAATCGTAAGGCAGTTGGCGCCGTGCGTTGCAGCCCCAGTGCAAGGCCGTGCCACCGACGATCTCGCCGGGCTTGAACGAACCGAGTTCGCGCATGGGCAGCGCGGTTTCGCTCATCTGGTTGCGGAAGGTGATGGTCTCGCGCGAGAGGTTTTGAAAGATGTCGCTGTGGCGGTCGAACTTCAGCTCGTCCTGCACATAGGGCATGACGAAATCTTTTTGCGTCTCGGCCGAGCGCCCGCGCTCAAGACACACCACGCTCAGTCCGGCGTTGGCGAGTTCCATGCTCATGATGGAACCAACGACGCCGCTGCCGACAACCACGGCATCGACTGGTTTTAATTTGGTGGGGGTAGTCATTTTTTGTATTCCTTGCCTGTGTTTATTCGCAGCGTAGATTCGTAACGGCGGACGTTAAACGGGTTTGATCGGAATGTGCTTGGGAAAGCCCTGGCTGTCGACCGGCACCTTGCCGGATTGAATGTCGAGGATGCTCACCGGTTCGGCGCGATAAACGTCCGTGCTGCCGAGCAGCTCACGGTAATTGCCCGACGAAACACCCGGAAAGCCGAGCAGCTTCCAGCCGACATTGCCCTGGTTGCCGCCGTAAATCGGGTCGGCGAAAAACCCCTCTTCGGTGTTGCGCATCAGCAGATCAAAAAACACCCGGCTGGATACCGACGGCAGATCGATCTTGTTGTGTTCCATCGCGGACAGCACCTCGTCCTGCTGTGCGCCGGTCAGCGCATCGAAGTTCTTGCCGTATGTCGCGTTGCAATGCAGCTCGGTCTCGCGGATCGCCGCGCGATACATCTCCTGCGGCGTCAGGCGCGACTGGTAACCCTGTTGCGGCGTGCCTTCCTGCCACGGGCCCGAACGATAATTACGTCCATGCGTGCCCCACTCACTTTGCAAGTGGCGGTCGATGTAGACGCTGACACCGGCAGCCTTGGCGCCTGGCCCCAGATCGTCGGCGGGAATCAGACGCTCGGTCGCGGCGTCGAGAAAACGAATTTCGTGCGGCACCAGGTAACCGTACACCCGGCCCGCGGTTTGATCTGCCATGCTTGAGTCTCCCTGAATGAAAAGTGCGGGTGAAATGCGGCGGAAGCCTCGCGCACCACTTTCGGCGCTGCCCCCATTGCGGTCAAATTATACCGGCTCACGCCGGGCCATGGCGTACGCTTCAGTGATATTGGACTCGCTGCTCCAGCAGGAAGACGCGCCGGTCACGGCAGGATTCCACCGCTTGGTACGCCGCTCCGCGATCCCACCTACCCCAGCATCTGCCCGCCATCCACCGCGATGGTTTGTCCGGTAACCCAACTGGCCGCGCTGCTGGCGAGAAACAGCGCGACGTTGGCGATTTCCTCCGGCGTGCCCAGGCGGCCGAAGCGTATGCTGTGGAGAATGGCGTTATAGAGATCGGGATTCGCGGTTTTTCGCTGCTCCCAGCTTCCGCCCGGAAACTCGATGGAGCCCGGCGCAATGCAGTTCACGCGGATGTGTTTGGCCGCCAGCGCAGCCGCCTGCGACAGGGTTAACTGGATCAGCGCAGCCTTGACCGCGCCGTAGGGCGGCGTGCGCGCGCTGTGTTGCAGGCCCGAAATCGACGAAATATGAATGATCGAACCCTGCGATTTTTCCAGATACGGCAACGCCGCGCGCGACGCCCGCACCGGCGCCAGCAGATCGACATTGATACTGGCCGCCCAGCCGGCTTCGTCATCAGAAAGACCGAATCCCGAGGCGTTGTTCACCAGTATGTCGATGCCGCCCAGCGCCTGTGCGGCGGTTTCAATGTAGCGAGCCACCGCCGCGCCGTCTGCCAGATCGCAACTGGCCGCGTGCACCGTATGCGGGGTGGGGCCACAGGACACGAGTTCTTTTTCAGTCGCGCGCAGCGCCGCTTCGCCACGCGCACAGATAGAAACGTTCGCGCCCGCGCGTGCGAAAGCCAGTGCGATCGAGCGTCCGATGCCGCGCGAGCCGCCGGCGATGATGGCGTTGCGGCCAGTGAGATTCAGGTGCATGCAGACTCCGGCAAAGTATGAAAGACGCTGGTCATTATAGCGCCGCGCACGCTATGCTTGACCCGCAGTCACCCCCGAAGAATCCATGCCATGACCAAAATAGAACGCATCAAGGCCGCCTTGCGCGGCGAAGTCACCGACCGCATGCCCTATGGCTTCTGGACGCACATGCCGGACATTGATCACGATCCCGCGCGACTGGCCACAGCCACGGCGGCGTTCAGCCAGCGCCTCGATCTGGATTTCGTCAAATCGATGCCCAACAGTTTTTATTGTGTTGAAGACTGGGGCTGCGAAATCGACTTCAGCGAAATCGCGCGCGGCGGCATTGGCAAAGTGGTGCGGCCCGCTGTGAGCACACCGGCGGATTGGGCCAAACTCGGCGCGCTGAATCCGGCGCACGGTGCGATGGGGCGCGAACTGGACCACCTGGCGCAACTGGTGCGCGAGGTCGGCCCCGGCGTGCCGGTGCTCGCCACGGCGTTTTCGCCGCTGACCATCGCGAAAAAATTATCCAACGGCGCGCATCGCGCGCACCTGGCGAGCCATCCGCAGGCGGTCGCCGCCGGTCTTGAAATGATCACCCAAGTCACCGGCGATTTCGTGCGCGCGGCCATCGACCGGGGTTGCGCGGGAATTTTTTTCGCCACGCAAGACGCCACGCATCAGGCGTTTGATGAAACCAGCTACCGCCGGATCGCCGAGCCCGGCGACCGCCGCGTGCTGCTCGAAGCACGCGACGCAGGCGGCTGGTTTAACGTGATGCATATGCACGGCGACGACGTGTTGTTCGACGTGCTGAAACATTATCCGGTGGACGCGCTCAACTGGCACATCGGCGAAACCCCGCCCGCCATCGGCGATTACCGCGCCAGCGGCGGCACGCTGCCCATCGTCGGCGGATTGCAGCGCAGCTTTATCACCAGCGGTAATCTGGAGGCGGTGTACCGCGACATCGATCTCGCCGTGGCGCAGACGCAAAAACGCGGCATCATCATCGCGCCCGCATGCGTCATTCGGCATCCGGTGGATGAAGTCGTGCTGCAAAAAATAATCAATAAAATCAAATGCTTATAATCATCCCCGATGCCTATTGGCGATCGCCGCATTTTCAGCCCAGTCCATACGCTTCATGGTGCTCTTTACGCCCGACGGGCAGTCGAATCCGGTTACGGCAGCCATTGACGTAGCGCCCAAATTGACTACACCACACCCCCGCCACGCAGCCCCGCAATCTGCGCATCCGTTTTCTTCAGTACCTCACGCAAAATCTCATCCGTATGCTGACCCACGGCAGGCGGCGGGATTTCGTGTTTGATCGGCGTTTCTGAAAACCGCATCGGGCTTGCCACCAGCGGCACTTTGCCGGCCACCGCGTGCGGCAGTTCGATTTTCATGCCGCGTGCGATCACCTGCGGTTCTTTGAATACTTCGGCGATGGTGTTGATGGGGCCGTTGGCGACACCGGCGTCGTCGAGCAGCTTGACCCACTCGGCGGTGCTGCGTTTTTCGAATATCTCATTCAACACGCGGGTGACTTCGACGCGGTTTTTCACGCGGTCGCCGTTGCTGACGAAGATCGGGTTTTTCAGTAAATCGGCGCAACCGGCGGCGGCGCAGAATTTGTTGAACAGGTTGTCGTTGCCGCAGGCAAGGATCACCGCGCCGTCGCTGGTTTTAAACGTTTGATACGGCACAATGTTCGGGTGCGCATTGCCGATGCGCTTGGGTGATTCGCCGGTGGCGAAATAATTCATCGCCTGGTTGGCGAGGAAGGCCACCGTGGTGTCGAGCAACGCAACATCAATCCATTGCCCCTTGCCGCTTACGGCGCGATGCGCGATCGCAGCGCAGATGGCGATGGTGGCGTACATGCCGGTGGTCATATCGATAATCGGAATGCCCACGCGCTGCGGCCCCGCGCCGGGCAGGCCGTCGGCTTCGCCGGTGATGCTCATCAGCCCGCCCATGCCTTGCGCCATGAAGTCGTAACCGGGGCGGTCTTTATAGGGGCCGGTCTGGCCGAAGCCGGTGACGGAACAGTAAATCAACCCAGGGTTCAGCTTTTTTAAATCCTCGTAGCCCAGGCCGTAACGCGCCAAATCACCCACCTTGTAATTTTCGACGAGCACATCGCAGCGCGTGGCCAGTTCGCGCACCAGTTGCTGGCCTTCGGGCTTGCTCAGATTGACGGTAATGGATTTTTTGCCGCGATTGGCGGCACAAAAATACGCCGACTCTTTGGTCTCGTTACCCTGCTCGTCCTTCAGATACGGCGGCACGTAGCCGCGCGAATCGTCGCCCTTGCCGGGACGTTCAACCTTGATGACTTCGGCGCCGAGGTCGGCAAGATTTTGCGCCGTCCAGGGGCCGGCCAGAACACGGGAGAGGTCGAGTACTTTGATGTGGGATAGGGGGCCTGACATGGGTTTCCTTTGCTTGCCGGATCACCGGGATAGGTAATTTACCTACACGGTCGTTCCCGCGAAAACGGGAATCCATAACACAGCGGCCTGTGCAACAGCGTTATGGATTTCCGCTTTCGCGGGAACGACCGTGGGTATTCTTTTTTGCTGGGTTGCCGAGCTGATAGATCGGGGTTAATCGACTTGTATATTCGCGCTCTTGGCCACCTTCGCCCACTTGGCGATTTCGCTGCTGACAAACGCGGCCATCTCCTTCGGATTGGCCGGCCCGAGCGTTGCGCCTTGCCCGGCCCACAGCGGTTTCAATTCGGCGGAGGCCAGCGCCTTGGCGGTTTCGCTCACCATGCGTTCATTGATCGGCTGCGGCGAACCGGCGACGGCCCACAACGCGTACCAGGTGGCCACTTCGTAACCCTTCAATCCTGCCTCCGCCGTGGTCGGTACATACGGGAACGCGGCGGTGCGCGTTTTTGCGGCCACGGCCAGCGGCATGATCAGCCCCGAGCGGATATGCGCCGCCGACGATCCCAAGCCGTCGAACATTACATCGACCTGTTGTCCGCTCAATAAATCCTGCAACGCGGGCCCCGCGCCTTTGTGCGGAATATGCGTGATATCAACGCCCGCGGCGATTTTGAACAACTCGCCCGCCAGGTGATGCGAAGTGCCGCTTCCGGCCGAGGCGTAGTTCAGCTTGCCGCCGCTCTTTTTCGCGTGCGCAATAAACGACGCCAGATCGGTTTCCTTAACGCGCTTGGGGCTGACCACGATCACCTGCGGCACCACGGCCACCACCGCCAGCGGCGCGAAATCTTTTTCCAGACTGTAATCGAGCTTCTTATAAACGCTGGGCGCGATGGCGTGATGCACCGCACCCATGAAATAGGTGTAGCCATCCTTCGCCGCCCGCGCCGCCACGCCCGCACCCAGATTGCCGCCCGCGCCGCCGCGATTATCGTTAACGATTTGCTTGCCGAGCTGCTTGGACATGATTGCCGACAAAGGCCGCGCGAAAGCATCCGTGCCGCCGCCGGCGGGGAAGGGCACCACCAGCGTCAGGTTCTTGGCAGGCCATTCTTGCGCTACGGCGTGTGTTGCAGCCAACGCACTAACCGCGAGCGCGACCGTGGCCGAGATGCGAAATTTCATAAGACCCCTCCGGACTTCTTTTGATGAATTCTTATCATTGAGGCGCTGACGATACTGCGCCGGGGCACAAGTATACTACAAGGCAAAATAATCAATTAAAACAGATGGTTACGACAAGGGGTCATCAGGGCCGCTTAGGTACCACTTAGCGCCCAGTGAATTGCGGCTTCTTCTTTTGCATGAATGCCGCGTAACCCATACGAAAATCCTCCGTCTCGAAATAAGCAAAGCTGTCGTCGATTTCTTGCGCGGTCAGCGGCGCGGCCTGCGGCGTCAATCGACGAATGAATTGCTTGTGCCAGCGCGCCACCAACGGTGCACCGGCGGTGATGCGTGCAACCGTCGCTTGCACTTCGTCGGCCAGTTGCGCATCCGCCACCACGCGCGTGAGCAAGCTTTTGCTGTTGGCTTCTTGTGCGTCCCACACCCGGCCTTCGACCAGGATTTCGAGCGCGGCCGCACGGCCCACCACCGGCAGCACGGCGGCGAGTTCATCGTAGGCTATCGAAAATCCCAGCCGGTTGATCGGCACACCAAAGCGTCCGGATTCGCCGCTGATGCGCAGATCGCACTGACAAGCCAGCTCCAACCCGCCACCCACGCACGGGCCGTGAATCATCGCCACCACCGGATGTCGGCACTCGGCCACCGCTCGCAGCGCGCCGTAAACATGCTCGCGGTGATATTTGACGCCCTGCTCGCGCGTGTGGCGCACCGTGGCGAATTCGGCAATGTCCGCACCGGCGGCAAACGCCTTGTCGCCTGCGCCGCGCAGCACAATGCAGCGCAGCGTGTCGTCCGCCGACAAGTCGCGCATCACGCGCGCGAGGTCCTGCCACATGGCGACCGTCAGCGCGTTGAGTTTTTCGGCGTGATCGATGGCGACGGTGGCTACAGCGCCGTCGCGGGTTTGCGTGATTTGGCCAGACATATCAGATGCTCAGTAACCCGCCTGCCGATCCATCACCCCCAACAAGGGCTCATTCTCCGCAAAGCGCCGCACGTTTTCGCACCAGAAATCCACCACCGTGTCGCTCAACTTCACCGACTCGGTGGCGATGTGCGGGGTGATGATGGTGTTGGGCAAACCCCACAGCGGGCTTTCCTTGGGGATGGGGTCTACCGTGGTGACATCCAGCCCCGCCCCGGCAATGCGGCCCGCGTGCATGGCGGCGGTGAGTGCGGCTTCATCGATCAGCGCGCCGCGTGAGGCATTCACCAGATAGGCCGAGCGCTTCATCACGTTAAGCGCGGCGCTGTCGATCATGTGTTTGGTGTCGCGCGTGTTGGGCAGGCACAGCACGACAAAATCCGCCTCTGGCAGCACCTTCAAGAGGTCGCTTTTACCGAAGGCACGATCAACATGTGGGTGCGCGCGCGGCGTGCGAAACATGCCCAGCACCGTCATGCCAAAGCCCACTTTACACACCCGCGCCAGATTGCCGCCAGCGCTGCCCATGCCCAGTATCGCCACGGTATGGCGATGCAGCGGCGGCCACTCCTGCCCCTCGCGCCGCCAGACGTGATTTTCCTGATTCTTGATATACGTCGGAAAGTCGCGTGCCAACGCCAGCATCAACAGCACCGCATGCTCCGCCATCATCGGCCCCGGCGGGCCTTTGATGCAGGTCACCGCCACATGCCCGGCGGCGCGCAGTTCCGCCCCCACGGATTCATCCACGCCCGCCGTGGTGGTCTGCACCCAGCGCAGGCGGCCGCCGGGCTTTAACACCTCGGGCGAAAACTTGAGATAGGGCTTGCTGCCGATCACGGCATCAGCCTCGCGCGCCTGTTCGTGAAAGGCTTTCAGGTCATGCACGACGCGCACTTCCACGCGCGGATGCGCCTGGGGCAGCCGTTGAAACGCCGGGCCGCCCAAACGGTAATTTTCGGGGACGCCCAAGAGAAGCAGTAATTTTTCGGATGACATGATGGAGTTTTAACTTTCGATTTCGTGCAGTAATTCTGGGTGCCGGTCCAGAAGCCGGAAAAGATTCGTCACGGCAGGCAGAGGCCGTGCCTTGCCGCGCTCGTAACGCGAAAAAGCATTCGGACCGCCGCCGGTAATTCGCGCGGCTTCCAGTTGGGTCAGCTTCAGTTTTTTACGAATACGCGCCAGTTCGGCGGCTTCCGCTGCATCGATCCCGCCGGCAATGCGCTTGATCGCTTCGGCAAAGCGTTTACCTTCGCCCGGGTTGAACTCAACCTCGTGACAATGTGCGCAATGCCACCCCGCCACTTTTGGCACCAGCGTTGCGTGACCCTTGTATTCATACGGCACGCTTTTCACCGCGTGCCGCAGAATTCCCTTTCCGCAGTTCAGGCATTCACGGGGCATGTTATTTCTCCTTAAATTGAATGACCACCGAACCATCCGTGCGTAGCGTCACCTTCACGTAGGCCACTTTGCCGTTGGGCGTATTCACGTAATACACGTCCTGCCACACCCGGCTTGAAACGTGCGTTGTCATGCTCTTGTAAAAATTGGCTTGCCGCATCGTGTAAACCAATGTGACGGCCTGCGCCGAATCCAGCCCCATGGCTTGAGCGCCCATCAACGCCGTGGCCGTGAAAGCGTCCTCGCCCCGCTGCTGAACGGCGATCTTCACGGCAGCCAGATCGTAGTGCGGCTTGCGCTTTTCCATTCATGCAATACTAACCTATCAGGTTAGTCGTGTCGAGGCGCGGGATGTTGGCAGGCGGTGAGGGCGTGTAGCGGCTGGCCAGCGGCCATGGTTTCATTGCCGATGGTGTTTTAACGATTGGCTTAAAGGGCGCGCGGCTTTTCGCGCGTCCTGGTTGAAGCGTTCGGCGTCACCGCCATACCCCTTGAGCAAGTATTGCGCAACGAACTCATAGTCTTTGATGAGAGGGCCAACAAGCTGAGGCTGTCTTTCGTATTTTGTCGCAAGACCATTCGCGAGATCTGTAACCTTGCGCCCAATCTCTGCCTCAGCAATGCCGCGGCGACCGAAGCTCTGCATTCGACGAAGTGCGAAAGAGGCAACTTCTTCCCGACGAGTGGCCGTGAGCCCTGCTACTGGCGACCCAGCTTTTTGCAGATTCTCAAGTACTCGCACGAGCGCTTCTACTTGAACTGATGACATGGGAACGGTAGCTGCTGATGCCTAACTCACTTTAACGGCAAAAAACGATGAAGAGGATTCCATCCTTAAAATAAATATCAAATAAATCAATGGCTTAAGAGTGGGCGTGACGGTCATCATTCCGATTAAGAATATACTATGTATGGTGCACCCCCAAATAACTCGCCCTCAAAAACGACCGCACATGCCGCACCGCCAGCGCGATGTTTTCCTTCGTATCCTTCCAAGGATAAAGGCTCACCTGGGCATTCGGCGCGAGGTGCACCATTTCCATGGCTACTTTGTAGACATGCGCCTCGGTGTCGTCCGGCAGCACCAGCAGCGGTATCGGGCAGTTGCGCACGAAATCGCGATCCACTGAAAATACAAAATCCGGGTTGGAGAGGTACATCTTTTTCAGATACTTGTCCGCCATATCCATGGTGATGTCGGGCCGGCTGGCGCACAACTGCGGCGCCCACTTGGCGATATTGGTCCGGTAGAAGTGGTCGGGCAGGTCGGCGCAAAAGCCGCTGGGTTGCGCCGACACCGCAGCGACGATGCGCTGTGGCTGGCGTTTGATCAGGTTCCACAGCAACGGGTTGCCGATGCAAAAGCCCATCACCATGAATTTGTCGACCTTGAGGTGATCGAGCAGACCGAACATGTCCTCCGCGTGCGCGTCCCATGGCCGGTCAAATTCGAGCGGCCCGGTGGATTGCCCGCCGTTCGCATTGCGCAGGTCCAGCGCGATGCAGCGGTACTCCGCCTTAAACTCCGTCATGGGATTGAAGGGGTGGCTTTCATCGAATTTGCCGATGTTCGCATTCAACCCGCCGCCGGGGATGATGAACAAGGGGAACCCTGAACCCGCCTCTTCATAGTGAATACGAACTTTGCCTTTTTCGTAGAACGGCATGGATTTGCTCCTTTTCGCGACGGCGCGGTATTCAAACAAATTTGAGTATACCCGCGCCCCGCTTACTCCGGTTTGATCCCCGCCAGCTTCACCGCCCGCGCCCAACTCGGACAATCGGCGCGGATGAATTTGCCGAACTCCTCGGCCGATGACGGGCGCGGTTCCGAACCTTGGCTGATCAGGGTTTGCCGTGTGTCTTCGGCTTGCAGTGCTTTGACCAGAATGCCGTTGATGCGCGTGACGATTTCCGGCGCGACTTTGGTTTGCGTCAGCATGCCGTACCAGGTGCCGACAAACTCATAGCCCGGCACCGCTTCGGCAATGGTGGGCACGTTGGGGAATACGCTGGAGCGCTCGGCGCCCGCGACGCCCAACACTTTGAGGCGGCCGTCCTTGATGAATTGCAGCATGCCGGGGATGCTGGCTATGTAGACGTGTACGCGTCCGGCGATGAGATCGGTCATCGCCAGGCCGCCGCCTTTGTAGGGCACGTGCAGCATATCGATTTTGGCGCGGCCCTTGAGCAGCTCCATGCCCAGGTGCTGTGGGCTGCCCACGCCCGCCGAGGCATAACTGTAGGCCGCGGGCTTGGCGCGCGCGGCTTGAATCAGTTCGGCCATGCTGGCGGCGGGAAACGATTGCAGCGCCACGACGATTTGCGAGTTCACCACCAGCCGCGCGATCGGCGCGAAGTCGCGCAACGTGTCGTAGGGAATTTTCTGCTGCATCGCCGGCGACACGCACAGTGACGCGGGCGTGCCGAAAAACAGCGTGTAGCCATCCGGTGCCGCGCGTGCCGCAAGCTCCGCCGCGATCACGCCACCCGCGCCGCCGCGGTTATCGATCACCACGGCTTGTTTCAGCGCGTCGTTCAAGCGATGCCCCATCAGGCGCGCGGTGAAATCCACCGACGCGCCCGGCGGATAGGGCACGATCATGCGCAGCGGGCGTACGGGATACGGTTGCGCGGATTGTGCGTGAGCGGATGCTGCGGCGAGCAGCCCCCACGTCGCACACGCCAATCCCAGAGTGGCGAAGTTATTCAATTTATTGATGCGAGAACAGTTTCTTCCCCGCCACCGGCAACTTCGCCATCAAAATATCACCAGACAAAGATTCGGTGATGTACAGCGTTTTCAGATCCGGCCCACCAGCGGCGACATTCGCCAGATGATGATGCTTGTGATCCGGCGAATGAATAAGATGAGTCGGCAGCATGTTTGAATCAAAGCGCCAGATGCCGACACCCAGTTGGCACACCAGCAAACCGTTCTCCGAATCCATCTCGATGCCATCCGGTCCGCCCACGCCGCCGGAAAGCTGCACTGCCACGCCGGTTTTGGAAATATTGCCGTCGGCCATCAGCGGCAGGCGCCAGATTTGCTGCGAGCGGGTGACGCCCACATACACGTGTTTGTCCACCGTGGTCAGCGTGATGCCGTTGGGCGAGGGAATATTATCCACCAGCCGATCCAGCCTTCCCGCCGCCGACAAGCGAAACACGCGCCCGCTCGGATCGGCAATCCCGGTCTGCCCCTGATCGGTGAAATACAAATCGCCATTCGCGGCAAAGTGCAGGTCGTTCAAGCCCTTGAAGCCTTCGCTGAACGCGGTGCGCAAAATAGTTTCGAGCTTGCCGGTTTTCGGATCGAGCTTCAACAAGCCTTCTTTGTAATCGCAAATCCAGATGCTGCCGTCCTTGTGAATTTTCAGGCCGTTGGGCCAGCCATCGTATTGCGTCACCAGTTCCCAATCTTTTTTCGGCGTGATGCGAAAAATGCGCCCGAACGGAATATCGACAAACCACAAATTGCCGTCGCGATCGAACGACGGGCCTTCGAGAAAACATTCGACTTCGGCGTTCTGCCGGTTCGGATCAGACCATGACGTGCGCTGCTTCTTGCGAAACTTCGCGGGCATCGACATGAACACTTCGGTCTCGATCAGTTCCAGTTTCTTGAAGGGATTAAACATGATTCGCTTTCGGGAGGATGGTTTAAAAAGATCAATTAAAACAAGTAGTTACGAATGATCGTTCACGGCATGCGCTGACACGGGCGCGGCAAGTCTACACCAACACCGCGCGAGCCAGCCGTCGGCACACGGGGGGACATTGATCTCCCATTGCACGCTTCGCATGGCCTGCGCGAGAGAGGCGATAGTAAGGTAGCGTATGTTGCACCTGTCACCTACGGCGCGGGAACGCACCGCTATCGCCGCGTAAATCGTCCCCACACGTTCAGCAGGCTTAACCGGTATAACGAGTATCAGCCGAATAACCCGCGTAACCACAGCGGCAGACCCCCGCCAACGGAGAAGTCCCATGCACGAAATGCAAAGCCTGCTGGCGCAATACGGGTTGCTGCTGGTGTTCGGCAATGTGCTGCTGGCGCAACTTGGGCTGCCGCTGCCCGCGGTGCCGATGCTGATCATCGCGGGGGCGTTCGCGGCCAGCGGGCAACTGGCGCCGGCGGCCATACTCGGCGTGACGCTTGCCGCGTCGTTGCTCGGCGATTTGCCGTGGTATTTCGCCGGGCGGCGTTACGGCTACCGCATCCTGCGCACGTTGTGCCGCATCGCCATCGAGCCCGATAGCTGCGTCAATCAAACCGAGACTATTTTCGAGCGCTGGGGTGCGCCGTCGTTGCTGGTGGCGAAATACGTTCCCGGCTTTGCCACGGTGGCACCGCCGCTGGCCGGGGCCATGGGCGTGAGTCTCCCGCGTTTTATCGTGTTCAGCGCGGCGGGCGCGCTGTTGTGGGCCATCGTCCCGGTGGTGGCGGGCATGGTGTTTAGTGCGCAGGTGGAGCAGGCGCTGGCGTGGGTGCAGCGCATGGGCACGCGCGGCGTGATGGTGGCGGCAGCACTGATAATCGTTTATGCCGGTGTGAAATTCCTGCAGCGCCATTTGTTGATACGGCGCCTGCGCTCGGTGCGCGTCGACGCGCCTGCGTTGTGCGATTTGATGCAGGCCGCCGCGGCGCTGGTGGTGCTCGACGCGCGCTCGCCAACTGCGCGCAGGCTCGATCCGCGCCACATCCCCGGTGCCATCGCGATCAATATCGGCGAAGCCGAAAAAGAGCTGCGACCCAACATGCACGACCACGACATCGTGGTGTATTGCAGTTGACCCAACGAAGCGAGCGCGGCGCGTGTCGCCCGCCAGTTAATGAACAAGGGTTACCGCTAGATACGCCCGCTCGAAGGCGGGCTGGATGCGTGGATCGACGCGGGTGGTGCGGTGACACAGTACACGTTGGAACGCTAGGCTGTTCGTGCGTGCAACTCCTGTAGCCGTGCCTGCAGGCGCGCGCGTGCAAAGGCGGCAAACGCCCGCACGTTGGGCGATTGGTGGCGCGCCGACGGATACACAATACTGACGGGGATGGCCGCACCTTCAAATTTTTGCAGCACGCGCGTGAGCGCGCCCGCCTTGAGTTGCGCCAGCACCATGTAGTCATTAAATCGCCCGTAACCCGTGCCGGCGACGCAGGCTTCCACTGCAGCATCAACTTGATTGGTTGTCAGCACGCTTTTGATCGGCACTTGCAGCGGCTTGCGGCTTTCGCCAAAGGGCCAGTGCGTCGCCGATGCCAGGTCGGTGAAGGTGACGCAGCGCTGGTCGCGCAGGTCGGTGGGCACCTTCGGCACACCGGTTTGGCGTATCAACGCCGGGCTCGCCACCACCACGCGGCGCGCTTCACCCAGCGGCTGCGCCACCAGCGACGAATCAGGCAACCGCGCGACGCGCACCGCGACATCGATGCCTTCTTCCACCAGATCGACCACGCGATCCAGCAGCAATAACTCGATGGTGACCTCGGCTTGTTCCGCCAGAAACGCTGCCACCACTGGCGCCACGTACATGCGGCCGAAGGCGACCGACGACGCGATGCGCAAGCGCCCGCGTGGCGTGGCGCGACGTGCACTCAGACTTTGCCGCGCGTCGTCAACGGCGGCGACAATGTGCTTGCCGCGTTCGTAAAAATCACGCCCTTCGTCTGTTAGCGACATGCGCCGCGTGGTGCGGTTCAGCAGCCGCACGCCCAGGTCGCGCTCCAGCGCGGCGAGTGTGCGCACCATCGACGGTTGCGATACCGCCAGCGCATCCGCTGCCGCTGTGATGCTGCCCGCATCGACGATTTTGATGAACGCCGTGATGGCGTGGAGTCGGTCCATGCCTCCATATTACTGCATAAAACACAGCAATCAAATGCTTTTGTCGCCATTTATTCATTTACATCAGGCGCAGAGAATGCGGCTTGTCGACCAAGCCCATTCCGGGTGACGTGACAACCACCCAACGAGGAAATCCATCATGGCACGAGTTCAAGTCGTTAATCCCCAAACCGCAACCGGCGACGTCAAGGCGCTGCTGGATGCTGTGCAATCACAACTGGGCGTCACGCCCAATTTCATCCGTGTGCTGGCCAATTCGCCCAAGGCGCTGGAAGGTTTTCTGGGCCTGTATGGCGCGCTGGGCAAAGCCAGCGTCGACAAGACCACGCAGGAACGCATCGCACTGGCGGTCGCCGAAGGCAATGGTTGCCAATACTGCGTGTCGGCGCACACCGCCATCGGCCGCCATGCCGGTTTGAGTAACGAAGAAATGGCGTTGAATCGTCGTGGTTCATCGTCAGACGCCAAAGCGGCGGCTACCGTGGCTTTTGCCAAGACGTTAAACGACAACCTCGGCGAAATTACCAGCGGCGAATTCGATGCCGCGCGCAACGCCGGTCTCACCGATGGCGAGATCGTCGAAGTGATCTCGGTCGTCGCGCTCAACATTTTTACCAATATATTGGGCAAAGCCACACGGGTGGACATCGATTTTCCCAAGATCGAGCTGTACGACGCGCCACAACGCGCCGCCGCTTGATGACACGCAGGACGCCGGGCCGTACTAGCCCGGCGGTTTGAATTACAGGATTGCCGAATTTTCCAAGGAGCACACCATGTCCCACGCCTTTGCCGATATTGCCTTCACCCCTGCCGTGCGTGCCGTGCAATCGCACATGGGCAGCCGCAAGAGCTACGAATCGTTCGATCTGATGAATGATCGCCACGACACCCTCGGCCCGATGGAAGCAGACTTCATCGTGGCGCGCGACGGGTTTTATCAGGCCACCGTCAGCGAAACCGGCTGGCCCTATGTGCAGTTTCGCGGCGGCCCCGCAGGGTTTCTCAAAGTGCTGGACGGCAAGACGCTGGGCTACGCCGATTTTCGCGGCAACGTGCAGTATGTGAGCGTGGGCAACCTGCACGGCAACGATCGCGTGTCGATCATTCTCATGGATTACGCCCATCGTCAGCGGCTGAAAATCCTGGGTCGCGTGCGCCTGGTGAGTCTCGATGACGAGCCTGCGCTGATCGCGAAACTGGAGCTACCCGACTACCGCGCACGCGTCGAACGCGGCGTGGTGATCACGGTGGAAGCCTACGACTGGAATTGCCCGCAGCACATCACACCGCGGTTTACCGAAACGCAGATCAAGGCGCGTATCGCGCCACTGCTCAAACCGCAAGCCACAGCCGCGCAGATGCCACAAGAAGAACTCGGCAACGGGCCGCTCGCGCTGCGCATCAGCGGCGTGCGTGAACTGACGCCACGCGTGCGCGCCTACGAGTTGCGCCCCGCCGATGGCGGCGAATTGCCTGCAGTACACGCCGGCGCGCACCTCGACGTGCCGGTTCGTCTGGCCAACGGCGTGTTGAGCACGCGGCGCTATTCGATCAGCTCCGGTCCGTTACGCCGCGATGCCTATGAAATTGCCGTGCTGCGCGAGGATCACGGCAGCGGCGGTTCGGCAGCCGTGCATACGAGCTTCCAGGTTGGGATGAGGCTGAATTGCGGCATGCCGGGAAACGATTTTTCGCTGCACGATGACGCACGCCCGGTAATGCTGATCGCTGGCGGGATCGGCATCACGCCCCTCAGGGCCATGGCGAGCACGCTGAAGGCCCAACTTCGCGGGTTTGAATTGCACTACGCGGTGCGCGCGCAAGAGGAAGCCGCCTATCTGAACGAAGCGCTGGAACTCACCCAGGCACCGGGCGCAACGCTGTACCTGTACGCTGAGGATGCACGGCAGCGGCTTGATGCAGCCGCACTGGTTGCAAAGGCGGCGCCCGATACGGTGTTTTACGTCTGCGGCCCCGTGAGTTTGATCGACGCGGTGCGTGTAGCGGCGGCGGCTTCAGGTGTCCCGGCCGATCGTGTGCGTTACGAACGATTTACCGCAGCGCCGCCGCCGACCCCTTCACGCGCGATCGAAGTTCTGCTTAAACGCAGTGGCAAACACCTCACCGTCGCGCCGACTCAAAGCATTCTCGAAGCCGTCGAAGCCGCCGGGGTGCCGGTTGCTGCCGGTTGCCGCGCTGGCAACTGCCGCACCTGTGCCGTGAAAGTGGTGGCGGGCGTGCCCGAACATCGCGACAGCGCGCTCAGCGACGTCGAGCGCTCGGAATCCGCGCTGATGTGTATCTGTGTATCACGTGCGCAAGGTGATTCGCTGACACTGGATCTGTGACGGCGGCGTCACAACCGCGCCAAACCGTGCCGCGATTGACACCGCGAAGGAAGCGCACTACAAAGTGGTTTCGAGGAGAAAACCATGAAACCCCTGTTAATCGTTCTACCATTGTTGGCGGTCACTGCCGCTGTGGCGCAAGACTTCCCCACCAAGGCCATCACTATCACCGTGCCTAATCCGCCCGGCGGCATGAACCAGATCCACGCGCAGCCGTTGTCCACCATTCTCGAAAAGCTCGGCGGCCAGCCCGCGCCGGTGGTCAATCGGCCCGGTGCGGTGGCGGCGGCAGGCACCGCGTTCGTGGCGAATCAGCCGCCTGATGGCCATCACATTCTGGTGACCACGCCGAATCTGTATCTCGCCATCGAAAAAGACAAACTCTACGGCGTGAAATCGCCGTACTCGCTGGAGCAAGTCGAGCCACTGGCGCTGCTGTCAGCCGACCCGCTGATCATGACCATCCACCCGCAGTTGCCGGTGAAAAACACGCAGGAACTGATCGCGTTGGCGAAGTCACGGCCTGGCGAATTGGTGTATTCCACCTCCGGGCCGTTCGGCATTACGCACACACCGCTGGAAATGTTTGCCACGGCGGCCAAGGTCAAATTCCGCCATCTGCCCACCACCGGCGGCGGCCCCGCCATCACGCAGGCGCTGGGCGGGCATTCGCAAATCACCGCTGGCGGCCCGGCGGCGGTTTTCACCTATGTGCAGTCAGGCAAGCTGCGCGCCCTCGGCAGTTGGGGCGTCAAGCCTTACGCGGCGATGCCCACGGTGCCGACGTTTAAATCGCAAGGTCTCGATATCGAGGCGTATCTGTGGGTGGGCCTGTTCACCGCCAAGGGCGTGCCACCGGCGACGCTGACCAAACTGCGCGATCTGATACGCCGCGCCGCCAACGATGCCTCGTTCAAGCAGGCATTGGAGCGCGCGCAAGTGGTGCCGGATTACCGCGAGGGTGCGGAGTTCGCCAAGTTCTTCGAGGCGGATTACAAGCGCATGGCAGTGGTGGTCAAAGGCATCGGCAAGATTTAGCGTGGCTTAAACATCATCCCTTCGAGGAGAATTTCCGTGCGTACAAAAATCGTCTTGAGCGCCGTGCTGGCGTTGAGTGCCGTCGCGGCGGTAGGCAGCGCCCACGCCGCGTGGCCGGAAAAAACCGTGCGCATCGTCATTCCCTGGCCGCCGGGCGGCAGCACGGATATCGTCGGGCGGCTGCTGGCGGCGGAACTCACTAAACGCTTAAAGCAGCAATTCATCATCGACAATCGTGCCGGCGCTGGCAGCATCATCGGCCTGCAATACGCCACACAGCAACCGCCCGACGGCCATACGCTGATGATGACCTCGACCGCGTACGGTTTTCTCATCGACAAACCCAAGGTGCCCGTCGATCTGGTGAACTCATTCGCGCCGGTGGCGTATATCGGCGTGGGCGATAGCGCGTTTGCCATACACCCGTCGCTGCAGGTGAATTCGGTGCGGGCGCTGATTGATCTGGCGAAAAAGCGGCCCGGTGAATTGCTGTATGCGTCGTCGGGCATCGGCGGCTTTCCGCATATGTCCACCGAGCTGTTTAAGATGATGACCAAGACCAATCTCACGCACGTGCCGTTCAAGGGCGGCGGGCCAGCGGCGGCGGATACCATGGCAGGGCACACGCAGATCATGCTGGGCTCGTTGCCCACGGTGGTGGCGATGGTTTCCAGCGGTCGCCTTAAGCTGCTGGCAACCGGCGGCTTGAAGCGCAATCCAAAGTACCCCAACACGCCAGCGGTGGCCGAAACCGTACCGGGCTACGAATCCACGATCTGGTGGGGCATGTTCGCGCCAAGGAACACGCCCGCCGACATCGTCGCCAGCGTGCATGCGGAAATCACCGCCGCGCTGAGTTCACCCGATATGCTGCGCCGCCTGGACGAACAGGGTGCCGTGCCATCCAAAATGAGTTCTGCAGATTTTGGCAAACTGATGGTGTCGGAAACCAACAAGTGGCTGGAAGTGATCCGCACGGCGGGTATCAAGGCGGAGTAGCGCGCAACGCTAATCGTAAGCATTTGTTTTTATTCACTATTTTGAAAGGCTCTCATGGCTGGCATCTCACCCAATAACGCCCCGCGTGATTTTCAACAGCATCTTGCAGCCCTGGAAAAAGCCGGTTTGCTGGTGCGCATCGACAAGCCCATCAACAAAGATACCGAGCTGCAGCCGCTGGTGCGCTGGCAGTTTGTCGGCGGCGTGCCCGAATCCGA
>CAMBGJ010000012.1 GCA_945865805.1 Bordetella parapertussis
CCCGGAATCGAAGCAAATCGCAGTTGTTCTGGCGTAGAATCCATGGAGGGCAAAGACCTGTTGGCGTTAACGAGTGGGGAAGTCAATAATCCTCATTGTACCAAGCACTTGCAGTATTTTTTACCCTTTTTATGCAAAATTCAGGCTAATGGTTTTGATAGTGCAGCGTCCCAAATGCAAAAACTCATAGAACTTATCGCGCGCTCTCGAAAGGTAGAATTAGACATCATTTCCAGTCAGTTTGGCCTATTGATTGATCCCGAGAAATTAAAACAGATTACCCGAGACTTGGCTGATCTCGAGGAGACGTTGAGTCGTAAGGTCGATAGCCCGTAGGGCGCAATCCCTATTGCGCCGAATGAGTTGCGCGCCTATTTTCTTAGCGGAGCAATCAACGGTACCAACCAGACGAAGTTGTCGTGCCAATCAAAGATATACAGACAAGGCGACGATTCACAATGTCCAACGCCATACTGACCAGTAATGGTCGCGTAACAATTCCCAAGGATATTCGCGATTCTCTCGGAATGAAACCTGGCGATAGGTTGGCCTTTACGCTGATGCCGGACGGCACGGTGGTGATGCGTGTCCAGCAGGCTCCTACGATGCGGTGACGCAGGAACCGTATCGTTCGAGTCAAACGCACGCGATGGATGCGGTTCGCTGCGCTCACCGGCATCCTACGTGCCGACTTCTAAAAACCGCATTATTTCCTCGCGCGCCACCCTCGCACCCGCTATCATTGCGCCCTTTCTTTAGACGGGCGGTTCGCAGGTGATCCAATTCAAGAATCTCACGCTGGCGCGCGGCGCGCGCAAGCTGATCGAAGACGCCAATATGCAGATACACGCGGGCATGCGCGTGGGGCTGGTGGGCGCCAACGGTAGCGGCAAAACCAGTTTGTTTGCCTTGCTGCGCGGCGAGTTGCATGCCGACATCGGCGATAGCGATATGCCGGCCACGTGGCGCATTGCCACGGTGGCGCAGGAAACGCCCGCGTTGGACATGCCGGCCATTGATTACGTGCTGGAAGGCGACACCGAGCTACGCCAAATCGAGCGCGAATTGGCCGAGGCCGAGGCGCATCACGAGGGCGGCAATCTGCTGGGCGAGTTGCATGGGCGGCTGAACGACATCGGTGGTTACGGCGCGCGCGCGCGGGCGGCGTCGCTGCTGTCGGGGCTGGGTTTTGCGCCGGCGGATATCGAGCGGCCGGTGGCGGAATTCTCCGGTGGCTGGCGCATGCGGCTCAATCTCGCGCAGGCGCTGGTGAGCCGTTGCGACTTGATGTTGCTCGACGAGCCGACCAACCATCTGGATCTGGATGCGGTGGTGTGGCTGGAAAAATGGCTGGGCACGTTTCGCGGCACGCTGGTGGTGGTGTCGCATGACCGCGATTTTCTCGACGGCTGCACCACGCACATCGCGCATATCTACACCGAGCGGTTAACGCTCTACACCGGCAACTATTCGTCGTTTGAAACGCAACGCGCGGCCACGCTGGCGGTGCAGCAGGCGATGTTCGAAAAGCAGCAGCGGCAGATCGCGCATTTGCATAGCTATATTTCACGCTTTCGCGCATCAGCCACCAAGGCGCGCCAGGCGCAAAGCCGCCTGAAGGCGCTGGATCGCATGGAGGTTATTTCGGCGGCGTACGTCGATACGCCGTTTGATTTTGAATTCATGCAGCCGGAGCGTGCGCCCGACCCGATGTTGACGCTGGAAGACGTGAGCGCGGGTTACGACGGCGTGCCGATTCTCACCAGTGTGAAAATGACCTTGCGTCCCGGCGCGCGCATCGGCTTACTGGGGCCGAATGGCGCGGGCAAATCAACGTTGATCAAGTTGTTGTCCGGCGAAAGCGAACCGCTCGCGGGCAAACGCATGGAAGCGCGCGGTCTTGCCATCGGTTATTTCGCCCAGCACCAATTGGAGCAACTGCGCCCGGAGGAGTCGCCGCTGTGGCATATGGTCAACCGCGAGCCGCGCACGCGCGAGCAGGAGCTGCGTAATTACCTCGGCGGTTTTGACTTCAGAGGCAACATGGTGGAGACCGCCGTGGGGCCGTTTTCCGGTGGCGAAAAATCGCGACTGGCGCTGGCGCTGATGATACGCACACGGCCGAATCTTTTGCTGCTCGACGAGCCGACCAATCATCTGGATCTGGAAATGCGTCACGCGCTCAATGTGGCGCTGGCCGAATACGAAGGCAGCCTGGTGCTGGTGTCGCATGATCGCGCCTTGCTGCGTAGCGTGTGCGACAACTTTTTGCTGGTGGTGGACGGCAAGGTCAGCGAGTTCGACGGCGACGTGGATGATTATCTGGAGTGGCTCACCGCACGGCGCATCGCACAGGGTAAGCCGGCGGTGGAAGCGAAGCCGGTGGAAAAAGCAAAGCCTGTGGTGAAAAACGAGCAGCGCGAGCCACGGGTGAATCCGCAAAAGAAGCCACAAGGCAGCCGCCGCCCTCTTGAAAATGAAGCCGAAAAACTCGAGCGTGATCTGGCGAAATGGAACAACGAAAAGCTCGGCCTCGACACGCGGCTCGCCGATCCGGCGTTGTATCAAAATGCATCGACTGCGGACTTGCGCACGATGTCCGCGCGGCAGGGCGAACTGGCGGATTGGATCGACACCGCCGAGCAACGCTGGCTGGAAGTGCAGGCCGCGCTGGAAGCTATGAGTGTCACCTAAGTGCGCTATAAAACATCGCCTCTATTCAACCGCTATGAAAAGTCAAAAGCTTCCCTCATCCCAACCCTTCTCCCGGGGGGAGAAGGGCTTTGAACCATCTCCCTTCGGGGAAGGGCAGGGTGAGGGACGGTGTTGCAGTTTCATAGGCGTTGAATAGATGAAAAATATCAATAAAAACAAATAGTTATGAATGAACCTCGCAGCAGCGCCGGTGCGGCGGGGCTGGCGTTGGCGCTGCCTGCGGCGCTCATCGCACAAACATTTACTGCGGCGATGATATTTGCGCCCGCTGTGCTGGCACCCGTGGCGAGCGTGGATATCGGCATGCCTGCCACGCTGGTCGGCGTGGTGACCGCGCTCTCGTACCTGGCTGCTGCGCTGGCGGCGGCCACGGCGGGTGCGCGTGTGCCGCGCGTGGGTGCGGTGCGCATGACGCAATGGTGTTTGATCTTCGCCGGTGCCGGGCTTGCGTTTACGGTGTTGGTGCATCCGGCGGCGATTATTTTTGCCGCATTGGTGATTGGCATCGGTTACGGGCCGTCCACGCCGGCGGGTTCCGCGTTGCTCGCCGAACACACACCGCCGCGCTTACGCAACGTGATCATGTCGGTGCGGCAGACCGGCGTGCAGATGGGCGGCGCGCTGGCCGGTTTTGCGGTTCCCTGGCTGATCGCCACGGGCGGTTGGCAGACCGCCGTGCTGGTGAGCGGCGGCACCTGCGTGGTGATCGCGCTGGCGCTGCAGCCGCTGCGCGCGAAACTTGATCATCCCGCCGCGCAGGCGAGTGCCGCGCGCGGATTTTGGCGATGCGTGGCGCCTGCTGCGGTCGCATGCCGAGCTGCGGCGTATTTCGTTGTCGGCGTTTTTGTTCGGTGGCGTGCAACTGTCGTTTGCGAGTTTTCTGGTGGTGTATCTGGTGGAGCATGCCGCGCTGTCGGTGATACGTGCGGGTGCCGTGTTGTCGGCGGCGATGCTCGCCGGCGTTGTCGGCCGCTTGCTGTGGGGCGCGGCGGCGGATTATTTTCGCAATGCGCGCGCGGTGCTGATCGCGCTGGGCGTGGTCACGGCGATTTGCGCGCTGCTGATCACGCAGATCACGCCACAATGGCCGTACGCGGCGATTTTGCTGCTGGCGAGTGTATTCGGCGCGGCAACGCTGGGCTGGAATGGTGTTTACATCGGCGAACTGGCGCGCGTGGCACCGCCGGGCAAGGTGGCGATGGCCACCGGCGCATCGCTGTTTTGCGCGTACTTTGGTGCGGTAACGGCGCCGCCGGTGTTTGCGTGGGTGTTGTCCATGGGCGGCGGTTATACGGCGGGGTATCTGATGTTGGCCGCGCTGGCGTTGGCGGGCGTGGTGTCGCTGATTTACCGGCGCTGATCGCGGTGATTGTTTTCGGTTACACTTTGACTTGGCGTGCATAACCGCATGAAATCCCCTCCCGCGAGCGGGCGAGGGACGCTTGAAAAGCGCGATGGGGTGGCAACTTTTCATTGTGTTAGGCACTCATAGTGCGCAAGAGGCGGCGTCCGCTGCCGATGACCGACGGTTACAGGAGAATGTCACATGGCTTTGATGGATTTCATTAAAGGCGAACTGATCGATGTGATCGAATGGACGGACGACTCGCGCGACACGCTGTCGTACCGTTTTCCGGACGACGACAAAGCGGTCAAGAACGGCGCGCAGTTGATCGTGCGTGAATCGCAGGTGGCGCAGTTTGTCTACGTTGGCGAATTCGGCGATACCTTCAAGCCCGGTAAACACACGCTGACCACCGATAACATTCCGGTGCTGACCAAGTTGAAAAGCTGGAAGTACGGCTTCAATTCGCCGTTCAAGGCCGATGTGTATTACGTCACCACGCGGCTTTTCACCGGCAACAAGTGGGGCACCGCCAACCCGATCATGCTGCGCGACAAGGATTTCGGCATTGTGCGGCTGCGTGCGTTCGGCACCTACGATTTTAAAATCGCCGATCCGAAGGTGTTCCTGAAGGAAGTCGCCGGCAGCGATTTTCATTTTCATCTCGATGAATTCGCCGACACCATGCGCAGCCGCATGGTCAGCGTGTTTTCGGATGCGATGGCCAGCTCCGGCGTGCCCGCGCTCGACATGGCCACGCGGTACACCGAACTGGGTGACGCGCTGCTGCAGCTCATCAACCCGCAGATCGGATCGAAGTATGGTCTGGAACTCACCAGTTTTCTGGTGGAAAACGTGTCGGTGCCGCCGGAAGTCGAACAGGCCATCGACAAACGTTCGAGCATGGGCGCCATCGGCAATCTGAACGACTACGTGAAATTCCAGATGGCCGAAGGGCTGGGCAAGGGTGAAGGCGGTGGCGGCGTGGGTGGTCAGGCGGCCGAGATGGCGATGGGTTTTGCCATGGCGCAGCAGATGATGAATCAGCCCGGCGGCATGCTGGGCGCGCAGGGCACGCCCGCGGTGGCGCCGGGGGTGGGTGTGCCGGCGGCAGGGCCCGTGGCCGCTGCAGTTGCCGTTCCTGAACTGATGGGCGTAGCCGACGTGGCGAAGCTGCTCGGTGTTTCGGAAGCTGATGCGCTGGCAGCGCTCGAAAAAGGCGACATCAAGGGCAAAAAAATCGGTTCGACTTGGCGCATCACGCGCACGGCGGTGGATGAGTTTTTGAAGAGTTGATGGCGATTTGTTGCCGGGGAACAAGATTGTTTCAGTGCTACGGACACGCCTTCCCCTTCAGGGGGAAGGCGGGGATGGGGTGGAGTCAGATCTGTTGACCCCATCCCCACCCTAGCCCTCCCCTTGAAGGGGAGGGGATTTAGGTGGTAGCGCATTGCATTTTGCGGAGCATGAATGAAAGTGAATGTGCAGGTTTCGTTAATCATGGCTCTGCTGTCTGTCATCGCGCTAACGTCCTGCGATAGCATCACCGGTAGCAGCGATAAAGGCGGCAAAGCCGAAAAGAGCGATAAGAGCGCTGCCCAGTCCGACAAAAGATCCACCGATAAAAAAGGCAAGGGTGGCCCCGCCATCCCGGTGATTGTCGCCACGGTCAGTGAGCAAACCTTGCCGCTAAAGATTCAAGCCATCGGCAACGTCGAGGTGCAAACCACGGTGTCGATCAAGTCACGGCTGGATGGCCAGATCGTCAAGGTCGGTTTCGCCGACGGGCAGGATGTGGCCAAGGGGCAGATGCTGTTCGAGATCGACGCGCGTCCGTTGCAGGCGCAACTGGAGCAGGCGCGCGCCACGCTGGCACGCGACAAGGCGCAACTCGATCGCGCGCGCCAGCAGGAAGAGCGCTACAAGGATCTGCTGCAAAAAGGCTTTGTGTCGCAAGATGCCTACGCGCAATTTCGCACCAACGTCGACACCGCTGCGGCAACGGTGAATGCCAGCGAATCCGCCGTCGACAATATGCGCGTGCAAACCGAATACGCGGTGATCCGTTCGCCCATTCAGGGTCGTGCTGGTAAGATATTGATTCAACAGGGAAATTTGGTAAAGGCCAACGACACGCCATCGCTGGTGATCATCAATCAACTGGCACCGATTTATGTGAGCTTCGCGGTGCCGGAGCAATACCTCGGCCTGATCCGCAAATACATGGCGGGGGGCAAGCTCGTGGTGGAGGCGTTGCCGCCGAATCCGGGCGAGGGCGTCGCCGGTAGTACGACGGGCGCCAGGGGCACGCTGGCGTTCGTGGACAACACCGTGGATACCACCACCGGCACCGTGCGCCTGCGCGCGGTGTTTGATAATAAGGATAAATCGCTGTGGCCGGGGCAGTTTGTTACGGCGTCGGTCACACTGAACGAAACGCAGAGTGCCATCGTGGTGCCGTCGCAGGCGGTGCAGACGGGGCCGAAGGGCCAGTATGTTTACGTGGTGAAAGACGGTGTGGCGCTGATGCGCGAGATTACGGTAGAGCGCGCCGATGGCCCGCATACCGTGGTGTCCAGGGGTCTTGTCGGTGGTGAACAGGTGGTGGCCAGCGGCCAGTCGCGGCTGGTGCCGGGGATGAAGGTCAATATCCGGCCCGAAGAAAAGAAATCGTGAGCCCATCGTGAGTCAACCGTGAGGTGCGGATGAACATTTCCGAGATATTTATCAAGCGTCCGGTGATGACCGGGCTGCTGATGATCGGCATCCTGGCCTTTGGCATCATGGCCTATCGCGTGTTGCCGGTGGCCGCACTCCCCAACGTGGATTTCCCCACCATACAGGTCACTGCCAATCTGCCGGGTGCCAGCCCCGAGACCATCGCCTCGGCCGTGGCGTTGCCATTGGAAAAGGAGTTTTCGCTGATCGCGGGCATCGATTCGATGACGTCGACCAGCATCCTCGGCGCGACCTCGATCACCATGCAGTTTTCGTTGAATCGCGACATCGACGCCGCCGCGCAGGATGTGCAATCGGCGATCTCGCGCGCCATCCGCCAGTTGCCGCCGACGATGAGCACGCCGCCATCGTTTCGCAAGGTCAACCCGGCGGACTCGGCGATTTTTTATCTCGCGCTGACCTCCGATGCGCTGCCGATGTGGACGGTGGACGAGTACGCGCAAACGCTGATGGCACAGCGCATTTCGACCATCTCGGGTGTCGCGCAAGTGCAGGTGTTCGGCACGCAAAAATACGCGGTGCACGTGCAGATCGATCCACGCGCGCTGGCGTCGCGCGGCATCGGGCTGGACGAAGTGCAGACGGTGATCGACCAGCACAATGCCAATCTGCCGACCGGCACATTGTATGGCGAGCATCGCGCCTATACGCTGAACGCCAGCGGGCAGTTGACCAGCGCCGGCGGCTACCGTTCGTTGATCGTCACCTATCGCAACGGCTCGCCGGTGCGTTTGGGCGAGCTGGGCCGCGTGATCGACAGCGTGCAGACCGACAAAGTGGCGGCGTGGCACAACGGCAAACGCGGCATCGTGCTGGCGATTCAACGCCAGCCGGGCACCAACACCATTGAAGTGGTCGATGCGGTGAAAAAGCTGCTGCCGACTTTCCGCGAGCAGGTGCCGCCGAGCGTGAACATCAACGTGCTCTACGACCGCTCCAATTCCATCCGCGAATCGGTGGAGGAAGTGCAATTCAGTCTGGTGTTGGCGTTGGCGCTGGTGGTGATGGTGATATTCATTTTCCTGCGAAATTTTTCGGCGACGCTGATTCCGAGTCTGGCGCTGCCGATGTCGATCGTCGGCACCTTTGCCATCATGCATTTGTTCGGTTTCAGCCTCAACAATCTGTCGCTGATGGCGCTGACGCTGTGCGTGGGCTTCGTGGTGGACGACGCCATCGTGATGCTGGAAAACATTTCGCGGCATATGGAAATGGGCAAAAGCCCGATGCAGGCCACGCTCGAAGGTTCGAAGGAAATCGCCTTCACCATTTTGTCGATGACGTTGTCGCTGGCGGCGGTGTTTATCCCGGTGCTGTTCATGAGCGGCATTCTGGGTCGTCTGCTGCACGAGTTTGCCATCACCATCATGGCGGCGGTGCTGGTGTCGGGCTTTGTCTCGCTGACGCTCACCCCCATGCTGTGCGCGCGCTGGTTAAAGCCGCATCGCGAAATCAAACATGGCTGGCTCTACAACGCACTGGAGCGCTTGTTTGAGGCGTGGCTTAATCTCTACGATGTCACCCTGCGCTGGGTGATGCGCCACGGTCGCTTCACCATGGTGGTGTTCTTCGCCATCTTCGCCATCACCGCGTGGATGTTCGTGAAAATGCCCAAGGATTTTCTGCCCAGCGAAGACTCCGGGCAATTGTTCGCCTTTACCGAGGCGGCGCAGGATGTGTCGTTCACCGAAATGTCGCGGCTGCAGCAAATGGCCGCCGCCATCGTCAAGGAAGACCCGGCGGTGGAATCGGTGATGTCGTTCGTCGGACAGGGCGGTGGTGCCGCGTCCGCGCTGAACGTGGGCCGCATGTTTATAGTGCTCAAGCCGCGCACGCAACGCGGCACGCCTGATGAAATCATCCAGAAACTGCGGCCCAAACTCGGCGCGGTGCCGGGGCTCAAGGTGTTTTTGCAGAACATCCCCACCATCCGCATCGGCGGTCAGCTTTCCAAAACGCAGTACCAGTTCACCCTGCAAAACGCGGATACCGAAGAACTGTTCCAGTGGGTGCCGGTGATTCAGGACAGGCTCACCAAACTGCCGGGCTTTCAGGATGTCACCAGCGATCTGCAAATCGCCAACCCGCAGATCACCATCGACATCGACCGCAACAGGGCATCGGCGCTGGGCATCACCGCCGCGCAAATCGAAAACACGCTGTATAACGCCTTCGGCCAGCGGCAGGTGTCAACGATTTACACCTCGAGCAATCAGTATTGGGTGATCCTCGAACTCGACCCGAAATTCCAGAACGATCCTTCCGCGCTGTCGATGATTTACGTGCGTTCGAGTAGCGGAAATCTGGTGCCACTGAACGCCGTGGCGAGGCTCTCGCGCACCCTCGGCCCCTTGAGCATCAGCCATCTGGGGCAACTGCCATCGGTGACGATATCCTTCAACCTCGCCCCCGGCATCGCCTTGGGAGATGCCATCGAACAAGTCAACGCCGCCATGCTGGAACTGAAGGCACCCTCCACGCTGATCACCAGCTATCAGGGCGCGGCACAGGTGTTTCAGTCGTCACTGGCCGGTATGGGCATGCTGCTTGTGATGGCGATTTTTGTGATTTATCTGGTGCTGGGCATCCTTTACGAAAGTTACATCCATCCGATCACGATTCTTTCCGGCCTGCCCACGGCCGGCATGGGCGCGCTGGCAACGCTGATGATCTTCAACATGCCGCTGAATATGTACGCCTACGTCGGCATCATCATGCTGGTGGGCATCGTCAAGAAAAACGCGATCATGATGATCGACTTTGCCATCGATTCACAACGCACCAGCGGCAAAACGCCCTACGAAGCGATGTACGAAGCCTGCCTGGTGCGCTTCCGACCGATCATGATGACCACCATGGCGGCGCTGATGGGCACGTTGCCGATTGCATTGGGCTGGGGCGCGGGGGCGGAAGCGCGGCGGCCATTGGGGTTGGCGGTGGTGGGTGGGTTGCTGTTGTCGCAATTGCTGACGCTTTACATCACGCCGGTGATCTATGTTTATCTGGAAGCGGCGCGCGATTGGGTGGCGGGGCGGCGCGGGCACGCGAAGCCTGATCCGCACGAAGGTGAACAAGCAGCGCCAGTGCCGCCAGCGGCGCTGGATTCTGCTGCAACGGCACCCGCCGTGCAGAACAAATAGAGGTAGTCGCCACACGCCCTAAGGAGGTCAACATGACCAGCACTCGTGTCTCGCTCATCGGGGAACCCTACGATTGCGTCAAGCCCTTGTTCAGCGGGGCGATACAGCCCGACGGTATTGAACTCGCCGTCACACGCTCGCCTTCACCCGAGGCCATGCGTCGGCAACTGACGGCGTGGGAATTCGATATTTGTGAGATGGCCTTCGGCGCTTACCTGATTGCCCGCAGCCAGGGTGCCGACGTCACGGCGATTCCGGTGTTTCCACGGCGGGCTTTTTTTCACACGAATTTTATGTGCCACGCGGGTGCTGGCATCGACAGCCCGCACGGCCTTGCGGGCAAACGCATCGGCGTTGCCGAGTATGTGCAATCAGCGACCTTGTGGGCGCGCGGCGTGCTGGAGCACGATTTCGCCTTGAATCCGCGCACGACGCAGTGGTACGTCGAGCGCTCTGGTTCGGGCAGCACCGGCGAGGTGCTCGGCTTTAAGCCGCCGAGTGATATTACCGTGCAACAGACGCCCGGCGGCAAGAGCCTCGTCGCGATGCTGGCCGCGGCAGAACTGGACTTCGCGTTGGTTGGTGGCAGCGCGCAGGCACAGGCCGACGCGGCCCTGCGACCGTTGTTTGCCGACGCCATGGCAGAAGGTCGGCGTTTTTATGCTGCGCACGGTTACGTACCGGCGAACCATCTGTACATGGTTCGCGGCAGTCTCGCGCGCGAGCAACCGGCGCTGGTGGCGAATCTGTATCAGGCGTTTTGCGCCGCCAGGTCGATGGCGCAACAGGGCTTGCCGCGCGACACACCGGCAGGCGTTTTATTTGGCAGCGAATACCTTGCGCAAACATGCGCCACGTTCGCAGGCGATCCGTTTACCTACGGTATCGATGCAAATCGAACGATGCTGGAAACCGTGGTGCAACTGTGTCAGGCGCAGGGGCTGGTTCGCGATCAGCCATGCATCGAGCACCTGTTCGTGGCCGGGTTGGCTTGATTGCCGCCATCCCGGCCCGTCTGTCGGGTTTTCGCAGCCGGGCTGAGATATAAAAATATCAATAAAAACAAATACTTACGATAATTCTCGATTTACCGACGGGCTGTCACATAGCCGTAACATGAGCCGCCTACACTTGTGCCACTTTCAATAACGCAGGAGATAGCCATGAAAAAAATATCAGGTACAGCAGGAACAATCGCAATTAAAACCATGGTGAAGTTGACCGTGCCGCTGGTGTTGATGGTGGCGGCTGTCAGCGGCGCGTTCGCACAGGCCAACCTGGTGAAAGTCGACGGCTCCAGCACCGTGTATCCGGTGACTGAAGCGGTGGCCGAGGAATTCCAGAAGTCGAAAAAGAACGCCATCCGCGCGACCGTGGGCGTATCAGGTACCGGGGGCGGGTTCAAGAAATTCTGCCGCGGCGAGATCGATATCTCCAACGCTTCGCGCCCGATCCTGAAATCGGAAATGGACGAATGCGCCAAGCTGGGTATCCGTTATTTTGAGTTGCCGGTCGCGTTCGATGCGTTGACGGTGGTGATGAACCCCAAGAACACGTTTCTGAAGCAGATAACCGTTGCTGAACTCAAGAAGTTATGGGAGCCGGCGGCGCAGGGCAAGGTGATGCGCTGGAATCAGGTCAATCCGGCGTGGCCCGATCAACCGGTCAAACTGTTTGGCGCAGGTTCCGACTCTGGCACCTTCGATTATTTCACCGAAGCCATCGTCGGCAAGGCGAAATCGAGCCGCGGCGACTACACGGCGTCGGAAGACGACAACGTGCTGGTGCAGGGTGTGGCGCAGGACGTGAACGCCATCGGCTACTTCGGATTTGCTTACTATGCGGAGAACGTCTCGCGTCTCAAGTCCGTGCCTATCATCGAAAAAGCAGGCAAGTCGGCGGTGGCACCATCCATGGAAACCGTGCTGAACGGCACTTATCAGCCGCTGGCCCGTCCGATCTTCATCTATGTGAACGAGAAGTCGTACCAGAATCCCGCAGTCAAGGAATTCGTTGAGTTCTACATGCGCCACGGCAGCAAACTGTCCAGGGAAGTGAAATACGTACCGCTGCCTGACCGTGCTTACACGCTCAACATGGAGCACCTCAAGAAGGGGCAAATCGGCACGAAATTCGGCGGTATCGCTGAAGTGGGCGTGACGATCGAGGATCTGATGAAGCGGGAAGCGAAGTTCTGATTTTCGCGGCACCGGAAGACATAACATCCAAAACGCAGTTCGGTATATCCGGCGCCCGCCGCGAGGCGGGTGCCGTTTTTTTCCTCCGGAACGACGGCCCGCACGGTAAGGTAAGATGACAGCTATCTCCACCACTCAGCCCCCCCTCGCCTCGCCCATGGACACCCGGCTATCCTACAAGGCCACACGCCACATCAAGGAACGCATTATCGAGTTTCTGTTGTTTCTGGCGGCGCTGGTTTCGGTGCTGACGACGCTGGGCATCGTTTACGTGCTGGTAAAAGAGTCGGTGGTGTTTTTCACCAAAGTGTCGATCTGGGATTTTCTCACCGACACGCAGTGGACGCCACTCTTTGACGACGCACACTTTGGCATCATGGTGCTGCTGTCGGGCACGCTGACAAGTTCTGCCGTCGCGTTGCTGGTGGCCATACCGATGGGTACGATTATTGCGATTTATCTGTCGGAATTCGCCAGTACGCGAGTGCGTGAAACCGCCAAGCCGCTGCTGGAGTTGCTCTCCGGCGTGCCGACGATCATCTACGGTTATTTTGCTTTGCTGTTTGTCACGCCGCTGCTGCAAAAAATATTTCCCGGACTGCCGGGCTTTAATTTGCTGTCCGCCGGACTGGTGATGGGTATCATGATCGTGCCGTATGTGAGTTCCATCAGCGAGGATGCCATGCGCGCTGTGCCGATGAACCTGCGCGAAGGCTCATACGCCATGGGTGCCACACGTCTGCAAACGGCTATCGGCGTAGTGGTACCGGCGGCGTTTTCGGGCATAGCGGCCGCTTACATCCTTGGCGTATCACGGGCGGTGGGCGAAACCATGATTCTGGCCGTGGCTGCGGGCATGCAGCCTAACCTGACCTTCAATCCGTTGGAACCGGCGGCCACGATTACCGCGTTTATCGTTCAGGTGGCGCTCGGTGATTTGCCGCACGGCAGCGTCGGCTACCAAACCATCTTTGCGGCGGGACTGACGCTGATGTTGATCACGTTGATGTTCAACGTGCTTGGTTATTGGCTGCGTCGCCGCTTTCAGGAGCGCTACTGATGAGCGTTGTATTGACCAAGCAGGAAGACATTCGCGCGCTGATCGCGCGGCACAAGCGCTGGGACGTGATGTTTATGGTGGTCGGCGTTATTGCGTTGATGATCGGCCTGCTGACGTTTGTGACCCTGTTCGTGGACATGGTGATCGACGGCTGGTCGCGGCTGCGACCGGAATTCTTCACCGAATTTCCCTCGCGCCGTTCCGGGCAGGCAGGCATATTGAGTGCCTGGGTGGGGACAACGCTGGTGATGTTTGTCACCGCCTCTGCCGCCGTGCCAGTGGGTGTAGCTGCCGGCATTTACCTGGAGGAATACGCCCCGCGCAACTGGATGACCGACATCATCGAAATCAACATATCCAATCTGGCCGGCGTGCCCTCGATCATCTACGGCTTGCTGGCGTTGGGATTGTTCGTCTATGAATTTGGCCTGGGGCAAAGCATCCTGACCGCAGGCCTGACGCTGGCGCTGCTGATATTGCCGGTGGTGATCGTCGCCACCCGCGAAGCGATTCGCGCGATACCCGGACACATCCGCGAAGCGGCCTACGCGCTGGGGGCCACGCGCTGGCAGGTGTGTCGGCACCATGTGCTGCCGTATTCGATGGGCGGCATCATGACCGGCGTCATCATCGGCATGGCGCGTGCCATCGGCGAGACTGCGCCGATCATCACCATCGGTGCACTGACGTTCATCGCGTTCTTGCCGCCCTCGCCCATTGTGCCGGAGTTTCCTTTTCTGTCGTTCGAATGGATCATCTCGCCGTTCACCGTGATGCCCATCCAGATTTTCAACTGGACGTCGCGCCCCGACCCGGGGTTTCACGCCAACGCAGCGGCGGCCGGTTTCATACTCGTGCTGATGACGTTGATGATGAACGGTCTCGCCATCTGGCTCCGCTACCGCATACGCCGCAACATCAAATGGTAACCCGAGCATAAACTCATGGCCGAACCCAAACCCGCTCTCGAATCCCTGCCTGTCAAAGCGCAGTCGGATCAGTTGAATTTTTACTACGGCGATTATCAGGCGCTGAAAAACATCAATCTCACGCTGTACGACAAACGCGTTACCGCGCTGATTGGCCCCTCCGGATGCGGCAAATCCACGTTCCTGCGCTGCTTCAACCGCATGCACGATCTGTATCCCGGCAACCGCTATGAAGGCGCGATACGCCTGATGCCGGACAATGTGAGCCTGATCGCTCCGGAAATCGATCCGATCGAGGTGCGCATGCGTCTGTCGATGGTGTTCCAGAAGCCGAATCCGTTTCCGAAAACCATTTTTGAGAATGTGGCCTACGGTTTGCGGGTGCGCGGCGTGAACAAACGCTCCGTACTGGATGAAAAAGTCGAAGAAGCGCTGAAAAGCGCAGCGCTGTGGAACGAGGTAAAGGATCGCCTGAATGAATTGGCGTTTAACCTTTCGGGCGGGCAGCAACAGCGTTTGTGCATCGCTCGAGCGCTAGCGACCGAGCCGGAAATTCTGTTGTTCGATGAGCCCACCTCAGCGCTGGACCCGATTGCAACCGCCAGCATCGAAGAATTAATTTCTCAATTAAAACAAAGAGTTACTATACTTATCGTGACGCACAATATGCAGCAGGCGGCGCGCGTTTCGGATTTCACCGCGTATATGTACCTGGGTGAGTTGATCGAGTCTGGCTGGACCGACGACATCTTCATCAAACCCCAAAACCCGCAAACCGAGGCCTACATCACCGGGCGTTTCGGCTAAAGCGTATTCCATCCCGGCACACCAAGCCCTCAAAGCACACTAAGGCACACCAAGGTACACCATGCCCCCTACCGACCACCTGTCACATCAATTCGACGCTGATCTCGAGGATATTCGCTCGCGTGTATTGCAAATGGGCGGTTTCGTCGAGGCGCAGATACAGGGCGCGATCGAAGCCTTTTCCAGCGGCGACGACGACATCAGCAGGCGCGTGATCGACAGCGAACGCCGCGTCAATGAGTATGAGAAGGAAATCGACGACGCCTGCGTGCATCTGGTGGCGCGGCGTCAGCCGGCGGCGAGCGACTTGCGGCTGGTGATGGGTATTTCCAAGATCGTGACCGATCTGGAACGCATCGGCGACGAGGCGGAAAAAATCGCGCGCATGAGTCGCTCGATTTATGGCCGCGGCGCACTGTCGATCCCGCGGTTTGTTGATGTGCGCCAGACCGGCAACCTCGCGCTCGCCCTGCTGCGGCGCGTGCTGGATACGATGGCCCGGCTGGATGCCGATGAAGCCGGGAAACTGATCGCCGAAGACCGCCTGATCGATGCGGAATTTCGCGCCATCGTGCGTCAATTGATCACGTACATGATGGAAGACCCGCGCACCATTTCCACCGCGCTCGATATCGTGTGGATCGCCAAGGCGATCGAGCGCGTGGGCGATCACGCCAAGAACATCGCCGAACAGGTGGTCTACATTGTTCGCGGCACCGATGTGCGCCATTCCGCCATGCCGGTAGAGGGTGGAGCCTGATGGCGGCACGCATACTGGTGGTCGAGGACGAGCCGGCGGTGCAGGAGCTGATCCGCTATACGCTGGAGCAGGCCGGTATGGTCGCGTTCAGCGCGACGAGCGCTGAGGCGGCACTGGACGCCCTGCGCGACGAATTGCCGGATGCGGTGTTGATCGACTGGATGCTGCCCAACCAATCGGGCCTGGCGCTGGCACGCCAGTTGCGCGAAGCGGAACGTACCGCAGACCTGCCGCTGATCATTGTCACCGCGCGCGGCGAAGAAGCCGACCGCGTCAAGGGCCTGGATCAGGGTGCCGATGATTATGTGGTCAAACCGTTCAGCCCACGCGAATTGGTCGCGCGCATCCAGGCGGTGTTGCGGCGGCGTGCGCCGCACGCCTCGGATGCGGCCTTATCCGTGAGCGGGTTAACGCTGAATCCGGTGAGCCACGAAGTCCATCTGAACGGTGCCCCGATCAATCTGGGCCCGACCGAATTTCGCCTGCTGCATTTCTTTCTGGCGCACCCGGAGCGTGTGTATACGCGGATGCAGTTACTGGATCAGGTATGGGGCGACCATGTGTTTATCGAAGAGCGCACGGTGGATGTGCATATCCGTCGGCTGCGCGTGGCGCTGGGGGCTCAGGATGACGAGGGCGAGGGCCTGATCAAGACGGTGCGAGGTTCGGGGTACAAGTTGGGGGCGCCCGCCAAAAGGCCCGGCAACGCCGCGGTATAATCCCTGTCGGCGGTCGGCTCACCTACTGAGCGGACCTATCCCTTGATGCCACTCTGGTTTTCCCTGACGTTGAAATTTGCGGCTATCACCATGGTGGCGGTGGTGACGGCTGCGTGGAAAGGTGCAACAGCGGGCTGGCTCGTGGCCTGCAGCGGATTGTTGTTGTTGCACGTGGCGCATGTGTATCAGCTCATGCGTCTGGAGCATTGGCTGCAATCGCCTGTCACCGGCGACGTACAAAAAGTGCCTGAAGCATGGGGAACCTGGGGTCTGGTGTTCGCCGGGATTTACCGCGCGCTGCGGCGGGAGGTGCAAAAACACGAAGCCGTTACCCATGAACTCGACTTGTTCATGCGCGCCACGCAGGCGCTGCCCCACGGCATCGTCATGCTCGACAGCGGCGATCAACTGCTGTGGTGCAACGAGGCGGCCGCCACGCAACTCGGCTTGAAGGCCGGTGCCGATACCGGCATGCGCATTACCAACGTCGTGCGCGTGCCGGGACTGGCGGCGTTCCTGCAGCGCGTGCAGCCCGGCGGCACGCTCGCCTACCGCCCCGCGCACAACCCCGGACAACTGCTGTCGCTCGAAGCCATCGCGTTCAACGCGTTCGACGTCTCAGGTGATGGCCGCAAGTTGCTGGTGAGTTATGACATCACGCAGGTCGAACTGGCGGAAACCACGCGCCGCGATTTTATCGCCAACGTATCGCACGAACTGCGCACGCCGCTGACCGTGATCCACGGCTTTCTGGAGCACATCCAGGATGCACAGCATGCGCCAGAGACACCCGCCGCACAGTCGGGTCGCCATATCGAGTTGATGGCGCAGCAATCCCATCGCATGCTGAAGCTGGTGGACGATCTGCTGATGCTGTCGCGGCTTGAGGCCGGCGATAATCCGCCGCGCGATGAGACCGTCGCGGTGGCGCCGCTGTTGCAGGGGCTTGCCGTCGATGCCAGAGCGCTCAGCGCGGGCTGCCACGCCGTTGAGGTGCAGGTGCCCGATCTGGCCTGCATCAAAGGCAGTGCCGAGGAATTGCGCAGCGCCTTCGGCAATCTGGTGAGCAACGCGGTGCGCTACACCCCCGATGGCGGACGCGTGACGTTATCGTGGCGTACCGACGGGCAGGCGCGCGGCGTGTTCAGCGTTGCCGACACCGGCATCGGCATCGCCAGCGAACACATCCCGCGCCTGACCGAACGTTTTTATCGCGTCGATCGCGGGCGTTCGCGCGACACCGGCGGCACGGGGCTGGGGCTCGCCATCGTCAAGCACGTGTTGCTGCGGCATCAGGCTGCACTGGAAATCAAATCCGAATTGGGCGCGGGCAGCGAGTTTTGCATCGTGTTCCCGGCGTGGCGCAGTGTGGCTGACGCTCGCGCGCCTGCGCCGCAAAGCCAGGCGTAACAACGGTGATCTAACCTACCCCCGCCAGTTATCCGCCGCGCCGTTGCGCGCCACATGTTGCTCCAACCGCGTGGTTGAGCGAGCGATGGCATAGCGGGCAGGGCCTTGCGCGGCGACCGTCCACTGGTAGGGCGCGCCGCGTGGCACGTGGATGACATCGCCCGCAACGGCTTGGTGCCGGTCGCCGCCCACCTGTGTTTCCATGGTGCCGCTGATCACGTACGCCAGCAGTTCGTGCGCCGCGCTGGTTTCGGCGATATCGTGTCCGGCGGGGGATTGCACATAAGCCCACGACAGGTTTACGCCGTTCACCCACTGCTCATGATGGCCCGAGGGTTTGTCGCCGCTGAAGCCATCGCACATGACGTAATGGCAGTTGCCGAGGCCGGCGACAATGGCTTGTGACTGCTCCGGCGTTTTTTCCTTGCCGGGATATTTTCCGGCGGCGATGTCGCGTGCCACTTCGGTGGCGGATCGCGCCTGATCCGGCAACGCCTCGTCCGCTGCCGCGCCAATCAGGGTCCAGGTGCGATCCTTGAGATACAGGTAGCGTATGGTCTGATCGCGCGCGCGAAAACTGTGTTGCGCATTGGAGGGGATATGCACCAGCGTGCCGGGCTTGACGCGATGTTGTTCGTCGCCGACGGTGCTGTCGAATTCGCCCTCAAGCAGAAACGCCATGAATTCATTCGGGTGGTAGTGCAGACGCGATTGCTCGCCAGGCTTTTTGCTGACGCAGCGAAAATACATGGTCTCGGCTTCAATCACCGGGCCTTGCGTGGTCGATAGATGCGGGTTGAGATGATGCGATTTCATCTCGTCAAAACGGAAATAGGGCATGGTGGCTTTCCTCTTGCGTAGGGCGCGCGTATTGTGCCTGACGGTAGCCTACTATAATTGCGCCAAACCGCGAGAGGACAGGATGAAACCGTTTGTGCGGGTGTTGATCGGGACCTTGCCGTTATTGCTTGCGCCGTCAGCGGCGGCGCAAACCTATCCCACGCGCGCCGTGCGCATCATCGTGCCGTTCGTGCCTGCCGGTCCCACCGACATCAACGCGCGCATGGTGGCGCAAAAGTTGACCGAGGCCTGGGGACAATCGTTTGTGGTCGAAAACCGTGGCGGCGCGGGCGGTGTGTTGGGCACGGAGCTCGTCGCGCGTGCGGCACCGGATGGTTATACCCTGCTCGGCGCGAACCCTGGCCCGCTCACCATCGCGCCCAGCCTGAATCCCAAGCTGCCCTATGATGTGCTCAGACAGTTGACGCCGGTCATTCTGGTGACCAACACCACCAGCGTGCTGACTGTGCATCCCAGCGTGCCGGCCAAAAGTGTGAAGGATCTGATCGCACTCGCGCAGGCGCGCCCCGCCAAGCTGACGTATGGCACACCCGGCATCGGCACCGTGAGTCACCTGACGTGGGAAATGTTTTCTCATCGCGCCGGTGTGCGTCTGCTGCATGTGCCGTACAAAGGCTCGGCGCAATCGACCAACGATTTTCTCGCCGGGCAGATCGATCTGCGGTCGTTCGCCACGCCCGCCGTGCTGCCGCTGATGAAAAGCGGCAAGGCGCGCGTGATCGGCATCAACAGCCTTAAGCGCTCGCCGCTGATGCCCGAAGTGCCGACGGTCGATGAGTCAGGATTACGCGGTTTCGAATCGGCCAACTGGAATGGCATCATGGCACCCGTCGGCACGCCGCGCGAGATCATCATGAAATTGCATGACGAGATTCAGCGCCGCGTGATCAAATCCGAATTGCGCGAACAGTTGATCAAGGACGGTTACGAAATCTCAGGATTGGGCCCGGAAGAATTTGCCGCGTTCATGAAACAGGAAACCGCGAGATGGGCAAAGGTCATCCAGACGGCGAATGTAAAAATTGAATAAAATCAAATACTTACAGAGGTAACTATGGAAAAGGCAGCGACCCGAAGCGACGATCACTACTTCATGTATTTCCCCGGCAATTACCGCTGGTCGGCGGCGTTTATCAGCATGCTGGGCACCTCGACCTGGGGCGGCTCGGATATCGGCGAGGTCGATCGCATCGGCCGCCTGCTGAAAGCCGCGCCCCAACAAACCGACGAAGCCTGGTTCGATGCCTGCGTGCAGATCGCGAATGAAACGCGCGCGCACGCGGTCAAGTATGAGAAATCTGGCCACCGTGTTTCCGCCGCGCCGTTTTATCTGCGGGCCTGCAAGTATTACCAGATGGCCGAGCGCTTTCGCACGCCCAAGGATGCGCGGGCGCTTATGATTTACCAGCACAGCATCGATTGCTTTCATGCGTTCACGCGCATGAGCGATGTGAAGATTGAAATCGTCGAAGTGCCCTTTGTGGATGGCAGTCTGCCGGGGTATTTTGTGCATGCGCAAAACAGCACGGCAGCGCAAAAACCCACGGTGGTGTTTTTCGACGGGCTGGATGTGACCAAAGAGTTGCTCTACATGCGTGGTGTGCCCGATCTCATCAAGCGCGGCATTTCGGTGCTGATCATGGATGGCCCCGGCACCGGCGAGGCGATCCGTTTTCGCAAGCACTATTTGCGTCACGATTACGAAGTCGCCGGTTCGGCCTGCGTCGATTGGCTGGAAAAGCGCGCCGATGTGAACGCGAAAAAAATCGGCATCGTCGCCAACAGTCTCGGCGGCTATTACGCGCCGCGCTGCGCCTCGATGGAGCCGCGCTTTGCCGCGTGCGTGGCGTGGGGCGCGATCTGGGATTACTACGCCACGTGGAAGCGTCGCGTCGATGCCGCGTTCAACGCCGCGATGTCAGTGCCGGGGCATCACATCACCTGGATCCTCGGCGTGAATACCGTCGAGGAAGCGCTGAAAAAACTTGAGCCGTATCGTCTCGATGGCGTGGTGCAAAACATGCGCTGCCCGTTTTTGGTCGCGCACGGGGCCGAGGACGAGCAGGTACCGCTCGCCGACGCACAGGCGCTCTACAACGCCAGCGGCTCGACGGATAAAACGCTACGCGTGTTCACGCCCGAGGAAGGCGGCGCGCAGCACTGCATGCGCGATTACGCGGTGCTGGGTGTGGCGGAGATGTGGAACTGGTTTGAAGACAAACTGATGAAGAACTGACATGCGACGCTCCTGTGTAGCTGTCACTGCGCTGGTATGCGTGGTCACGTCTGTGCACGCACAGGAATATCCCGTGAAACCGCTGCGCTACATCGTGCCCTTCGGCGCGGGCGGCCCCACCGATACGCAGGCGCGTTGGGCGGCGCAAAACCTCAACGCCGCGTTTGGCCAGACGGTGATCATCGATAACCGTCCGGCAGCGGGCGGCGTGCCGGGTACGGCAGCCGTCGCCAAAAGCCCGCCGGATGGTTATACCCTGCTCGCGGGCAACCCCGGCCCGCTGACCGTGGCACCGGCGATCACGGCGAATCTGCCATACGACACACTGCGTGATTTCACGCCGGTGATCCTCATCGCCAAAAGTGCGAGTACGCTGGTGGTGCACCCGGCGATACCCGCGAAGAATTTGAAGGAATTCATCGCGCTGGCCAAGACGCGACCGGGGCGGCTCAACTATGGCACGCCGGGCGTGGGTACGGTGGGCCATCTGTCCACCGAAGCCTTTGCGCATCGCACCGGCATCAGCGTGGTGCACGTGCCCTACAAGGGCGGCGTCAACCAGTACACCATCGAACTGATGTCCGGCTACATCGACTTCGCCTCGTTGCAGATTTTCAACGTCGCGCCGTTCGTCAAGCAAGGCAAGCTGCGCGCGCTGGCCGTCACCTCGCACACACGCTCGCCTGCGTTGCCGGCGGTGTTGACGATGCACGAACAGGGATTGACGGATTTTGAGAACTACAACTGGAATGCGGTGTTGATGCCACCCAAAACGCCCGCAGCGATAGTCAGCCGCCTACAGGGTGTGCTGGCCGCCGGGATCAAGGAGAGTCGCGAGCTGTTCATCAGCCAGGGCCAGGAGCCGGGCGGCGAAAGTGGCGAACAACTCACCGCATTTATCCGCACGGAAATCGAGCGTTACGAAAAAACCGCGCGCACTGCGGGTATACCCCGACAATAGGGCGGCGCCAGCGACAGACTCATCAACGCGATGAAGGTTATGCAAGGTCGTGCTCGCATCCATTCTCCCATGCGTATTGTAACTATTTGTTTTTATTGATATTTTTTAAACGGGATGCCACGACGCAAAACCGCAGCCGACGTAGATTTCAGGCATCGCACTGTAGTGAATCACATCGAACTTGCCCCTTGCCGAAGCGCTGGCTGCGCCGTGCGCCGCCAGCCAGTTGCGTGTTTCCGCCGCACCGTTGCCAGCGGCCGGCAGGCGTTGCTCCAAAAACTTGAGCAGCGTGTTGCGATCACTGACGGCGAAGTGTTGCAGGCATTCGCGGTCGAACGCTTCGTCGATGGCACCCATGGTTGGCTCGCCGATGGAGTGGCTCAAGCCGCCGGTGGCGAGCAGCGCTACACGTAGCGGCGCGGGAAAACTTTTCACTGCAGCAGAGATCGTTTGGCCAAAATCAAAACAACGTGTCGGCGAGGGAAACGGCGGCTCCACGGTGTTAATGATCACCGGCACGATCGCAGGCAGCGGATCAAGATTCGCCTTCCACAACGGAATACAAAAGCCGTGATCGAGTGCGAGCTTATACGACACCGATGGCTCGAAATCGTGGTTGCACGCGTGCTCGACGATGTGTTGCGCCAGCGCCGCGTGCCCGGCCATTTGCTTGTGCGGAAACGCGGCCAGCCACGGCTCCGGCGGCCCGGCGTGCGTTTCACCGACGCCGATGCAAATCGACGGCAGATTATCCAGAAAAAAATTCACCCAGTGATCGGGCGAAATCACGATCAGCACATCGGCACGCGCGGCATTGATGCGCTTGCCGAGTTCGGCGAAGGCCGTGGTCAGGGTGGTTTTTGTTGTGGCGGGCAGGGCATCCCAACTGCGCACGATCATCGGCCCATGACAGGCGGCGAAAATACCGGTGAGTTCAGCCATGGTGATTTTCCCCTGGTGCGCCGGACGAACGTATGCGTTGCAGAAATTCATCCTCCGGCATGCCGCTCACCAGAAAATAAAATCGCAGCAGATAGGCATTGACCCACGGCGCCAGCGCCGCCACGTCGTTGGCCGCGATGGCTGCGCGCACTTCAGGTTTCAGTGGGTAACGCGCCAGTACCGCTTCGCGGCTGGTGCGGTACTCCGCTGCTGCTGCGGGCGTTTGCAGATCGAAGAACAGTTTGCTTAACCAGTAGTCGCGCATGTGTATCCCGGTTCCCCATTAATCGGCAGTAATGCCCGCCTCACGAATCAAGCTGCTCCAGCGCTTGATTTCGGCTTTGACGAACGCATCGGTCTCGGGCGTGCTCATGCGCAGTGTGCGCCCGCCGCCGCTTTCAAAACGTTTGGCGACATCGGGCGCTTGCACCACTTTGGCCATTTCGCTTTGCAACCGTTTGAGCACCGCCGGTGGCGTGCCGCTGCGCGCGAATATGCCGAACCACGCTTCCATGTCGAGCTTGGCGACGCCGGTTTCATTGATGGTCGGTACGCTGGGCAGGCCAGGAAAGCGTTGCGCGCTCGACACGACGATCGCCCTGATTCGGCCATCATCGACGAACGCCTTGGCAGTGCTGGCGTTGTCAAAGAACAGATCGACGCGGCCGCTTTGCAAATCGAGATGCGCCGCCTGCGCGCCGCGATACGGCACGTGCAGCATTTTCACCGCAGTAATCTGCGCCAGCGCCGCAGCACCAATGTGCTGCCCGGTGCCGAGGCCGCCGGAGGCGTACGTCAGCTTGCCCGGATTGGCGCGCGCAAAATCGATGATGTCGCGCAGATTCTGTTGCGGCAAATCGCGTCGCGCCACCAGTACGTAGGCATAGCTTGCCACCATGCCCAGTGGCACGAAATCCACGAGTGGGTCGTATGGCAGCTTCTTGTACAGCCCGACATTCGCTGCGATATTGCTTAAGCCGCCGACTAGCAGTGTGTAGCCGTCGGGTGTCGATTTGGCGGCGGTGTCCGTGCCCACCATGGTGCCCGCGCCGGTGCGGTTTTCCACGACCACCTGCTGATGGAGTTGCTCGCCGAGCTTTTGCGATACCACGCGCGCGATGAAGTCAAAGCCGCCACCGGCAGGGTTGGGCGCGATGATGCGGATGGGGCGGTAGGGGTTGTCCTGGGCGAACGCGGGCGCGGCCAGGAGCATGCATAGAAAAAATCGGAATGCACAAATCATGATCAAGCAACCTCAAAGTATCCTTGTCGTTCCCGCGCAGGCGGGAACCCATAACACAGTGCCATTTGAGAGGGCTTATGGATTCCTGCCTGCGCGGGGCTTATGGATTCCTGCCTGCGCGGGAATGACAGCAGTGGTTTACAGGCTTCGACATTCTTGCCGTTTGCGCACAAGCTTAACGCGCCCTTGGATTTTCCGCGAGTATTGACTACCATGCACGCTTTCCACGAAAGACACCCATGAGCACTCAACATCCCATCGCCGCCGAATTGCCGCCGCACGGCTACATCATCTCCAAGCCGGTGCCCGGCTCGGACATCCCCGCCGACTACACCTTCGTGCTGACGCGCGACGAAATCTACGTGCCGATTGCCGTGCGTAAACCCAAAGGCAGCGGCCCGTGGCCCGCGATCATCATGGGACGCGGCAACGGCCGTGGCGGCTTGCCGCTGGTGGAGGAGAAGGTCGTGCTCTACAGCACGATGCAGGACAAGATGCTGGCGCGTGGCTATGTGGTGGTGTACGTGAATTACCGCAACGAGATTCCGTATCATTACGAAACGCGCAACCCGGCAAAAAACGTCGCCGACGATATCGCCAACGAAGGCCGCACGCTGAAATCCACCGCGATTGTGGATCACGATGATTTGCAGACGGCGATCCGCTATGTGCGTGCGCTGCCTTTCGTGAAAGACGGCAAAGTCGGCTGCGTGGGTATCAGCCACGGCGGCGAAACCATTTTGAAAGCGGCTTCCGAAATGGATTTCACCTGCGGTGTCGCCATCGAAGGCGCGTCGCATGAATTTCTCACGGTCGATACCGGGCCGAACGCGCCGCGAGTGGGGAGCGAGGTGCAATACAACGACGTCGATGTGGCGCGCAAAAATGCCAACAAGGCGCGCGCGATGGAACGCATTCGCCGCATCAACACGCCGATACTGCACATCGGTCGCGATCACGATCATCTGCAAGGCATTTTCAAACTGGCGCATGAGTGGATGGCCGAGGCGGGCAAGGATTCCACCTGGGCGAGCTTCGATCATCCGGCGCATGGTTATCCGTTCATCGAGCGCAGCGCGGATGGCTCGTACCATCCCAATCCTGCGCAGCAGGCTGCGTACGATCTATTCATGCAATTTTTTGATCAGCGCTTGAAATAACGCTAACTATTTGTTTTTAAACGATAATTTAACCAAGGCTTTGCTTATGAAAATTGCCGTCATTCACGACTACGCCGACGCCCTGCGCAACACCCGCGCCTATCCCAAGTTGCAAGGACACGAGGTAAAAATCTACAACGACGCATATACCGACCCTGCCCGCGTGGTCGAGCAGGTGAAAGGCTGCGACGCGTTGTTGCTCACGCAACAGCGTGTGGTGATCACGCCGCAAATACTCGATCAACTGCCGCAACTGAAACTCATCAGCCAGACTGGCCGCAATGTGTCGCATCTGGATGTGGCCGCCTGCACCGCGCGCGGCATCACCGTATCGGCGGGCGGGCATGATGGCAAAAGCCCGTACACCACCACCGGCGAACTGGCGTGGGCGTTGATATTGGCGTCGCTACGTCACATTCCATTTGAAGTAGAAAATTTCAAAGCGGGCCAGTGGCACAGCACCATCGGCACGCGGCTTTACGGCCACACCTTCGGCATGTATGCGTTTGGCCACATCGGCAGCGGTGTCGCGCGCGTGGCCAAGGCCTTTGGCATGAACGTCATTTGCTGGGGCCGCGAAGGTTCACTCGCCCGCGCCAAGGCAGAGGGCTTCGAGGCCGCCGCCAGCCGCGAGGCTTTTTTTGAACAAAGCGATGTGATCAGCCTGCATCTGCCGTCGAACGCGGCCACCAAAGGCATCGTTACCGCAGCCGACCTCGCACGCATGAAGCCCACCGCGCTGATCGTCAACACCAGCCGCGCACCAATCATCGCCCAAGGTGCGCTGGAAGAGGCGCTGAAAAAAGGCCGCCCCGGCTTCGCTGCAGTGGATGTCTACGAAGAAGAGCCCATCGTCGGCGGCAATCATCCGCTGCTGAAAATGAAAAATTGTATTTGCACGCCGCACCTGGGTTACAGCGAGAAGGGCAGCTACGAATCGATTTACGAAGGTGGCGTCGAGCAGATACTGGCCTATGCGGCGGGCAAGCCGATTAATGTGCTGAATCCGGAAGCGGCGGTGAAAAATTAGCCTCGGCTTGCTACGTCGGTCCAATGCCAACCCGTCGTTCCAGCGCAAGCTGGAACCCCGTTTGTTTGCCGATGCGCAGCATCTGAATTGATCCTGCGAAACTATAACGATCTGGATTCCAGCGTGCGCTGGAATGATGGGGTGGGTGCCGGGTTTGGTCATCAACCAGCATGACTGAAGCCACCGCGCCGTCCGCCACGGCGCAACCGCGCCCCGGCGAGATTTCGCTCGTCTTCCTCGTCGGTGCGCTGCTCACCGGGCACATCATGTCGTCGATGGCGCTGTTGGTGCTGCCCGCTATTGCGCCCGAGGTGGCGCGCGAGTACTCGATTGATGCTTCGCTGATCGGCTACTTCATCTCGCTGGTGTGCGTGGGGCAGTTGGTGACGCTCACGCTGTTCAGCAATGTGACGCGGCGTTTCGGTGCTTGCCGCATCAATCAGGTGGGGCATGGTTGTGTCGCCGCCGCCATGCTGCTGATGCTGCTGCCCGCACCGGTGTTCCTGGGTGTGGGGGCGCTGATGGTGGGTTTGGGTTACGGCTTGATCGGGCCGTCGTTTTCGCATCTTTTGATGCGCTTTTCGCCGCCGGAACGACGCAACTTTATTTTTTCGTTGCAGCAAACCGGCGTGCCCATCGGTGGCATGGCGGCCGCGTTGATCGCGCCGGCGGTGGCGCTGACGTGCGGCTGGCGCTGGTCGTTTGCGTTAAGCGCCGCGCTGGTCTTATACGGCGTAGCGCTGATGCAACGCGGGCGCCGCCGCTGGGACGATGATCGTGATACCACCGTGCGCGTCGTGTCGGCGCAGCCGTTCGCCAACATCAAGCTGGTGTGGCACATTGCGCCGCTGCGCCGCGTGGCGCTGGCGGGCGGGGCATTCTGCTGGGCGCAGTTTTGTGTGGGCGCGTACACCGTGGTGGTGTGCGTGCAGGTCTTCGACTTGAGCCTGCTGGCGGCGGGCGCGATCCTCACCGTGGTGCAGATAGCCAGTGCGCTGGGGCGCGTACTACTGGGCTGGTTGTGCGATGCGCTGGGCAACACCGCGCGCGTGCTGACGTTTAACGCCGTGCTGATGCTGGTGACCTGCATCGCGTCGTACTGGATCGCGCCGGGCTGGCCGCTGTGGGCGATTTATGTGTTGTTCGCCTTGCACGGCTTTACCACTGGCGCGTGGGCCGGCGCGGTGCTGGCCGAAGCCGGCAAGCTGGCATCCGCCAGCGGCGGTTCGGCGAGCCTCGCGCTGAGCGGCATGTTTGTGTATCTCAACAGCGGCAAGCTGCTCGGCCCGTTGGTGTTCGCCAATATCTATTGGTTCACGCAAAGTTATGCGTGGGCGTTTGCTTCGCTGGCGCTGCCGGCGGCGTTGGCGCTGGTTTGGCTTTCTAAAAATAAATCAACTAAATTAACTAGTTAGAGCGGGTTCCTGGGGTATATGTCACGTGACACACCACTTCTGTCATTCCCGCTTTCGCGGGACTGACAAGGTTCGTTTTGTACGCTTTGCCGGATGGCTGGGCATTCAACGCCCGCTTTTCTGCGCTGGCTGGTCGTTAGCGCGGAAGGTAGGTCGGAACGCGTAGCGGTTCCGACACAAACTTGCCTTGCTGCCATCGCTTGTCGGAACCGCTATGCGTTCCGACTTACCCGTTGTGAAGGCTGTACAGAATAGCGTCTTGCCTTATTTCCCCACCGCCGCCAACTTAGCCTCCCAATCCTTCGGCAATTGCACTTTCTTGCAAGTAGGAAAACCCAGCACCCCATTGTGCGCGAATACATAGATGCTGTTGCGCGCGGGGTCACCCGTAACGCACGTCAGGTAGTCCTCCGGCCTCCACACCAGCGGTACCAGTCGATTCGGGTCATCGGATTCGTGATACACCTTCGGGATATCGCCCTTGGCCGCTGCCTCCTTCAGACTCCACAGCGGTTTTTGCGTCCAGTCGCGCTGGATGCGCTCCCACTCTTGTGCGGGCATGCGGGCGTGTTGCCATAACTGCTTCTGGAAATCGCGTTTGCTCCAGCCGGATGCGGCTATCGTCTCCGCGATGAGCGGCGACAACAGCAGTTGCGGGCGCAGTGAGTCGAGGCCTTGCCCGGTGGAGAACATCAGTTGCCACGAATACTGCCGCACCACGGCATCGCAGATGTAGGGCATCAGTTCCTGCGCCGTCGCGCCCGACACTGACGAGATGTGATTACCGCCCGTGTGGCGCGAGATCATCACGGTGCTGTCGTTGGGGTAGAAGCCGAAATCCGCAGCGCTGTTGGTCCAGCCGAGCTTCTTGACCACGTCTTCGTTTTCCGCGACGACCACGCGCCACGTGTTGCCGAAAGTCGCCTTGTCATTCTTGTGCGGCAAAAAGCCTGCAACGTTGCGCAGATACAGCCGCCAGAAGCGCCCCACGGCGGTGTTGGCCCTGAAGCCGTCGCGCATCACGCCTTGCGTGTAGTTAAAGCCCAACTGCTTGATGATGGGGCCGTTCAGCACTATCAGCGTCTCGCCGCCCGGCGTGTTGCCGCTGTGCTCGACGCCATAACCGTGATCGGCCATCGCTTCGACCAGCGCCACCAGCACCGGCATGTACTCCGGCTTGCAGCCGGCCATCACACCATTGACTGCGATGCTCCAGATCGTTGCCGCGCGGTTGTCCGGCAGGATGGTGCCGAGTGATTCATCCGCCGCACGGTCGGTGAACCTGAGCATGGCTTCGACCTTCTCCACCGTCGGCGGCACAATGGGTAGCCCGTCAGATAACTCATGCTCATAGAAATAGTCGTTGACGGCGTCGAAGCTGCCCTTGACGACGACATCGCGTGCGTCCGGCTCGTTGTCCGTGCCCACGCGCTTGGGGGGCTTGAGTAAATTGTCGATCACATGATCGAGCGTCACATCGAGCACATTCCTGCGCAACTGCTCTTTGCTTTGCACACCGGGGTGGCCCACCACTTTCGCCACCGGCAGATTGGGCATGCCCAGCCCCTTGGAGGCCGCCGTGGCGAGCGTCATAAAGCCCTCACCCACCAGCGTGGAAGACGGGAAGCCGCCTGCCTCACCCGATGCACTGGCCCGCAACACGGCGGGCGTGCAGGAGCCTCAACAGCCCATGCCGCTGATCACGGCATCGACCCCCATCTCCTTGAACTTCTGCGGCAGCGCTGCCACGATCGCACGCTCATCGCTGCCGTGCGTGGAGCCGAAGTCTTTCCAGTTCACGAACTTTACATCCGGATAACGCGCCTTGAGGCCTTCCTCCAGAAACTCGAACACCTCATCGCCGCGGAACACCATGTCCCACACCTGTGCGATGGTCTTGCCGTTCAGCGTGTCGAGCCGCTTGGCCAGTGGTTTGACTTTGGACTGGCGCGGGCTGCGCGGCCACAGGGCTTCGTAGTAGCCATCGCTTGCGGATGTGGACATGGCGGACTCCTTGAGAAGGACAATGAGAAGGGCAATGAGAAGGGCAATGAGAAGAGCGGGAATTATCCCGCTTGCGATACGGCGCGGCAACCGTGCCGATGGGCGTTGTGGCGTCGATGGGGAATGCTTGAGCGATAATCACGTCAATGTTCACATCGACACCGGGAGAAAAAATGCTGATCTGTGATTCGCAAGTCCACCTATGGGGCGCCAACACACCGGAGCGGCCCTGGCCAGCCCGTGCGCATGCGCAACGCGAGATTCCGTTGGGGCACGAGGAACTGCTGCGCGAGATGGATGCGGCCGGCGTTGAGCGGCTGGTAATCGTGCCGCCGTCGTGGGAGGGCGACCGCAACGATCTCGCGTTCGCGGCGGTGAAGGCGCATCCCACGCGCTTTGCCATCATGGGGCGCTTCAATCCAGAAGCCCCCGATGCACGGCAAACCATCAAAGGCTGGCGTAAACAGCCGGGCATGCTCGGCATGCGCTTCACGTTTCACATTCCCGTGCTGCAGCAGCCACTGCTCGAGGGCAAATTTGACTGGGTGTGGGCCGAAGCCGAAGCGCAGGGCATCGCCATGATGATCCTCGTGCCGCAGCACATGGTCGAGGCCATCGACAACGTGGCTGCGCGTTATCCCAAGCTCAAGATCGTGATGGATCACATGGCGCTCACCAGCGGCAAGCCGTTCGACGAAACCTTCCGCGATTTCGACAAGTTGCTGCCGATTGCCAAACGCCTCAACGTGGCGGTCAAAGCCACCGCGTTGCCGTGCTACTCCGCCGAGCCGTACCCGTTCAAGCGCGTGCAGGAATATGCACGCAAGGCGTACGAGGCGTTTGGTGGCAGGCGTACTTTCTGGGGCAGCGATCTATCGCGTTCGCCGGTGCCGTACCGGCAGCAGATCGACATGTGGCTCAACGACGCGCCGTGGTTGAAGGCCGAAGACCGAGAATGGGTGATGGGGCGCGGGATTTGCGAGTGGCTGGGGTGGAAAATGCCTTGAAAATTATTCAATAAAAACAATTGGTTATGTGAAATCACATTGAATATGAAGCACGAACAACCGCACGGGTTGTGTCACTTAAACGCGAGTATCGTTCGTGCCTTTCTTCTTCGATCCACCCCAGCTACCGCAATCACCCACGCCGGAACAGTTGACGCAATCGATGCCGTCGCAGGGTAGATCGAGTAGTTGTGAAAATATAGCGCGAAGGCGACGGGTGTTTCGTCCACTAGCGCGGTGACAGCTTCGATGATGGGCCGCTCGCCGAAGAGTTCTTTTTCCAGATCCCTCACCGTGCCCTTGAGCAGATGTTCGAGTTTTTCGTATTGCGCCAGTTCCGCGATCATGGCGTGGATGGCGGGGGTGTGATGGCGTTGGGCGGGGGTGATGGTGAAGGGGCGTTGGGTGTTCATTGTTGTTCCAGTAGGACTGAATCATCGAGTGGTAGCGTGAGTAGGACAATACCAACCCTGTCATTCCCGCGAAAGCGGGAATCCATACGATGTGCCATATGGCGCTGTGTTATGGATTCCCGCTTTCGCGGGAATGACAGGGATAGATTGGCGGTCACTTCGTGCGGTGGGCGGGATGAAATGCTTCACTTCAGGTGTTTTCTCGTTCTCTTTCAAGCGGCAGCCGAATCTCAAACACCACCCCCCCACCGTCAAGATTCCGCGCGCGAGCCTTACCCCCATGAAACTCCGCGATCAGCCGCACAATATAAAGCCCCAAGCCCAGATGCGGATTGTCGCCACTGGCCTCTTTGCGTACCGAGATCATCGAGTCAAACAAACGGTCGGCAATTTCCGGCGGCAGTGGTGGGCCGCTGTTGCTGAATTGCAGCACGGCATCAATGCCCTCGCGTTGCAGGCTGACGGCGATGGGCGTGCCCGGCGTGGCAAAGTCGGCGGCGTTGGCGGCGAGTTTGTCGAGCATTTGCGCGTACAGGTCGGGTGCGCCGGTCAGCGTCACCGGCGCATCGGTTAGGGTTAATTCAAAGGCGCAATGCGGATAGGCGCCACTGTAACCACTGACGCAACCCGCCAGAACGGCCTTGGCGTCGAATGGCGTGCGTTCTTCGTTGCGCACGGCTTGCTCTAGGCGCGTGGCTTCGGCCATGCGGGTGAGTAT
>CAMBGJ010000013.1 GCA_945865805.1 Bordetella parapertussis
CGAGCCTGCGGTCGTGCAGCACCAGCGGAATATCGGTCATGCCAAATTGCAGATCGAGTGCTTTTTGCAGCGCCAGTTCCTCGTCGTCCTCCACGAGGAACAAACCGCCCAGCCCCAGATACACCTGCTTGCCGGTGAGATGATGCGGATGCGGGTGATACCAGTACAGCGCCGCGCGGTTGGGCACGGGGAAACTGTACTCGTACGTCGCCCCTCCCGCCACCGCGTAATGCGGATGACCGTCGTTGTTGCTGTCGACGATCAGGCCATGCCAGTGAATGATGCTGGTTTCCTCGATGCCATTCCAGAGTTTGGCGCTGATCTTGCCGCCGCTGCGCAGGCGCAATACCGGATTGAGCAAACGCTTGCCCTGGCTTTCGACTTCATAGGCCAGCAACCTCGCGGGCTTGCCGGGCACAATGTCCTGCTGCACCGCTTTGGCCGACAAGGTGAACGCGCTGGTGACCTCGTGTATGCCGTACAGGCCATCGGCGCCGGGTATTCGTAGCGGGTTGGGGAAAGCGGCGTCAGGTTTGAACGGCGGCGGCGGGGGAACGGTCGGCGTCTGCTTGCGCCACCAAGCAACACCACTCGCGATGCTGGCGGCACCTGCCACACTGGCGATTAACAGGGTTCTGCGATTGGGCATGGGTGCTCGCTATGCAGATATTTGACTGATGTGTGCGCTTATAAAAAAACTCCCTTCCCGTCATTTCAGCTTTCGCGGAAATGACAGGGAAAGAATACCTGCCTCGGCTATTTCTTACGCGAACGATAGTCTTTCACGGCCTTTTCCAAATCAGCCAACTCCTCGCACGGCAACAGGCAAATCTTGCGCAGCGCGGCGAGATGCTTTTCGGCGTTCGGCAGATCATTCAACATCAGGTATGCCTCGCCGATGTATTCGTGCGCGCCGCGATGGCGCGGGTTGATTTCTATCGAGCGTTTATAAAACTTGAGCGCGAGATCCATCTGCTTCAAATTGCGATACGAGAACCCGAGATAGTTGTGCAAGTCGGCGCTCTCGGGATCGCGCAGCATCGCCTGGCGGAAACGCTTGGCGGCCTCGGGCCAGTTTTTCTTGTCCATCGCCACCTTGCCGGCGGCGTAATCCGGGTCGTTGGCCGAGGCGCTGGGATTGTCTTCATACGGCTCGGCTAAGGCGCCGGGCACGATCAACCAAAGCGCGGCTACAGATATCGTAACTATCTGTTTTATAGGCATTTTCTGAAACAGTTTAACGCTGCGCCAGATAAGCGCGAGCGCGCGCCAGTTCCGGCCGCGACGAATCGCCGTTCTTCGCCAGCGTCATCAGCCGGTCGTAATGCGCGGCAGCCTTGCGCTTGTCGCCGCTGGCGTCCGCCGCACGCGCGATGCCATAGATGCTGCGATAACGATTCGGATACGCCTTCAACGCGGCTTCAAATTCGCGCAACGCGGGCGCGGCATCGCCCATTTCCAGCAGCAGCTCGGCATAGAGCTCGCGCATCGGGTAGAGGCGGTTTTCCATCGCCACGTGTTTGACGCTGCCGTCCTCATTATCGGCGGCGGCACGCATGAATTTTTCCGCCTGCGCCTTGTTGCCTTCGGCCAACGCCATCCACGCTGACACCGCGAGCATTTGTTCCTCGGTGCGGTCGGCCCAAAACGCGTTATTGGATTTCTCCAGCCGCTCGCGCAAGCCCTGCATTGCCGCCACTTCGGCTGTGGCACCGGCCACATCGCCGCTGCGCGCCATGCCCAGCCCGCGCGTAAAACGCGATAGCGATTCGGCCATCGGCGAGGTCGTGGGCGTAACCGGCAAGGCGGCGGCGGCCTTCCAGTCGCCGCGCTCGAGCACCAGCCGCGCAGGCATCGCGGACAAGGCCGTGTTCATGCCCAGATCAGGCGCGGGAGCGTTGGCGGCCACCGCACGCGCGCGTTCGAGTATCGCCTGCGCCTTGCCGTCCTGCGCGAGCTGCAGATGCGCGTACACGATGAAATTCATCGCGTGGTAGTAATCCTTGCGCACTTCCAGCGCGTGCAGATTCGAGGCAATCGAGTCCTCCCACAGGCCGACCATGGAGTAAATATGCGATGGCATGTGGCGTGCGTGCGGCGCGGCGGGCGCGAGCTTGGCATAGCGGCGCGCGGCGGCGATGCCTTTTTCGGCTAGCGGCGGATAATCGTAGGCGTGAATCAAAAAGTGCACCACGCCGGGATGCTCGGCATTCTTGGTCAGCAATTTTTCCAGTATCTCGGCGGACTTCAACTGGTTTTTGTATTGCACATCGTTCTTCGGCGCAGTGGCCTGCAAATTCAGCGCGTAAAACACCCACGCCTCGAAATCATCCGGATAGCGTTTGGTGAGTTCTTCGGTGGCCTGGGTGTAGGCCATCAGACGCTTGTTGACCGGCACCTTGTCGTGATCACGGTAATACACCGTGATGGCATTGATGTAATCGCGTTCGCGCTGCGTTTTTGCGCCATTCGCGCCGAGGCTGTGCGCCTTTTCGAGCGCCTGCCAGGCGGCCTCGGCGTTCTTGCGCTGCGGCGGCGCGGACAGCGAATTGCCGAGGTAATCCACGGCGATACCCCAATAGGCAATCGCGCAATTGGGATCGTCTTTCAGCGCGGCTTCAAAGGTTTTGCGCGCTTCGCCAAACCAGTACGAATGCAGCATCGCCACGCCGGTGACAAATTGCGCGTGTGCCTTGGGGTTGCAGGATGTCGCGAAAGTCACCCTGCCAAGCTGGTCTTCCTTGTCGTGGGCGATGGCGGGCAGCGCGCCCAAAATACCCGTTGCACCGAGTGCACCGATTAACAGCGCACTGGAGAACCTATGCAACAGCGGGCGATTGTGTGTGCGGCTTGTATTCATGGCGACCTCCAGCGTGATGGGGTTGCAAAGTTTGCGCCTCGCTACGGGGAATTGTCAACGCAGCTAGACAATCAATGACAATACTTAACTATTTGATTCTAAACAGTTTTTTAGCAGCCACTTAAACCAAATCAGCGGCTACCACATTACCGGTAGGCACATAACCAGCATCGTCAATGCTGCCCGCACCGGTGAACACGCCGACGATCTCCAGCGTATCACTGCCGTTGTTGGCGATGAAATGCGCCACGCCGCGCGGCACGAACTGCACATGACCCGCACGCACGCGCGCCGTTTTCCCGCCCGCGCCCACCACGCCATTGCCCTGCACCACGTAGTAGAGCAACTCCGCACGGTCGAAGCGGTGTTTGTGATGCACATCGCCCGGCGCGAATTTTGCCCAGAACTGGGCGTTGGCGCTGCCGTTGTGTTTGCCGATGGGAAGGCGGTAGTCGCTTACGTTCCAACCATCTTGTTCGCTGAGTTGCAGCGGCTTCACGCTGGCGACGTTGAGCAGGATGCCTTCGGTCAGCGTGGCCGCTCGCGGCATGGCGAGATCGCCCGTATCTACATGGCCGCAGAATTGATAACCGGTATCCGGCACACTTTTTGCGCCCATATAAAAGCCGATCACCAGGCCATCCTGATCCTTGGTTTCATTGTGAAAAAAATGCGGCGAACCGGCGGGCATCAGCCGACAATGGCCGGGGCCGACCTGCGTGCGCTGATCGCTCTGGCCGACGATGCCATGGCCATTGATGTAGACCGCGATTTCGTCGCACTTTGAATGCAAGTGCTTGGCATGCGTGGAGCCGGGACGAAAGATCGAATGAAAAATCGTCGTGGCACTACCATGCGCGCCAGTCACCGGCAGGCGAAATTCAGAGATCGCCCAGCCATCACCTTTTTGCATATTTTCGGGCCGTACGTCGTTGACGTGGACGAGGTAGGGTTGAGTAGACATGGTTTTCTCTTGGGTAGGGCGCAATGCTTCGCTACAAGTGCTCCTTTGTCCCATTGCGCCGAATTTGGTTTACAGAGTTTGTTGACGGCGCAATAGGATTGCGCCCTACGGTGATGACTGACCTCTACTAGAGCCTCTTCTCAGGCACACCCTTCTCCGCCAAATCCCAAAACAGCCCCGTCATCATCTGCAAGCCTTCACGCATAATGGAGCCGAGCGCGTGTTCATCCGGCGCGTGCTGCGAGCAACCCGCATAAGAGTGCGGCACCCACAACGTCGGCAAGCCCAGCGTTTCGGCGAAGCAATCGTTGGGCAGCGAGCCGCCGATGTTGGGCAATATGGCGGGCGCAGCGCCCGTGGTGCGGCGTATCGATTCGGCTGCCCAGCGCACCCACGGGTTGTCGGGATCGAGGCGCGTGGCCTGCATGAAGCTCTTGCGCGCCATGCCGATTTTCACGCAGTCGTAGCCGTTGGCATCGAGATGTTTACGCAGGATCGGGATGAAGGTATTGGCGTCGGTGCCTGCAACAAAACGGATCTGGCAGGTGGCCACGGCCTTGCCCGGTATGGCGTTCACCGGGTTATCGGGGTTGCCGGTGCGGAACGCGAGAATTTCAAACGTGTTCCACGCGTAGACTTTTTCCGCCGCGCTTAAACCCGGCTCGCCCCACCAGGGGTCGATCTGCGGCTCGTCGGGCTCCGGCGTGGGCGTGCAGTCTTGCAGCGCACTGCGCACGCTGGCGGGAATCTCAAGCGGCAGTAAATCGCGCACCAGCACGCGGCCCTCGCGCGTGACGATGCTTGCCAGCGCGTGTGCCAGCACGATGCCGGGGTTGGCCAGCAACCCGCCCCAGTTGCCGGAGTGATGCGCGCCCTCGCGAAACTCGACGGTGAAGGTCATATTCATGCTGCCGCGCGAGCCCAGATACAGCGTTGGCCGTTTCGCCGACAGCCGCGGACCATCGGATGCGATCAGCACGTCGGATTTCAGACGCTGTTTGTGTTGCTCGCAAAACGCCTGCAAGCCGGGTGAGCTCAATTCCTCGCCGGTTTCGAGCATGAATTTCACGTTAAAGCCGAGCTTGCCACGTTCATCAAGCACGGTTTGCATCGCAGCCATGTTCACCGAGTGCTGGCCTTTGTTGTCAGCGGTGCCGCGTCCGTAATACTTGTCGCCCTCCTGCTTGAGTTGCCATGGGCCGATGCCGGCACGCCATTGATCCTCAAGCCCGCGTATCACGTCGCCGTGGCCGTACATCAGCACAGTGGGCAACGCCGGGTTTTCGATACGCTCGGCGAGCAATATCGGGCCTACGCCGTCAACGGGGTTGGGCAATATCTCGGTGCTGAAACCCATGCGCTCGAACGCCGGCGTGATTTCGTCTTTGAGATACACGTCCATGTACGGACGGCTTTCCGGGATTTGACTCTCGGTGCGGATGGCCACGCGGCGCGCGAGATCAGCGATGAACTGGCCTTCGTCAAAATGGCGCGTGGCGCGGGAGATGGCGGATTCGCGGGTCATGGTTTATGCGTTCCCAAAAATTTAATGCATAGAGTGCTGTTATTCTGGTTTGATGCCGACCTGAGCTGCCACTTTTTTGTAGCGCTCAATATCGCTGGCGATGCGCGTGTTGAACGCCGCGCCGGCGGTTGCCACCGCCTCCGCGCCACCCACTACCGCAAGGCGTTCTTTCACCTCCGGGCGCTTTAACACATCCGCCGAGGCGTTGTAGAGCTTGTTGATGATTGCCGGTGGTGTGCCTCTGGGCACAAAAAAACCCACCCAGATCGACGCATCCACACCGGGCACACCCATCTCTTGCGCGGTCGGATAATCCGGCACCAGCGGCGAACGCTTGGCGGTGGTGATGCCCAACACCTTCACGCGCTTGCCCTGCAAATGCGGCGACACACCCGGCATACCCGCCACGGTGAATGTGACATCGTTGGTCGCCACCGCCACCACCGCTGGCGCGCCGCCCTTGTAGGGCACGTGCGTCATTTTCACCCCCGCTGCCGCCGCCAGCCATTCGCTGGCCATGTGGTTGACCGAGCCAGACCCCGGCGAACCAAAGGTAATCGCGCCCGGCTTGGCGCGTGCCGCAGCAACCAGCTCCTTGATGCTGTTGATCGGCGACTGCACGTTCACCACGATCAACATCGGCGCATCACTCAGCATGATCACCGGCGTGAAGGTGGTTTCATCGTAGGGCATGGTCTTGAACATCACCGGGTTCACCGCGAATTCACCGGTATGCGCCGACAGCAGCGTGTAGCCATCCGCGTTCGCCTTGGCCGCCGCTGCCGCGCCGATAAAGCCATTCGCGCCCGGCCGGTTGTCCACCACAAAGTGCCAGCCCAGCGTTTCGGTGATTTTGCTGGTGACGATACGCGTGGAGGTGTCCACCACGCCGCCGGGGGCAAACGACACCAGCGCGCGGATGGATTTGGTGGGGTAGTCTTGGGCGCTTGCCGATATCGCGAACAACGATGTAAGAATTAATCCTGAAACTATTTGCTTCATACTTTTCCTCATTTATTTGCGGCCCTACCTAAAGCCTCCCTCACCCTGGCCCGCTCCCAAGAGGAGAGGAGATTTCCTTCCCTCGCCCTCCGGGAGAGGGACCGAGGGTGAGGGAAAAGAAGCATCATGTTGCGACCCCTGCTTCTACTAAAACAAATCTTTCCACTTCGCCCGCACCTCGTCCTGCAAGGCCTTGCTTGCCTCCGCCACCTCGGGAAACGTCTTCAAGAAATCATAAGGCCGGCAAGCATCGATCACCGCTTTTGAAGTCAGCGGCGCATCATACCGATAAGCAATCGACATCGGATCATTCTTTGAACCCATGCCGCGCTTGATGATGTCGATATCGATTTCGGGATCGGTGCGCGTGGCGATGGCCCACATCACTTCCTGCAGATTCGATGGGTCGATGTCTTCATCCACCACCACCGAGTAGCGCGACATATACGCGCCCACGCCGCACTGACTCAAGATGTGTCCGGCCTGCCGCGCGTGCCCCGCGTAACGCTGTTTGATCGCCACCACGTTGAACATGCGCGCGCCGCCGATTTCGTGCGCCCACAGGCTTGCCACATCGGGCACGCCAGCGGCTACCAGCGCATCGAGCAACAAGGCCGAGCGCATCACCGCTTTGGAATACGAATAATCATTGGGCGGTTTCGCTGGCGGGCTGCCTACGATAATGGGTTGATTTCTATAGTAAATTCTTTCAATCTTCACGGCGGGCGCAGTCGCCGCCTTACCTGGATAGTAGCCGTGAAATTCGCCGAACGGCCCCTCGATGCGTTCGTCACCGGGATGCGCCCAGCCTTCGAGCACGATTTCCGCGCCGCTCGGGAACGGCAGACCGGTGAGCTCGCCGCGCACCACCGACACCGGCTCGTTCAGTATCGCGCCGATGTAGTTGTATTCGCACATGCCGTAAGGCACTTCGATGCCGGAGATCAGATAACCCAGCGGATCGGCACCGCACACAATCGCCACAGGAAACGGTTTGCCGGCCTTCATGTGCTTGTCGTATTGCTGAGCACCGTGCTTGCCGGGAATCATGTCGAGGCCGACGGTATTCTTGTCGTGCATCTGCACGCGATAGGTGCCGACGTTGACCCAATCGCTATCGCTTTCCAAATCACGCGTCACCACCATGCAGCCAGTGCCGATGTAACGCCCGCCGTCTTTCTCGTGCCACAACGGCGCGGGGAACGTATTGAGATCGACCGCATCGCCCGACTGAATGTTCTCGAACACCGGGCCTTTTTCGACAATCACCGGTTCGAATTTCGGCGCTGCGGCCTGCCAGGTTTTGGGGAAACCGCGCAGCTTGTGCACCAGTGCGGCGTGGGTGCGTATTTCACCCAGGCGCAGCAAGCTCGACAAGCGCGCCGGACTCGCCGTGCTGCAGGTCAACACGCGAAAACCATTCGGATAACCCTTGATGTCGTCGAACAGCAGCGCGGGCGCAGCATCGATTTTGACGTTCAGTTCGCTGATCGCGCCGAGCTCGAGATGCCAGTCCGCGCCATGCACGTCTTTGAGTTCGCCGAGCTGGCGTGCGGTGGCGAGCCACGCGCGTAAATCCAGCGGATTACCGGCGGGCTTCATTTGCGCTTGGCTGCGGCGAGCTTCACCGCTTTGATGATTTCAGGATACGCCGCGCAACGGCACAAATTGCCCGACAGATAATGTTTGATGTCCTCGTCCGACGGATCGGCATACTCATCGAGCAACTGCCGCGTCATCAATATGAAACCGGGTGTGCAGTAGCCGCACTGAAAAGCGCCGCATTCAATAAAGGCTTCTTGCACCGCGTCGAGCTTACCGTCGGGTGAGTTTTCAATCGTGCGCACGTCCGCGCCGTCGGCAAACACCGCCAGATACAAACAGCCCGAGACCGCCATGCCGTTAACCAGCACCGTGCAGCAGCCGCACAAGCCCTGCGCGCAACTTTCGCGCGCACCAGTTAGCCCCTTCTCTTGCAGCACTTCGACCAGGTGTTGATGCGTGCCGATTTGCGCGGTGACGGGGTCGCCGTTGAGGGTGAAGTTGATGGTGCGGGTAGTGGTCATTTTTTAAAACCTTTTTAACCACAGATAAACACAGATGAACACAGATAACTCCACAACCCAGTAACACCAGTTTTGATTTTGACTTTATCTGCGTTCATCTGTGTTTATCTGTGGTTAATCGTTTTTCAAGGGGTTGCCCGCCTTAGCACGCAACGCCCGATAAACCGCCTCCGCCGTCAGCGGCAACGACGTCAACCGCACGCCCACCGCATCATCAATCGCGTTGGCAATGGCGGGCGACACACCAAACGTGCCGCTCTCGCCCACGCCCTTGGCGCCGAACGGGCCGCTGCGTTGATCGGCATCGACGGCTTCGTTTTCCATCATGGGGATATCGCGTATGCCCGGAATCTTGTAGTCCGCCAGCGAGGCATTGGTCACGTGCCCCGCATCGAAATTCATGCACTCGGTCAAGGTGAAGCCCAGTTGCATTACCGTCGCGCCGGAGATTTGCGTTTCGACGATGGCCGGATTGATCGATTTGCCGACATCCACCAGATTCACGAGGCGCGTTACCTTGAACTCGCCGGTTTCGGTATCCACTTCGACCTCGGCGCCGGTGGCGCCTATCATCCAGAAAGGCGTGGCATTGTCGGTTTGGCCGTTGGCGTCAGGCGGTGTGTAGGGCGGGATAAAGCTGCCAACGCCGACGATATTGCCCGCCAGCATGCCGTATTTTTTGCGGAAAATATCTGGTATCGGCGTGGTTTCGGCGGACAAGCCCACGTCGCGTGCCAGCGCGAACAGCTTGTCGCGCGCGTCCTCGGCGGCGTTCTTTACCGCGTGGCCCATGTGATAAGTGGAACGCGAGCCCAGCGTCGCCATGTCATAGGGCGTGACATCGGTATCGGGATGCACCACGGTGATTTTTTCGAGGGCTATGCCCATCACCTCGGACACCATCTGCGCCATCGCGGTATCCGAACCTTGCCCCATGTCCACCGTACTGGAATACAGGCTGCAACTGCCGTCAGCGGCAAGATTCACGATCGCCATCGAGGTGGTTGGCGAGATGCTGGCCTTGAAACCGATGGCCAGCCCTCGTCCCCGCCGGATGGTGTCGCTGCCCTTATCAAACCCGTTTTCCCACTGCATACGCGCAGCCAATCGCTCCAGCACCAAATCGAGTGCGGCATCACGCATGGGGGTGCCGGTCGCCTGCGGGCGGCCTTCGCGCAGCAGATTTTTGCGGCGTATCGCAAGCGGATCAATGCTCAACTCACGCGCGATCATGTCGGTGTGGCTTTCATAGGCCCACACCAGTTGCGGTATGCCAAAACCGCGTAACGCGCCTGCCGGCGGCAGATTGGTATACAGCGCATACGAATCGATATGCACGTGATCGATGTCGTACGGCCCCGCCGCGGTGAAGCCGGATTTTTGCGTCACGCGCGGGCCGATGTCGGCATACGCGCCGCCGTTCCACCACACCTCGCATTCGCGCGCAGTGATCTTGCCATCGTTCATCACGCCGCTTTTGATGCGCAACGTGGTGGCGTGCTTGGTGATCATGTAAAACTGCTCTTCCATCGTCAGCGCGTATTTCACCGGGCGGCGTGCAAGCATGGCACACGCCGCCGCCAGGGCTTCCGATTTCACATACACCTTGGCGCCGAAGCCGCCGCCGAGATACGGCACTTTGACGCGCACCCGGTTATCGGGCCAGCCAAAGAGCCGCGCGATTTCGCTACGCACGAAACTGGGGCTTTGCGTGGAGCTGTGCAGCAGCAGTGCGTTGTCGCCAGGCTCAGCCACGCAGGCAAACGGCTCCAGCGGCAAATGCAATACCTGCTGCGTGCGAAACGTATGCTCGAAAACGTGATCGGCGTCGGCGAAGGCCTTGGCCACATCGCCGCGCCGCAAATGAAAATCCAGCGCGATGTTGGTATCGCGTTTGTCTTTCAGATATTTCAGGTCAGCAAAGGTGCCCGCCGGCCTTAGCAACTCGTGTACCACCGCGCGGGAAGTCATCGCCTCGACTTCATCGTACACCGGCGGCAGTTCGTCGTACTCGGCGACGATGGACTGCGCGGCGGTCTCGGCTACATGTACATCGGTGGCCAGCACCACTGCCACCGGCTCGCCGACATGACGCACCTTGTCGAGCGCGAGTATCGGCTGGTCGTGAAACGCTGGCCCGTAATACGGCTCGGCGATCAGCTTGCGGATATCTTCACCGGTGTACACCGCGAACACGCCCGGCATGGCACGCGCGGCGCTCACGTCGATGGTGCGAATGCGGCCATGCGCCACCGTCGCGCGCAACACTTTTGCGTGCAGCATGTGGGGCACGCTCAGGTTATGCACGTACTCGGCGCGGCCCGTGACTTTCGCGTGGGCTTCGAGACGCGGAACGGAGCGGCCAACGGTAGCAGTGGAGTTCATTTTAAAAGGATCAATTAAATCACATACTTACGATAATTCAGCTTGGCGCACGGCGCGCTGCACATAAACGCGCAGCAACTCGCGCTTGTAGGCTGACGAGCCGTGCGCGTCCGCCGCGAGTTCGACACCCGCCACCGCCGCATCGCCACAGCGTGCGAGCGTGGCGGTATCGTGTGACGTGCCGCGCAGCGCATCTTCCGCCGCCGCCAGCCGCACCGGCGTATTGGTTGCCGCGCTTACCACAATGCGCGCATCCAGCACCGTATTCGATGCCATGCGCAACGACACGGCAACGCCCAGCGTCGGCCAGTCGTCGGCGGCACGTGTGGTGATTTTCATATACGTGGCGCGCCATCCCGGCTGCGGCGGCACAGTAATCTCGGTGATGAGTTCATTGGCCGCAAGGTGGGTTTCATAGTAACCGCTGTAAAGCTCACCCACGGCCAGCGTGCGCTCCCCCGCAGGCGAGAGTGTGCGCACCTGCGCACCCAGCGCTGTCAGCACGGGCGGCAAATCCATATGCGGATCGCCGTGCGCCAGATGCCCACCCAGCGTGGCGACATTGCGCACACGCACGTTCGACAGTGTTTTCAGTGTTTGCGTAATCACCGGCGCAGCCTGTTTCACCAGCGGTGAGCGCGCCAGTGACGTCAGCGTGGCCATCGCCCCGATACGCAATCCGCCTTCAGGCGTGACGGCAATTTCTGCGTGATGCGCCTCTATACGGCGCAAACTCACCAGCCGTACTGGCTGGAACACGCCCGCCTTCATCATCAGCATCAGCGCTGTGCCGCCGGCGATGGCACGTACCGGCGTCTCGTTGGCATCAAGCAAGGCAACCGCTTCGCGCAGCGTGCGCGGTTCGGCCAGTTCAAACGGTGTCATGGGGAATGCGCAGGGTGGTTGCGGCGGAAAAACTCATGGGGTTTTGCGACGGATTCATAAAGGCGGCTTACTCTAACGGGTGGTCGGGTGAAAAGCAATCACGCCTGTGTCTACATAGCCATGGCAGTCATGCACCCGGCAAAAAAAATCCCCCGCGACTTTCAGTGGCAGGGGATGATTTTGCGATGGGCGAAATCAGTCGGCGTACACACCCGCCTTCTTGATGATCGGCTCCCACTTGTCGATTTCCGCCTTAAGGTGTTTGGCCAGCGCCTCGGGCGTGGCTTTGTCCTTGCTCACGGCTTGCGCGCCAAGTTCGCCGATGCGTGATTTGAACTGCGCGTCCTGCACCGATGCCTGTAATGCGGCAATCAGTTTGTCCGTCACCGGCTTGGGCGTGCCCTTGGGCGCATACAGGCCGTGCCACACTGACACTTCAAAACCCTTCATGCCCTGCTCGGCCATGGTCGGCACCATCGATAGCGACGGTATGCGCTGCCCGGTGGTCACGCCATATACTTTGACGCGGCCGGATTTGATTTGCTGCGTGGTGTTGGTGGTTTGATCGCACATCAGGTCGATCTGCCCGCCCATCAGCGCGGTCATCGCAGGCGCGGTGCCGTTGTAGGGGATGGTTTGTATATTGGCTTCGATGCGCGACATGAACATCAGGCCGCACAGGTGCTATGCCGCGCCCAGCCCCGCGTTGCCGAGGTTGAGCTTGTCCTTGTTTATCTTTACGTAGGCGATCAGCTCGGTGAGGTTATCCGGCGGCAGGCCAAGCTTGGCGATCATGGTCATTGGCACGTCGGCAACCTGGCCGATATATTCGTAATCGGTGAGCGGATTAAACGGCAGCTTGCGATACAGCGCTGGCGCAGTGGACATGCCGATATGGTGCAGCAGCACGCTATAGCCGTCAGGCTTGGCCTTGGCCACACGATTGCTGGCGATGGTGCCACCCGCGCCCGCGACGTTTTCCACGACGACTTGCTGCTTGAGTTGCTGCGTCATCACCACCGCGAGGTTACGACCGAGCGTGTCGGTGGGACCGCCTGCGGCGAACGGGATCACCAATGAAATTTGCTTGGTGGGATAGTCCTGCGCGGCCACGCTGCCAGCAATCAACAGCAGCGGCGACGCTAAAAACGTAAACCTGGACACCATGATTTAACTCCTGAGTTATTTCGTTTGATGAAACAGATCGGCAGATGCTGATCTCACAATCTAACAGCGAAACCCTTAACGGTGATTGATCTGCATCAATCACCGTCGCAAACGCAATAAGCGTTTAACGCCTGGCGCGCTTAAGCGGCATACGCCACACCTTGACCAGCCGCCGAAGCCGACAGCAAGTATTTGTTTTAATTGACTTTTTACACATATCGTCGCTCTACGCAGAACGCCCGCGAAACGACGAATACGAACGCTCCGGCTTGCCGCGCGATGCGGCAGGGCCGCCAGCGGGTGCGGGTTTGTTCCAACGCCCCGGTGCTCCCGGTGCCGGGCGGCCTGAACCGGCGCCTGCGCCAGCGCCTCCACGCCCGGCATAGCCGCCGGGTTTGCCGCCAGGGCGTCCGGTCGGACGACCTGCCGGACGGCCCGCCGGTTTGTGGCTGCTGCGTTGCGGGGTTTTGGGTTCCAGGCCCGCAATCACATGTGCCACGATGGCGTGGCCGGTGTAACGTTCGATCTGACGCACTTGCCAGCCGTCGTCCGGTGCGGCGAACGAAATCGCAATCCCATTCAAGCCCGCACGACCGGTGCGACCGATGCGATGCACGTAGTCTTCAGCGGCTTTCGGCAGATCGTAGTTGAACACATGCGAGATCGTTTTCACGTCGATGCCGCGCGCGGCGACATCGGTGGCGACCAGCACGCGCACATTGCCGCTGCGCAGCTTGGCCAGCGTACGATTGCGCTGCGATTGATTCATGTCACCGTGTAGCGCCTCCGCCGCGTGGCCTTCTTCGTAGAGCTTGCTGGCCAGACGATCCGCGCCGCGCTTGGTGGCAGTGAACACGATGGCTTGATCGAGCGCCACGTCGCGCAAAAAGTGATCGAGCAATTTCGATTTGTGGCTGCCGTCATCGACATAATGCAGGCGCTGTTCGATATTTTCGTGACGCGCTTTTTGCGCCGCCACTTCAATCAGCTTGGGGCTTTTCAGCAGGCGCTTGCCGAGCTGCCCAATGCCACCGTCGAGCGTGGCGGAAAACAACAGCGTCTGACGCGTGGCCGGCGTGGCGGCGGCGATCATCTCGACCGGCTTGATAAAGCCCATGTCGAGCATACGGTCGGCCTCGTCCAGCACCAGCAGTTCCAGGCGCGAAAAATCCACCTTGCCCTGCTCCATGAAATCAATCAGACGGCCCGGTGTCGCCACCAGGATGTCGAGCGGGCTGTCGAGCAGCTTGCGTTGCTTCGGGTACGGCATGCCGCCCAGCACGGTGCCGGTGCGCATCGCCCGCGTGCCTTTGCTGTATTTGAACACGGCATCGGTGACTTGCAGTGCCAGCTCACGCGTAGGCGTCAGCACCAGCACGCGCGGGCCGCGGCCCGGCTTGGCCGGGTTGGCGAGCAGGCGTTGCAGCGCGGGCAGCACAAAGGCGGCGGTTTTGCCGGTGCCGGTGGGGGCCGAAACCATCAGGTCGTGGCCGGCGATGGCTTGGGGTATTGCTTGCGCCTGCACGGCGGTCGGTTCGGTATAACCCGCGGCGGCAACGGCTTGCGCGATGGCGGGATTCAGATTCAGGGCTTCAAATGACATGTTATTGTTTTCTTTCACTATTTTAGAAATACCATACGTACGGCGAACCGCCAAAAGTTGGCGGTCAAAAAAATCGCAGGCACGAAAAAGGGAAATCCCGTCGAATGTTTCGACGGGTAAGCACGGCCAGCGCACGGGTATCGTCGCTAACCGTGGCTGTAGCGGCTGCTCAAATGAGGGTGGGCCGGAACAATTGGGTCAGGGACAGATGCAACTCGACAACCACAGATGACAACTACCAATGAACCGGTTGCGAGGTGCGCGGATAATACCCGCAACCGGGGCAGATTACCAGTCATTTTTTTGCACTGCATCAATTTAGGGTATTCCGGGGTTTTTCAAAAAATTCAAAGACCTACAGAGCCGTGACTGCCCGGCTGTGCTACAATCGCGCCCTTTTTTACCAACCGCACAAATCTGCCGGAATCGCCATGTCACGCGCCATCAGAAACATCGCCATCATCGCCCACGTTGACCACGGCAAAACCACGCTGGTGGACAAACTGCTGCGCCAATCCGGCACCTTCGCCGCGCACCAGCACATTGAAGAGCGTGTGATGGACAGCAACGATATCGAAAAAGAGCGCGGCATCACCATCCTCGCCAAAAACTGCGCGGTGACCTGGAAAGGCACGCATATCAATATTGTTGACACCCCCGGCCATGCGGATTTCGGCGGAGAAGTCGAGCGCGTGCTGTCGATGGTTGATAGCGTGCTGTTGCTGGTCGATGCGGTCGAAGGCCCGATGCCGCAAACGCGTTTTGTCACGCGCAAGGCGCTGGCGCTGGGCTTAAAGCCCATCGTGGTGGTGAACAAAGTGGATCGCCCCGGCGCGCGCGCCGACTGGGTGGTGAGCCAAACATTCGATCTCTTCGACAAGCTCGGCGCGACGGAAGAACAACTGGATTTCCCGGTGGTGTATGCCTCCGCGCTGAACGGTTATGCGGGTCTCGATTCCAGCGTGCGCGAAGGCAATCTGGATCCCCTGTTCGAAGCCATCATCAAACACGTGCCGGTGCGCGAAGACGATCCCGATGGCCCTTTGCAATTGCAAATCTGCTCGCTCGACTATTCGAGCTACGTCGGCCGTATCGGCATCGGACGTATCACGCGTGGACGCATCCGTCCGCTGCAACAAGTGCTGGTGATGCGCGGCCCGGATGACACGGCACCCAAACTCGCCAAAGTAGGTCAAGTACTTGTTTTTAAAGGACTTGATCGCACCATGGCCGACGAAGCGATGGCCGGTGACATCGTGCTGATTAACGGCATCGAAGACGTCGGTATCGGCGTTACCATTACCGATGCGGAAAAACCTGAAGCCCTGCCGCTGCTGAAAGTGGATGAGCCCACGCTGACGATGAACTTTCAGGTCAACACCTCACCGCTCGCCGGCAAGGAAGGCAAATACGTCACCAGCCGCCAGATTCGTGAGCGCCTGAATCGCGAGCTGATGAGCAACGTCGCGTTGAAAGTGGTTGAGACATCGGACGCCGATGTGTTTGAAGTGTCGGGCCGTGGCGAATTGCATCTGACCATTTTGCTGGAAAACATGCGCCGCGAAGGCTACGAGCTGGCCGTGTCGCGTCCGCGCGTGGTGACCAAAGAAGTCGACGGCGTGAAGCAAGAGCCGTATGAAATGCTCACCGTCGATTGCGAAGACGCCAATCAGGGTGCGGTAATGGAAGCGCTGGGCCAACGCAAAGGTGACTTGCAGGACATGCAATCCGACGGCAAGGGCCGCACGCGTCTTGATTACCGTATCCCCGCGCGCGGGCTGATCGGCTTTCAATCGGAATTTCTCACCATGACGCGCGGCACCGGCTTGATGAGCCACGTGTTCGACGACTACGGCCCGATGAAGCCCGACATGGAAGAGCGCCGCAACGGCGTGCTGATCTCCTCGGAAAACGGCCCGGCGGTCGCCTACGCCCTGTGGAAGCTGCAGGAGCGCGGCAAAATGTTCGCCAGCCCCGGTGACCCGCTGTACGAAGGCATCGTCATCGGCGTTCACAGCCGCGATAACGACCTGGTGGTCAATCCGATCAAAGGCAAGCAATTGACCAACGTGCGCTCCTCCGGCACCGACGAAGCCGTGCGCCTGGTGCCGCCGATACAAGTCACGCTCGAATCCGCGATTGAATTCATCGCCGACGACGAGCTGGTGGAAATCACGCCCAAGTCGATCCGCATCCGCAAACGCTTTCTGGTGGAGCATGAGCGCAAGCGGGCTTCGCGGGCTGCGGCGTAAAGAAAAACCTTTCACCGCAAAGACGCAAAGACGCAAAGACCCGCAAAGGTAGCGCAAAGAAAAACCGTTCTTTGCGTAATCTTTGCGGGTCTTTGCATCTTTGCGATGAAGCTGCTCGATTTTTCTCCAACATGAACCCGAGCCCGGACGTTACACCGTACCAAATGATCGGCGGCGACGCCTCTGTGCGCAAGCTGATCGACACCTTCTACGACTTGATGGACGAGGTGCCGGAGTACTACGTCATCCGCAAACTGCACCCTGCGGATATCACCGGCTCGCGCGACAAGCTGTACCTGTTTTTATCCGGCTGGCTCGGCGGTCCGCCGCTCTATACCGATAAATTTGGCCACCCCATGCTGCGCGCGCGGCATTTGCCGTTTGCCATCAATACCGCCGAACGCGATGCGTGGATGGCCTGCATGACGCAGGCCGCCGAGGTTGTTATCGCTGATGAAAAACTGCGCAACTGGCTGCTGGAGCAGCTGTACAAAACTGCAGACTGGATGCGCAACCGGGATGGTTAAACAACACCAACCGTAGCCCGTAAGAAGCGCGGTGTATTACGGGGCAGCGGGAACATCACAACCGCTGTTCCTGTATTGCGCGGCGCTCCATACAGGCTACGTAACCACAAATTCCGTCAGCGTTTCTTCCCCAGCATAGTCCCGCGACAGCGCCGCGAGCCGCAACAACATGCGTGCTCGCGTTTTAACTTCTCTGTCTGTCGGCCTTCGACGATCAGCTCGTAGTCGTAGCCCAGTTCTTCGCCCGCCCGTATCGCGCGCTTGGTTTCGATGTACACACGGCCTTCGTCTTCTATCGCCTCGCAATTCGGCCCGCACGAGTGATTGATCCAGCGCGCGGAACTGCCCCACTGCGTGGCATCGATCACCACTTCGTCGGTGGCGGCGAACAGCATGGTGTGCGCGCTACCATCGTGCAGGTCGCCGTAGCGCTTGTCGGCTTCTTTGTGCGACATACGCTCGCCCAAATATTCGATCAGCCGTGTGCCCTTGGGAATATCCACCAGCGCAAAAACGCCACGCCCGTGGATGCCGGATTTACGCACCACAAAACGGCGGGGAGAGGATGAGGGTTTGGTTGGCGCGCGGCGTTTGGTGCTGGCAGTACTGTTATTTTTTTTCATTAAAATCAATAGGTTACATTATTCAACCGAATCCATTACCGACTTGCGCGCGGCACTTTGGTCGTCAATGGCGGCGCCAGGAAATCAAAATCGCAGCCGCGATCTGCCTGTGTCACTTCAGCCATGAAGAGTTTGCGGTAGCCGCGGCTTTCTTCCTTTTGCGCACGTGGTTTTTTCCACAGCTTGCGGCGCGCGTCGAGTTCTTCGTCGGACACCAGCAGTTCCAGCCGGCGCGCGGGCACATCAAGCTTGATCTTGTCACCGGTTTTCACCAGCGCCAGCGGACCGCCGAGCGCAGCCTCGGGTGTGACATGCAGTACGATGGCACCGAACGCGGTGCCGCTCATGCGCGCATCCGATATCCGCACCATGTCTTTGACGCCTTTTTGCGCGAGCTTTTTGGGTATCGGCAGATAACCCGCCTCCGGCATGCCGGGGCCGCCTCTGGGCCCCGCGTTTTGCATCACCAGTATGTCATCTTCTTTCACATCAAGTTTGGGGTCGTCGATACGATTCGCCAAATCTTCCAACGATTCGAATACCACCGCGCGCCCGGTGTGTTGCATCAACTTGGGTGTCGCCGCTGCCTGTTTGATGATCGCGCCTTCGGGTGCGAGGTTGCCGCGCAGCACCGCGATGCTGCCGCCCTTGAAGATCGGATCGTTGAACGGACGCACCACGTCCTGCTTCCATGCGGGCACCGCCGCCTTGATGTTTTCGCCCAGTGTGTCGCCGGTGACGGTCAGCGCATCGAGGTTCAACTGCTTGCGCAGTTCGCGCAGCACGGTCACCAGGCCGCCTGCTTTTTCCAGATCCTCCATGTAGTGCTGGCCGGTGGGTTTCAAATCCACCAGCACCGGTGTCTCGCGCCCCATTTTGTCAAAGGCATCCAGATCAATCTGTATGCCCAAGCGCCCTGCCATCGCCGTCAGATGCACAATCGCGTTGGTGGAACCGCCCACCGCGAGCAACACGCGCAGCGCGTTCTCAAACGCCTCGGGGGTCATGATTTTATCGGGTGTGAGCTTCTCTTTCGCCATCGCCACCGCACGCGCGCCACTGGCTTCGGCGTGACGCAGCCGATCGGCCATCACTGCCGGGGTGCACGCGCCGCCGGGCAGCATCATGCCCATCGCCTCCGTGCACAACGCCATGGTGCTGGCCGTGCCCATCACCATGCAGGTGCCCGCAGAAGGCGCGAGCTTGTTGTTGATTTCGCCGATTTCCTGTTCGGAAATTTCACCCGCGCGATACTTGCCCCAGAAGCGGCGGCAGTCGGTGCACGCACCGAGGCGCTCGCCCTTGTGATCACCCGTGATCATCGGCCCGGTAACGAGCATGATCGCTGGCACGTTGGCGCTCGCCGCGCCCATCAACAGCGCAGGCACGGTTTTATCGCAACCGCCTATCAGCACCACCGCATCCACCGGCTGACCCTTGATCATCTCCTCGGTGTCGATCGACATCAGATTGCGCAGATACATGCTGGTGGGATGCGCAAACGATTCATGCAGCGTGATCGTCGGGAACTCCACTGGCAGACCGCCGGACAACATCACGCCGCGCTTCACCGCTTCGATCAGTTCCGGCACATTACGATGGCAGGCATTAAAGCCGCTGAAGGTATTGGTGATGCCGACGATCGGGCGATCCAGCGCCTCATCGGTGTAGCCCATCGCCTTGACGAAGGCTTTGCGCAAAAACAGGGAGAATTCTTCGTCGCCGTAAGCCGTGAGGCCCTTGCGCAGACCGCGTTTGGGGGATGCCATGTTGTTGTCCTTTAGTGACTCTGGTGTTTCTGTTTCCGGATATTAGCCCGGTATTTTAGCGTTGCATCCACCGTCGGCAAACCATCCGTTACCATCCATTGCGGTCGCGCTTGACTATCCGGGAATCATGCCCCGCCCGCATCAACCGGCGCACCAGATTGCCGCCCATGCATCCCAAACCCACCATGGCCAACGGCATCGCATTTATTTCAGGTTTACTTGAACTGTTCAGCCTCGATGGTAAAACTTCCTCACCGCAGAGGCCTCATTGATGGTTTGAGGGCGCAGAGAACACCCGCAGAGAAAAAGCCCTTCTCTGCGTAACCTCTGCGTCTTTGCGCCTCTGCGGTGAAGGGGTTCAAAGCGGCTGAATAGTTGCGTTTACTTTATGAATGATGGTGAACGACGGTTTGCGCATGCAGCGCGGCTCACTCAATCCTGATATTGGCCGTCTTTTGCACGCGGCCCCATTTCTCGATTTCAGAGCGGATGAATGCGCCGAACTGTTCGGGCGTGGACGGCGCGGGGTCCAGCCCTTGCTCCGTGAATCGATCACGCACCTCTCGTTGCGCCAGTGTTTTCATCAACGACTCCGACAGTTTTGCCAGCGCAGGGGCCGGTGTACCCGTGGGCACCAGCAAACCTTGCCAACCGCTCGCATCGAAGCCCTTGAGGCCTTGCTCCTCGAAGGTCGGCACGTCAGGCAACGCCGCAAGGCGCGCACTTCTGGTAACCGCAATGGCTCTTAAGCGGCCCGCCTTGATATAAGGCATGGTGACCGATGTGGCATCGACGATGAGATCGACCTGACCGCCGATGACATCGGTCACCGCCGGGCCGCTGCCTTTGTACGGCACCAGCAGCATGTCGATGCCGGCACGCCCCTTGAGCAACTCGGCAGAAAAGTGCGCGGTGGAGCCCAGCCCAGCCACGGCAATGGAGAGCTTACCGGGGTTTTTCTTGGCGAAGGCGATGAACTCGCGCAGCGACTTCGCTGGCACCGAGGGGTGCACCGCCATGAGCTGCGTGCTCGACGCGATCTGGCCGACCGCAGCAAAATCCTTCAGTGCGTTGTACGGCAGCTTCGGGTACACCACCGGGTACAGCCCCATGGTGCCGGTGTTGCCAAGAAACAGGGTATAGCCATCTGCTTGTTGCCGCGCGGCATATTCAGCGCCGACGATGCCCGCTGCGCCGGCGCGGTTGTCGATAACCAGTGTGGCGCCAAGAAACTCACTGAAGCGCGGTTGTATGACACGCGCGAGAAAATCCAGATTGCCGCCGGGTGGGAACGGCACCACGAATTTAATCGGTCGGCTGGGGTAGGCCTGCGCGTTCGCGCCCACCGCGTGCATGGATACAGCGATGAGCAACAGCAGGCGAATCAGATTCTTCGGAGTATTCATGGCGGCCTCTCCCTTTCGGCCATCATAACCGAGAGTTCATCTATTTCAACTTTGCGGAATAATAAAATAACTCAATAAAAACACATGCTTACAATTTAAATGACACCCAGACCTCAATGGCACTAACTTTAGACGTCGTAACTATCAGAACCCCAAAATCTCACCGCAAAGGCGCAAAGGAAACCATGGTCGGACTTTCTTTGCGTGCTGTTCTTCGCGCCTTTGCGCCTTTGCGGTGGAAGGGTTGACGATACTTCACCTATTCGCCGATTAAGGTAGCGCCATGGCACCCAGACCCGATTGGCGCTGACAGAGCCTCACTCAGCACTTGCTGCACTTACTTCGCCATCCCCAATTCCAGTAACACCGCCCGCGTCTCGGCATATTCCTTTTCCATATCCTTGCGTAACTGTGCGCCAGTGACAAAATCGTCAACGGCGTAGATTTTTTCCATATCGCTTTTCCACTCTGCGGTGTCGGCGATTTTGCGCAGCGTCGCTTCCCACCACGCGATTTGCGCGGCAGGGAGATTTTTGGGCGCGAGGATGCCGCGCCACGGGCCGTAGACGAGATCAACGCCTTGTTCGCGCCAGGTCGGAATCGCGGCAAAGGGTGCCCCGAGCCGCTTGGGCGCAGCCACGGCCACGGTGCGCACCTGCCCGGCGGCCACGTGCGCGGCGGCAAGATTCGCCGGTGCGGGCGTGACTTCAATATGGCCGCCGAGTACAGCGGTCAGTGCGTCAGCCGATCCCTTGAAGGCGATGATCTTCATGTCTCTGACATTGCCGCCGACCGCTTTAGTGAGCAGCCCGAAGGAGAGATGGCCGGGCGCGCCGATCGCGGAGACGCCAGCGCTGACCTGCCGCACGTCGTGTTTCATGCGCGCGACAAGGTCCTTGCCGGTTTTCACCGGCGTGTTGGCCGCGACCATGTAAACGTGATATTCGGAAAACAGCGTCGCGATCGGCGTGAAATCGGTGTGGGTGAGCGCGCTCGCGCCGGTGATGTGTGCGGTGAAAATGGTTTGCCCATACACCATCACCGTGTGGCCGTCGGGCGGGCGCTGGTTGAGATATTGGTAGGCGATGGTGGTGTTGCCGCCGGGCTTGTTCGCGACGCTGGCACCAGCGTTGACGAGCTTCTGCGTGGTCAGTGCCCGCTCCAGCGCACGTGCCGTGCGATCCACGCCGCCGCCCGGCGCAAAGCCGACGACGATTTCAACATTGCGCTGCGGTGTCCAGCTTTGCGCCCAGCCGCTGGCGCTCAACGTCAGCAGGGTTGTTGCAATGAGCGTGCGTGCGACTTTCATGTAACCTCCGGTGGAAATTTCTGGTGTAATGTTGCTGACACCTCAGCGCTTGGCGTGCCGAACCGGATGAAACACTACACCAGCCCATCCAGCACGCGCAAGATTGCAAAAATCCACTGCCTTGCAGCTTCCGGCGCGAGGTGTGTTAGCTACAATGCGGGTTCCCCCAACTGGAGAGCACCATGCCTGAAAAGAAACCCCTCGGCCGCATGCCGCGCGAGGCCATTCGCCTGCTCGACATCCCGCGCCCGTCCAAAGCTGTCATCGATCAATTTATGGCGCTGGTGGATTTAACCGGCACGCTGTCGGATGCCTGCGATGAACTCGGCATCGTCGCGGTGATTCCCGCGTATCAAATGCCGCCGGTCAACAGCGGCCAGCGCATCGTCGGCCCCGCGCTCACCGTACGCAACATCGCGCGCGACGTGCAAATCCACAAAGCCGCCAACGACAAAATCAACACCCAGGGCGAAACCGAAGCGCACAATCTCGCCGAACCGGGCGACGTGCTGGTGATGCAAGGCGTGATGGGCTGCTCCAACATGGGCGGGCAATCGGCCACCATCGCCAAGCGCCAGGGCTTCATTGGCGCGGTGGTCGATGCCACCGTGCGCGACCCCGATCAATATCGCGGCATGGGCTGGCCGGTGTGGTGCCGCGGCTTCACGCCGATCACGGGCAAGTGGCGTATGCAAACCGTTGAAGTCAACGGCACGGTGGAGATACGCGGTGTGCCGTGCAAGCCCGGCGATTTGATCTGCGCTGATGAAGCCGGTGTCGCGATCATCCCGCAAGACAAGATCGCCGCCGTGCTGGAGGTTGCGCAGAAGATCGATGGCGCGGATACCAAACGCAAAGTGGACATCGACAAGGGCGTGTCCGTCAGCGATTTGATTACCCGAAAGTACAAATAGTTTTCTACCGGCCACAACGCCATGATGATTTCTCACCGTTACAGCGTCGCCCTAGCCTGCGTATTGACCGCTGCGGCCCTGCCGTCACTCGCGCCCGCACAAACCTACCCGGTAAAACCGATTCGCCTGATCAACGGCTTTCCCCCCGGCGGTGGCACGGACATCCTGGCGCGGCTGGTTGCGCCCAAAATGGTCGAAGCGCTGGGCCAACAGATCATCATCGAAAACCGCACCGGTGCCAGCACCAATATCGCGATGGAGTACGTGGTCAAGGCACCGCCTGACGGCTACACGCTGCTGGTGAATTCGTCGCCAGTGGCGATCAATATGTCGCTCTACAAGAACCTGCCGTTCGACACCCAGCGCGATCTGGCGGCGGTCTCGCTGTTTGCGGCCAGCACCAACGTGCTGGTGGTACACCCCTCACTGCCTGCGCGCGGCGTGAAGGAACTGATTGCCCTGGCGCGCGCAAAGCCCGATGAACTGAAATTTTCCTCCGGCAGCAATGGCACCACCCAGCATCTGTCGGGCGAGTTGTTCAAATTGCGTACGGCAACGCGTCTGCGCCACGTGCCGTATCGCGGCACCACGCCCTCACTCACTGCGTTGATCGGCGGCGAAGTCGAAATGAACTTCGGCAACGTGCCCTCAGTGCTCGAATACGTCAAGGCAGGGCGGCTACGCGCGCTGGCGGTCACCGCAGCAGCACGCACGCCGTTGCTGCCGCAAGTGCCGATCATGCGCGAGGCCGGCGTGGACATGATCGTCAACGTCACCTACAGCCTGCATGCACCAGCGGCGACGCCGCGCGACATCATCAACCGGCTCGCCACTGTGGTGGGCCAAGTCGCACGCACCGACGACATACGTCAGCGGCTGCTGGCGCTGGGCGCCGAGCCTTTGGGCTACACGGCCGACGAAACAACGCGTTGGCTGCGCGATGAAGTCGCGTTGTGGGCGCCTGTGGTCAAGGCTTCTGGCGCGACGGCGGAGTGATTGGATTCAACAACATAAATATCAATTAAATCAAATGCTTACAATGAAACCCACCAATACGATTTTCATCCTCTCCGACGAGCACAACAAACGCGTGCTGGGTTGCTACGGCCACCCGATGATCCAAACGCCTAATCTCGACAAGCTGGCCGCGCGCGGCACGCGCTTCACCAACGCGTATACCAACTGCCCGATCTGCGTACCCGCGCGCGCGTCGTTCGCCACCGGACGCTATGTGCATGATCATCGCTGCTGGGACAACGCGATTGCCTATGAGGGCAAACAACCTTCGTGGGGCCACCGCTTGATGGAACAAGGGCACCATGTGGTGTCCATCGGCAAGCTGCATTACGCCAGCGGCAACGATGTTAAGCGCAACGGATTTGATGAAGAAATTCAGCCCATGCATATCGTCAATGGCGTGGGCGATTTACTCGGGCTGATCCGCGACGAGTTGCCGTGCCGCAAAGGGGCGGCCAACCTGGGGCCGGAGGCTGGGCCAGGGGAATCGGATTACACGCGTTACGACCGCGCAATTGCCGACGAAACCGTGAAGTGGCTCACGCAGTCAGCACCCCAGCACACCAACAAACCTTGGGCCATGTACGTGGGTTTTGTCGCACCGCATTTTCCGCTGATCGCGCCGCAGGAATTCTACGATCGGTACCCGGTGAACCAGGTGCCGTTCCCCGACATGTATGCGACGGCGCAGCGCCCGCGTCACCCATTCACCGATGCCATGCGCAAGAGCATGTGTTACGACGACTCGTTTGATGAGCCGATGGTGCGGCGTGCGATTGCGGCGTACTTCGGCCTCACCACGTTCATGGACAGCAATGTTGGCAGGATTCTCAAAGCCCTGGAATCCCTCGGCATGCTCGACAACACACGTATCGTTTATACCAGCGACCATGGCGACAACCTCGGCACGCGCGGCATGTGGGGCAAATCAACCATGTATGAAGAATCAGCGGGCATTCCGATGATCATGGCGGGGCCGGACATCCCCGCTGGCCGCGTGTGCGATACGCCGGTGACGCTGGCGGATGGCTTTCCCACCTATGTGCAAAGCGTGGGCGCGAAGCTTGCACCCGCCGACACCTCGCTGCCGGGTGTATCGCTGATTGATATTGCCAATGGCCTGGCACCCCAACGCACGATTTTGTCGGAGTACCACGCCGCTGCATCAGTCACCGGCACGTCGATGATCCGCTGTGGCGAGAATGGGCGTTACAAGTACGTGCACTACGTGGGGCTGCCGCCGATGTTGTTTGATCTGAAAACCGATCCATACGAACGAAACGACCTCGGCCGCAATGCCCAGTACGCCAGCGTGATCGCCGAGTGTGAAGGCGTGTTGCGCAAAGTGGTGAACCCGGATGCCGCTGACCGCAACGCGCGCGCGGATCAGTCCGAAGCCATCGCAAAAAATGGCGGGAAAGACGCCATCCTCGGCCTCGGCACCTTCCGCTACTCGCCGCCGCCGGGGGTGAAGGCGGCGTTTCACTGATGAAATAAATAACCAAATAAAATCAAATACTTACATCCACAACAGATTTGTTCTGTAATTTTCGGCCGACGCCCCGGTACATCACGTCTTCTCGCCATAGCGCGGCACTGAATGCTGCGGCGTAAATGGGCCGATGGCTTCCATATCCACCTCGATCAGACTCGGGCCACGCTGCCGTAACGCGGCTTTAAGGTGCGCGCCGAGCTCGTCGTCGATACTGCTTACGCGCCAATATGGCAGACCCGCGACTTTGGCCAAGCCTGCGAGATCGGGGCCGCTGAGCTCGTCGTAAAAGCGGCGCTCGCCGTAGGTGGATTGTTGAATGTGGCGTATGACGCCGTAGCCCTTGTCGTTCATCACCACAAAGCAGACGTCCGGCTTTTCCTGCACCGCCGTCCATAACTCGCCCAGGTTCAACGCAAAGCCGCCGTCGCCGCACAGCGCCACCACTTTGCGATCCGGTGCGCCCAGTGCGGCACCTATGGCAAGCGACATGCCGGTGCCGATGGCGGCCCCCACCGAATAAATGCTGTCGCGCGGCCCATACACCGGGAATATTCGATTGGCCCAGGTCGTTTGATGAAAGCTGATGTCGCGCACCCACAACGCGTCACGCGGCATCGCCGCACGCATGATGTCAGGAAAATTCTGGTAGATGCCGAGTGTGCTGCGGTAGGCGGCGATGGCTTGCGGCTTCAGGCGCTCAACTTCGCTGACGTAGCTTGCGTCGGCATGCCAGCGGCCTTCGAGCCGGTCGGCGAGCGCATTGAGCGCCAGCGCACTGTCAGCATGAACGAACGATGCGGCAGGATAGCTGCGCGTGTTGGCCAGGGCGTCAACGTCGATGCGCACGCGGTGTGCGGGCAGACGCATGGTGCAGTCGCGTGTCTCGTGTGCGCGCAGGCGGCAGCCGACAACCAGCATCAAATCGATACTTTCATACAAGCGCTCAAACGCCGGCAATGTGGCGAGCGGGCCGATCACCAGCGGATGATCCTCCGGCAACACACCGCGCCCGTTCCAACTGGTTGCGACCGGGATGCCCATGCGCGCCAGCCGCGCGACGGCGTCGCCCGCGTGACGTGCGCCGCCGCCGGTCCACAATAGAGGGCGTTTGGCACCGAGGACCCTGTTGGCCAGCGCGTCGATGGTCGTCGGTGATGGCTTCAGCGCGGCGGATACCGGTAATACGAATTGATCAAATATCGCCGGGCGCTCGATCAGCATCGATTGAATGTCGATGGGAATTTCCACGCTCACCGGCCCCATCGTCGGCGTCAGGGCTTCCGCAGCCGCGTGCATCAGTATGCCCAAGGCGCTGTCGGCCGAATGAACACGATAGGCAGCTTTGCAAACCGAGCGCAGCATGCCGAGTTGATCCGGCACATCATGCACCGGCCCGAGGCCGCGATCGAGCATCGCGGTCGAGGTCTGCCCCGTGATGTGCAGCAGCGGGCTACCCGCAAAACGCGCTTCGACCAAACCGCTGGCCGCGCTCGCCGCACCCCCGCCGGTGCTGGTGATCAGCACGCCAAGCCCGCCCGTCACGCGTGCATACGCATCGGCCATGTGCGCGCCGCCCATTTCGCCGCGCACCATGACAAAGCGTAGCGCGTTCCGCCGGTGAATCGCCTCCATCAGCGGCGCGTTGTGCACCGAGATAATGCCGAAGGCCGTGTTAACACCACACAGATCCAGAAACTCTGCCACCACATCGCTGATACGCAACCTCGTTTGAGTCATCGTATTACTCTTTTATAGCGACTCAATCGAGTCGAATGTTTGCTGTTTTGATGATTTCGCCGAAGCGCTTGAAGTCATCCGCCATCAACCGCGAGAATTCTTCCGGCGTGGACACCAGCGGCACCGAGCCCCAGCCGGTGATTCTGGCGGTGATGTCGGGCAGCATGACAATGCGCGAGATTTCAACCGCCAGTTTGTCGATCACCGCTTTCGGCGTCCGCGCGGGCGCGAAAATGCCCTGCCACGGCTGCAGACGAAATCCCGGTAAGCCCGCCTCGGTAAACGTCGGCACCTGCGGCAGCGCCGGGAAACGCGTTTCGCCGCCGATCGCGAGCGGCTTAAGGCGTTTGGAATTGATATGCGGCAACGCCGATACAACCACCGCGAAATGCAGTTGCACCTGCCCGCCCATGAGATCAATCATGGCCTGGCCGCCGCCCTTATACGGCACATGCACGGTCTTCACACCGGTCAACATGTTAAACAGCTCGGCCGCGACGTGATTCATGTTGCCATTACCCGCCGATGCGTAGGCGAGTTCATTGGGCCTGCTTTTTGCCAGCGCGATCAGTTGCTTCAGATTAGCCACCGGCAACGCGGGATGCACCACCAGCACGTAATCGCTACGCTGCACGGTGGCGACCGGCGCAAAGTCTTTCACACTGTCGTACGGCAGATTGCGCGTAAGCAATGCGTTGAGCACGTGCGTGCCGCCACCGAGAAGAACCAGGGAATGCCCATCCGGCGGCGCCTTGGCGAGCAGCTCAGTGCCGACCGCGCCGTTGGCACCAGGGCGATTTTCAACGACCACCGGTTGCCCCCAGCTCTCCGTCATCTTCGGCCCCAGCATGCGCGCCACCGGATCAATGCTGCCGCCCGGCGGAAACGGCACAATCAGCCGGATCGGTTTGGTTGGATACGGCTGTTGCGACTGCTGGGCCATCGACTGGGTAGGGAACGCCACCACACCAACCATGGTGGCGGCGAGTACGCAACTGGAAAAGACCGTCATTGCGAGCTACTCCTCACTTTAGATAACGTGCGGCGGACTGGCAAACGCGCTTCGATGGCGTCATTGTAAACAGTCAGGCATGGCGCTGCTGCGTGTTTCGGTAATGGTGTCGCGCGCATCAAAACCGAAACCGCGACCTGAGCGCAGGTGATACGCGAAGCAGGGATCAAGGCGAAATAAGATTTTTATTGATATTTTTAAACCCCTTCTTCATCCGTAATCACGGCTACCGCACACCGCTGTGAATTGGCGCGAGCCTGGAAACGTTGACTCCCCAGCGCCGCGCTACGCAGTCCGCGATCTGTCGTGTCGTTGGATAAGTTGCTGTCTGTCGTGGCGCTGCTGATTGCGCCCCAAACCATCCGCACGCAGTAAGTCGCGTCATCAGCCTGTAATACATCGCGTCAACAATACTACTCGATCAATTCCCCAACGGCACATTTGATACGGAGCAATAGCTATGAGTGACGCAACAAACCGCAAAACCATCGGCAATATCCAGGGTAATGAGCACCTTAACGACGTCATCGAACGCATGCAGGCCGATCCGGCTCGTCGCGCATTGCTTAAGGGTGGCTTGGGATTTGCCGCATTGGGCTTCATGGGTTTGCAAGGTTGTAGCAGTGGCGACACCGCGCTCCCGCCGCCGGAGCCGACGCCAGTGCCGTTGGCTCGCCCCGGCGCGCTCAATTTCGGCGCCGTCGCAAAAACCGTGGCAGATGCCATTGCCGTGCCGCCCGGCTACACGGCAACCGTGCTGTATCGGTTCGGTGATCCGCTGAATGCCGCTACCGGCGCGTTCTCGAATGTGGGCACTGATACGGCCGCCTCGATGGATTTTCGCGCGGGCGACAATCATGACGGTATTTATTTCTTTGGTCTGGGCGCTGACGGTCGGTTCGACCCGACGGAAAGCAATCGCGGTCTGCTGGTAATGAACCACGAATACATGCAGTGGTTTTTCATGCATGCCACGCCGTATTCCATCGACGCTGCAGGCAATCGCACGGTAGAGGCCGAGGTGCGCAAGGAAATGGCCTCGATGGGCGTGTCTGTGGTGGAGGTTCGGCGCACTGGTAATACCTGGAGCTACAACATCAATTCAACCTTTAACCGGCGTATTACGACACTGACGCGCATGCGCATGTCCGGCCCGGCGGGCGGAACAGCATTGATGCGTACGCGGTTTTCGACCGACGGCACCGCTACGCGCGGTACGTTCAACAACTGCGCCAACGGCTATACGCCGTGGGGCACTTATCTGACCTGCGAAGAAAACTGGGCATTTGGTTTTCGCCGCACCGCAGCCGGTGCCGCGCGCACCGCCAGGGAAAACGCGGGACTGAATCGCTACGGCATCGGCGCCACTGCCGTCGGCAACTGGGGATGGGCCACGCTGCCCGGTGACGATTTTCAGCGTTGGAACATCGACCTCACCGCGGCCGACGCCACCGGCGATTACCGCAATGTCCCCAACACGTATGGCTGGGTGGTCGAAATCGATCCATTCGCGCCGGCATCCGAACCTTGCAAACGCACCGCGCTGGGCCGCTTTTTCCACGAAGGCGCATGGCCCAGCCGTGCCATTCCCGGCAGCAAGCTCGCCTGGTACATGGGCTGTGACGCGCGCGGCGAATACATCTACAAGTTTGTCGGCGATGCGGCATGGAATGCCGCCGATCTGAATGGCGGATTGGCTGCGGGCGACAAATATCTTAACGCGGGCAAACTCTATGCCGCGCGGTTTAACGACAATGGCACCGGTAATTGGCTGGAACTAAACTTCGGGCTAAACGGTATTACAGCAGCGAATCCGGCCTATGCCTTTGCTGATCAGGCGGACATGCTGGTCCATGCACGGCTTGCCGCCGATGCTGCCGGTGCAACCAAAATGGATCGGCCGGAGTGGGGTGCCGTGGATCCGGTCAACGGCCAGGTCTACATGACGCTCACCAACAGCAACGCAGCCAACCGGCTGGTCACTGGCACGCCGGCAGGCCGTGCCGCGCTGACCGATGCTGCCAATCCCCGTGTCTACACACGACCCGCGTACG
>CAMBGJ010000014.1 GCA_945865805.1 Bordetella parapertussis
CATCTTGTGCGCACGATTGGGCTGGCGCGCGCCAAGGTGAAGATCGGCATGATGAATCTGGTCTACAACATGAAGCGGTTAGGACAATTGCTCAAGCGCGATGCGCAAGCCGCAGTGGTGGCAAGCACCGCTCAGGGGAGAGGTGCGTACGCTGTGGCATAAAAGGCGGGAAATACCCGTAAAAGGAGCGAGTTTCGAGCGAAATCTTGCCAAAAACCAACATAACATGACGCAAGCATCACGAATTTGGCGGCCCTGCTTTTGCAAACCAATTATTAGAGGTCCCCTAAAGTGATTCGACAGGAACAGGTCATCGTTCCCGCCGGGGTGTTTGATACCTTACGGGTGGAAGGGTCGACAAAATATAAAACCGTCAGAAAAACGGGTGCCACCGGCGAAGGCGTCGGCACGTATCGTTATTGGTTCAGCCCCCAGGCGGCCAATATCGTGGCGCTGGAGTTCGAGGAGGCCAACGCGAAAGGCGTCATTAACAAAAAGGAACGCGTTGAACTGCTGTCATTCAATCGCGACGGCAAGAAAACAGCGGACAAAAAGTAATGGCGAAGCTACGCGTGGCCAAAAGCTTTATTGAACAGCAATTGTTCGGCGGCGCGTTGAGTTCCGTCAACATCGACAACATTCAATTGTCGGTCGATGGCTACGTAATTTTCGACATCTCCGGCGGCTGCGTGCCGGATGTCGAGTGGGTGAACAGCGTGGTGTCCGAGCCGGATAGACGGCTCGCTTTTATACCCGACTGAACCTGGCTACGCGCGCAAATTTTTCGGCTGTGCCAGTTGCTTGGCGTGCGCCGCCTTGTTGGCATCCCACGGATGCGCGCGTGCGACTTCTTCCACGATGGCCGTGCCCCAGCCTGGCCGCTTCGGGATGATCATGTGACCGTCGACGATCTCCGGCGCGTGCGTCACCAGTTCATCCTTCCAGGGCACGTCGTCAATATCGATTTCCATGATGCGCACATTGTGCAGGGTCGCGCACAGCGCGGCGCTCATGTGGGTAGACAGGTGGCTGTAATGATTGTGCGGGCCGATGTTGTGGCCGAAGGTGGCGGCGAGGTCGCCGACCTTTTTGCCCTGCACGATGCCGTTCCACGGCACATCGATCATGAACATGTCCGCCGCGTGCTTCTGGAAAAACGGCAGGTATTCCTTCATGTGTATCAACGTTTCGCCGGTGCAGATGCGCGTGCTGGTCGATTGCTTCACCTGCAGCAAGGCCTCCGCGTCGTGGGTGTCGATCTCTAGCCAATGCAGGTTGAACGGCTCCAGCGCCTTGGCAATGCGCGCGCACGCCTCCGGTTTGAAGTGCCAGTTCAGATCGAGGTTGATGTCGAAATCCGGCCCCACGGCATCGCGCAGCGTGCCGATGTGCGTGACCAGGTGATCGATGAGCGCGTTGGGCGCCCATTCGTCGTTCGGCCCCATGGTCAGGCCAAAACCACCAAAACCACTCATCCAGGTGCCGTTCTGCCCCGGCATCACGATGTTGGTTTTGAGCGCGGTGAAACCGCGTGCAACCACTTCTTTGCCCAGCGCGTAAACATCAGCCCAACTGTTAATCGGCGGCGCGCCCACCATGTCGTGATGGCGCACGCGCGTGGTGCCGCAGTGCGACCAGTAGAGCCGCACCTTGTCGCGCGTCGGCCCGCCCAGCAGTTCCACCACTGAAATATTACGTGCTTGCGCGGCGATATCCACCAGCGCGCATTCGATGCCCGCGATCGCGCGCGCGGAAATGCCACCGGGGCTGGAGCGCGTGATGCGCATCATGTCCATGAAACGCATCTCGTAGGCGCAGGGGTCTTTGCCCACCAGCAGTGGCGTGAGATCGCGCACCATGCCTTCCACCGCGTTGGTGACGCGGTAATCGGAGCACTCGCCCCAGCCGGTCAGCCCGGCGTCGGTTGCGACTTTCACATACGTCCACGCGCGCCAGCCGCCATCGACGACGAAGGTTTCGAGTTGGGTGATTTTCATTTTGGTCTCCGCTTACATCACCGAACGCACCAACCCGCCGTCGACACGTATGGTCGTGCCGGTGATGTAGCTCGATTTTCCCGATGCCAGGAACGCCGCCAGATTGGCTAGTTCTCGTGGATCGCCGATGCGGCCAACGGAGGTTTCCTTGGCGCGCTCTTCGAGCGCTTTCTCCAGCGAGATGTCGAGCTCTTTAGCGCGCGCCGTCACGTTTGCCAGCATGCGTTCGCTCAGTAAGGAACCGGGGGCGATGTTATTCACCAGGATACCGTCGCGCCCGGTCTCGTCGGCGAGGCTCTTCGCATACGCCACCACGCCCATGCGCGTGGCGCCCGATAGGGCGAGATTCGGTATCGGCTGGTAAATGGTGCTGGCGAGAATGTTGATGATGCGTCCGCTTTTTTGTGCGCGCATATGCGGTAGCACCTCGCGCGCCATGCGCGCAAAAAACAGCAACGAACGTTGCACCGCCACCGCCCATTGTTCCTCGGTGGCATCAATCGATTTTGCCAGCGGCGGCCCACCGGAGTTGCTGATCAGCACGTCGATGCGGCCAAACTTGGCAGCCGCTGTGGCGACCAGTTTCTGGATCACCTCGTTTTTTTCCAGATCGCCGGCGAAAGTCAAAATGTCGGCCTTGGTCTTGGCGCGTATCGCGTCAGCCGCGGCATCCAAATCCGCCTGACTGCGGCTGCACATCACGACTTTCATGCCTTCCTCGGCCAGCACTTCCGCGCACGCACGGCCCAGCCCCTTGCTCGCGCCACCGACGATGGCAACTTTATCCTTGAGTTCTAAATCCATGACCAGATCCTTTGTAAGTATTTGTTTTTATTGAATATTTAAAGACGAAAAAGCGATGCACGAAGGCGAGCCGGTGTGCACAATCAAGCCGGTTGGCACGGGCTGACCCGTTGCCGCATCCAGCTTGAACGCGACTATGGTATCGCTGTCTTCGTTGGCCACGTACAATTTTTCGCCTTTGGGATCGAGCGCGAAAAAGCGCGGTTTTTTCCCTTGCGTGGGTTCCCAGCCGATGGGCGTGAGCGTGGCATCCGCAGCGTTCACCGCGAAAGTCGCCATGCTGTTGTGGCCGCGATTCGATACGTAAACAAACTGGCCCGACGGTGCCACGGCAATCTCGGCGCCGGTGTTGTCGCCGACGAACGTCGCGGGAGTCGTGGGCACGATATGCACCGGTGTGAGCGCACCGCGCACGCCGTCCCATTGATGGGTGGTCACGGTCGAATCCAGCTCGTTGATCAGATACGCAAACGCCCGCGACGGATGAAACGCCAGATGCCGCGGCCCCGCGCCGTAGCGCGATTTCACAAACGGCGGATCATTTGGCGCGAGCTTGCCGCTGGCCATATCGAGCCGGTAGATATGCGTGGCATCCACGCCTTTGTCGGGTGAAATCAGAAAACGTCCGCTGGCGTCAAACAATACCTGATGCGGATGCGCGCCGAGGCCCTGCTCGCGTTTGTAGGGCCCTTCCTTACCCGGCGGCACCACGGCGTCGGTGGCGGGCGCGAGTGAACCATCCGCGTTGATCGGCAACACCACGATGCCCGGCCCGTTGGCACAGACGACATACTGATCACTGGGGTCAACCATCAAATGCGGCCCGTTGTCGCCGTGGCTCGGCTGCTGATTGAGGAATTTCAGTTTGCGCGTTTGCGCATCGATGGCCTCAATTGAATACGCGCTTACCCTGTCGCTGTCGCCATGCGAGGCATACAAAAAACGCTGCTTGCCGTCGAGTGCGACATAGCCGGGGTTGGCGAGCGTCTCGAACACCTCAATCAACGACCACACCCCCGATGCATCATCAACGTGGTAAATGCTGATACCTTTGCCGCGCGCCTTGCGTTTTGCGGTGGTAAAACTGCCGACGTAGGCAAACATGAAATCAACTCTTTTGCGAAATATTGCGGGAACGCAACCTTACCGCAACACCGCGGTGTTTGTGCGGCGCGTAGCGGGTGTCGGGGAGATCGGCCCACGAAAACAGGGTGATGCTGAGCGCGGTAATTTTCACTGCGCTTCCGGTTGGCAAGGTATCACGGCATCAGGCGGCAAACATTACTCCATCTTCATGTTCGCTTCCTTGATGATCTTGCCGTAGCGGGCGATGTCCAGTTTGATCAATTCGGCGGTGCGTTCGGCGTTGTTGTAAAACGGCTCAAACCCCTGGGTGGCCAGTTTTTCTTTGGTATCGGGTAAGGCCGCGAGTTTTCTGATCTCGGCGGACATTTTGTCGATGATGGCTTTCGGTATGCCCGCCGGTCCGCCCAGGCCTTGCCAATTGGTCAGGGTCATCGTCGGCATCCCGGCTTCGGTAAACGTCTGTGCGTCAGGAAAAGCACTGACGCGGGTTTTTCCGGTGACCGCGAGCGCCTTCAGACGCCCGGTTCTGACTTGCGTGGCGATGTTGGCAGGATTGGAAAAGAAGAATTGAATGTGCCCGCCCATCAGATCCACCACGGCAGGCGCGCCGCCTTTGTAGGGAATGTGCCGCGTTTTAATGCCCGCGACGCTGTTGAAGAGTTCAGCCAGCAGGTGGGTTGGGCCGCCGGTGCTGGAGGTGCCGTACGTAATTTGATCCGGTTTCGCCTTTGCCAGAGCAACCAGCTCCGCCACTGAATTCAACTGCAGCATGGGAGGCACCACCAGCACATTTTCGTAGCTCAACAGGGTGGCCATCGGCGCGATGTCTTTTAACGAATCGTAGGGCGTCTTTACCAACCAGTAATTGCCCGCCAGTGTGCCGCCGAGGGTCATGATGGTGTAGCCGTCGGGGCGCGATTTCACCGTTACATGGGTGCCGATGACGGTGTTGGCGCCGGGCCGGTTATCCACCACCACGGGTTGTCCCCACGCTTCGGTGAGATGTTGTCCGATCAGCCGAGCGGTGAAGCTGGTGCTTCCGCCCGGTGCATACGGACTGATAAAGCGTATCGGCTTATTGGGGTAATCCTGCTGCGCGGCTGCGCCCGTGCCGCACGCGCTCAACACCAGCGCGGCAAGCAAACGAATCGACTTTCTGCGTCCATCCATGTTGTCCACTCCCTGTCTAAAAGTCATGGTGCCCCGGAACATAGAAGCTTAATTAGCGCGTTTTGATGATCTTACATAACTATTTGATTTTATTGTTATTTTTATGAGGAAATCAATTCAAAACCAACCCCGTGTCCTTGACCACTTTGCGCCACTTGGCGGTCTCGGCGTTGATCGTGGCACTGAACTGCGCCACGGTCGAGCCGACGGCGGTCGAACCATCAGCGGCAAGACGCTGCGCGACCTCCGGTGATTTCACCGCCGCGACGATGCTGGCGTTCAGCTTGTTGACGATAGCCGCAGGCACCTTGGCCGCAGTGACCACGCCGTACCATTGATCGATTTCGTAGCCGGGCAAACCGGATTCTGCGATCGTCGGCACATCGGGCAAGGTGGGCGCGCGCTGCTTTGAGGTCACCGCGAGGAAGCGTAAGCGCCCCGACTGCAGATGCGGCCGCAGGCTGATCAGGGTGCCAAAGCCGAATTGGGTTTCGCCGGCGATGGTCGCAGTGATCGCCGGTGCACCCGATTTGTACGGCACATGGGTGAATTTGACGCCCGCCATTTGCATGACCATTTCCCAGCCCAGGTGCTGCAACGTGCCGGTGCCCGCCGAACTGAAGTAGAGCTTGCCCGGATGTGCGCGCCCGTGGGCGAGCAGCTCCTTGAAGGTGGTCACCGGCACCGCCGGATGATGGTAGGCGATATAGAACAGCGAGGTCACCTGCGACACGGGTTGCATGTCTCTGTTCAGATCGTACGGCCAACCCGCATTGATTGCCGTGTTGATGGGGACATTGGTGCTGGCCAAGACGAAGGTGTGGCCGTCGGGCAGGGATTTCGCCAGCACATCCAGCGCGATCAACCCGGCTGCGCCCGCGCGATTGTCGACGATCACCTGCTGACCCCACATTTGAGTCAGCTTGTGCGCGATGGCCCGCGCAGTGGTGTCGCTGCCCGCGCCTGGCACTGCCGCCGAGATAAAACGTACAGGCTTGCTGGGAAAGGCCGCAGCGGATGCATCGGTTTGCGCCCCTGCGGCGTGCGGCATGGCGCACACAGCGAGCGCGCAAAGGGCCAACCGTTGAATTAATAACCGGGCCATGGTCGATACCGTGACTGCGCGACACGGCTCACGCCGGAGCTCGCGATTAGCTCGGATGCTTGCCCAGCATGAGCCAGCCGCCGTTACTCGGCGTGGTAAACGCCGCCAGCGCGGTATCGGCCCGCACGGTGACCTGACGTTCGCCGGTGGTGCCGCGCAGTTGCTGGATGGCGTCGGTGTACATCGCCGAGCGTACGCGCCCGGTGCCCAGATTGCCGCCGCTGGAATTGAACGGGTGCGGCCCCTTGACGCTGATATCGCCGGCGTAAAACTTCAGCGCGTCGCCACGCTTGACGCCGTGCCACTGATAAGCCTCCAGAAAAAACTGGCTCATGATCGAATAGCCGTCGTAGGGGTTGAATATATCCACGTCTTTCGGCCCCAGCCCCGCGCCTTCGTACATGCGCTTGGCCGCGACATCGGTCCACATTTCTAATTCGTCCAGATCCGGCTGCGTGCTGCGCTGCTTGAAATTGTGTTGTGAGTGATTCAGCACGTAGACCGGCTTTTGCTTCATGTCCTTGGCGCGCTCGGCGGTGGTAAACAGATACGCCGTCGCCGCCTGCACCGGCCGGTCGCAATCCCAGATGCGCAGCGGGTTCAGAATGAAGCGCGAGTTCACGTAATCGTCGACGGTGATCGGCTGGACATCGTTGTTGTAGTTGAATCCCCACGGCGTCATCATGCCGTTTTTGTGCTGGTTGATCACGTACGGCGCGAGGTCATCGTGTTTGCCGCCGTATTTCAGGCAATACTGGTTGTGCGGAAAAATGTTGATGAAATCATTGCCGCCGTGATTGCCCCAGGGCACCGTCCATGCCCGCGCGCCGCGCGCGTAGTCGTCGGCGTTTTCACCGCCACGGCGATAACGCCCCTCGAGATTGCCGCAGGGATAAATCATCAGGCAGTTGGTGCACAGACCATCGGCCACCGCTTGCGCGGCCATGCCGACGATTTCGCCAATGGTGGGTAGCTTGGTGGGCGCGAACTTGATGTTCTTCATGCCCATTTGTTTGGCGAGCCATTCGCCGTTTACCAGCGTCAGGCCCAACTCGGAATCGTACGGCGGATCAAAATACGGCCGTGGCGCCCACTTCGATGCGGAGCCGCCGCTGGGGCCGGCGATGTGGCTATCGCAGCAAATAATGCCGTCGATCTGATCGGCGGTGAGGCCGGCCTCGTCCATCGCTTTTTGACAGGCCAGCATGCAATAAGCGCCCAGCGTTTGATCCATCGACACGCCGTCCCAACGCCGGTCCACCGGAGAATGCCCGAGCCCCGCGATCGCCACCTTGCCACGATGCTTCCACACGCCCAAGCCGTCTTTATCTCTGCGCCATTTGTAATCCGTCGGAGTTGCCATGATGTGTCCTTGATCGAATGTGGTGTAAGTATTTGTTTTAATTGACTATTTTTTGCCCATCCCAGCGGCGTTAATTCACCACGCGCCATTCGTGGATCAATTGACCCGGTGCCACTTCCTCAAAAGTGACTTCCACCGCCGCGCCCACCGGCACCTTGTACGGCGGCGTGCCGGGCAGGTTCGAATAAAAATTCACTGTGGTGTCTTCGTCGAGCGTCACCATCGCCAGGTTGTAAGGCTGATCGGGCATGCGTCGGTTCAAGCGCCCATCCTCGATCACGATGTAGGTGGCGATGTGGCCCTTGCCCGCGACTTCTTTCCACGTGAGTTTGGCGTCGCCGCCGCATACCTGACAGGTTTTTTGCGGTGGATACTGCAGCTTGTTGCACGCGCCGCAGTGCTGCAGCACCAGGCGTTTGGCGTTGACGGCATCCCAGAATGGTTTGTTAAATTCTTCGGCTACCGGGATCAGTTTTGGCATGCGGTTACTCCCTGGGTTGGTTCAATCAGTTTGTTCAATGATCTTGTTACGCTACACCGGCTAAATCACGCGGGCCGCGCACAGGCGGCTTAATTCATCGTTCGTCAGGCCGAGGCTACGATAGACCTCGACATTGTGCTCGCCCAGACGCGGCGCGGCACGGTTGGTCTGCATCGGATTTTCGCCATCGAAAAAGAACCCTGGCCCCGGATACTTCAGCGTGCCCGCATCGTCATGATTCAGCTCGACAAAAAATCCGCGATCCGCCAGATGCGGCGAATCCAGTACCTGCTGCGGGCTTTGCACCAAGCCGATGACTAGCCCTCGCGCCATGGTCTCGCGCATTAGGTCGAGGTTGTTCCATTCTTTCAGTTTGGGCGCGACCAGATCGCGCAGTTCTTCCCAATGTTCCTGGCGCGACAGGCGGGTGGCAAACTTGGCATCGAGCAAACGCGGCTCGCCGATGAATTCAGACCACACCTCCATCGGACGACCGCCGGTGCCGGCCGTGGTCAGCGTGACTTCGCCGTCGCGGGTTGGCAGGTGCATACCGTCCATCACATTGGTGTCGCCGCTGCCGCGCCGCGGATTACGTCCGGTGAAGCTGTACGGATGGAGCAAGCCTGACGGCGTGGCGACCGCCGCCTCCATCACCGACAGGTCAATGTGACAGCCTGTGCCGGTTTGCTCGCGTTGCATAATCGCCGCCATGATGGCGATAACGCCGTTGCGGCCCGCAGTCTGTTCCATCTGCTGCAATGCGGTGCCCATCGGCGGCTTGTGGGTGGAGCCGGTAACCGCATAGAGAAAACCGCCGGTGGCCTGGGCGATCAGATCATCGCCTTTGTAGTGGGCATAGGGGCCGTTTTGTCCGAAGTAGGTAATGGAAAGCAGGATCACCCTGGGGTTCGCGGCTTGCAAGGCCTCGTAGTCAAGCTTCACGCCATTCAGATGCCCCGGTGGAAAACTTTCGATCACCACATCGGCGTTGGCCGCGAGCTTAAGAAACAACTCGCGCCCGGCGTTCTGTGCCACGTCCAGTGTGACGCCGCGCTTGTTGGTGTTCAGCGCGAGAAAAGACGTACTGCGCTCGGGGTGCGGCTCGTCACCGATAAACGGTGGCTCGCGGCGGGCCGGGTCGCCCCAGCCCGGTGGTTCCACCTTAATCGCATCGGCACCCTGATCGGCCAGCAACTTGGCGCAAAATGCCCCGGATGGCGCATGCGCCAGCTCCAGCACTTTGACCCCGGCGAGTATGCCGCCCGCGTCCATTTACGGCGCTTTCTCGCCGACGCGCGGCCGGGTGAAGGTGACGTTTTGCTCTGCCAACGCCGTAATCTCGCTGGACGATAGCCCGACTTGCTGCAACACGGCGCTGTTGTGTTCGCCCATTTTCGCCGTGTGGCGGATGGCCATGGGCACGCCCGGCACGCGGAACGGGCGTGCCGCATAGGTGCGAACGCCGACCGTGGGCGTGCCCTCTCGGTCGTAATCCTGCAAAAATCCGCGTTGCCGCAGATGCGGGTTTTGTACCAGATCGGCCGCAGTCAATACGGCACCGGCGCAAATGCCCTGCGCTTGCAGCAAGGCCATCAACGCTTGGTCGTCCTGTGTTGCGGTCCATGCGGCCAACTGTTTATCCAGTTCATGACGATGTTGCCAGCGGCTTTCCGCCTTGTCGTAGTGGGCGTCTTGCGCCCATGACGGGTTGCCCATCGTCTGCTTCAACGCGTCCCATTCGCCGTCGCTGGCGACCGCAATGGCGATCCAGCGGTCGTTGCCCGCGCACGCATACACATTGTGCGGCGCTTTCCACAAATGCGCGCAGCCCAGGCGCGGGCGTGTGATGCCATGCTGGGTTTCGAGGATGGCGGGGCCGATGCACGACACGCCGGTTTCCTGCATGGTGAGATCAATGCGCATGCCCTTGCCGGTTTTGTTGCGCCGATACAGCGCCAGCAACAAGGCATACGCCACATTATTGCCGGTGGAGTGATCCATGTAATTATTGCTGGCGCGCAGCGACGGGCCGCCTTCGTAGCCGGTCAGTGCCGACATGCCGCACATCGCGTCGATGGTGCGCGCGCGCGAACCGGCCTTGCTCCACGGCCCGCTGTGGCCGAAAGCGGTGCTGCTTAAAGTAATGATGCGCGGATTGATCGCGGCCAGACTATCGTGATCAAAACCGTAGCGGCGCATGGTGCCGGGGCGGAAGTTGTCGGTGACGATGTCGCACTGCTGGACCAGTTTAAGAAATATTTCCTTCCCGGCCGGATGCGTCACATCCATACACAGGCTTTGCTTGTTGCGCGTGCCGAAGTAGGCGAGGTTGCCGCCTTCATTCCACCATTCTTCGCCCGGCTTGCCATTGGGGAACGGCCCCGCCTTGCGATCCTGCAGGTGCCCGGCGCTTTCAACGCGGATGACTTGCGCGCCCATATCCGCGAGAAACGCCGTGCCCCACGGCAGGGCGTGCACCTGCTCCAGTGTTAGTACTTTAATGCCCTGGAGCAGCGCCGGCGCGGCCATCGGTCGATCAGCTCAGCTTGTAGAGCTTGGCGGTATTGTCCACCAGCACCTGGCGGCGTTCGTTTGCGGGCACGCCTTCGAAGCAGCGGTCTATCGCGCGCTGGCTTTCCGGCCAGGTGGAGGTGCCCAGTGGGAAATTCGTGCTCCACAAAATGCTGTTCAAGCCGATGTGGTTGCGCGTTTTCATCCCCGTGGTGTCGAACCATCCCACCATATGACAATTGCGCTTAAACAACTGTGACGGTGAGTGGTCGTAGCCTTCGGTATTGATGCGCTGGCGCTCGAATTGATGGTCGGCGAGTTCCAGTTCATAGGCGCACCAGGCGAGCGAGGTTTCCGAGAACACGACTTTGAGCTTGGGAAAGCGATGCAGGATTTGCGAATACAGAAAGTTCGCCACGATCAGCACCGAACTCACCGGCCGGGTGATCGCTTCCAGCGCGGCGGCCACTTCGGTGCTGAAGCCTACATACGGCGGAAACTGAATCTCGCGGCTGGCGCCCGAATGAAAACACACCGGTACGTCGAGTTCCTGACAGGCGGCCCAGATCGGGTCGTACACGGCCTCATTGATATGCGGCACCTTGCGTATCATCATCGGCACCGAGGGCATCACCACGCCGCGATGGCCTTTGGCGACCGCACGGCGGATTTCTTTTGCTGCGACATCCGGCGGCGACAGCGGAATAATGCACTGCGGTACAAACCGCGGACTGGCTGCGGCCCATTCCTCAATCAGCCAGTCGTTGTACGCTTGCACGCAGGCGAGTTCCAGGGCTTCGTCGGTGATCCCGCTGAAACCTTCCCCCGCGCGTCCTGCTACCGTGGGGTAGAGCACGGAATAATCCACGCCATCGACGTTCATCGCGGCGAGGCGTTCGCTGGGCGCATAGGCGGACTTGGGTACTTCTTCCCAACGCTGCGGCTCGCGCGCACGATCGGGCATGGCGGCACCCGCCAGCGCCACGCCGCGTAAATCGGCTTTTTTGCCGTCGATCATCCAGCATTCGCTGCCATCGGCTTGACGCTCGACGTGCGGGATACGATCGCCCCACTGGGCCTTGGACATGCGCTTGGTCCAGACTTCGGGGTGCTCCTGCACGTGGTCGTCGGCGCTGATGAATCCGTATTTGAGTTCCATAAAGAGGCCGCTTTCCTGGTTAGGAGGCTAAGTTGTAGAGGCGCATGGCGTTACCGTAGAGCAACTGGTCGCGCTCCGCCTTCGGCACACCTTGCAGGGTGCGCTCGACGAATTGCCTCGATTCCGGGTAGGTGGACGTGGAATGCGGGAAGTCAGATTCCCACATGATATTGTCGATACCGACGAGGTGCCGCAGTTCGATGCCGGCGCGCTCGTACCAGAAATCGACGTAGATCTGGCGCTTGAACAGCTCGCTTGGCCGCGTCAGGATGCCCTGCGTCCACAGGTGGCGACGCTCCCATTCATGATCGCAGGCTTCCAGCACATAGTTTACCCAGCCCACGCCGGTTTCCGCGCACACCACCTTCAGGCGCGGGAAGCGATCCAGCACGCCGGAGAAAATCAGATTGGGTATGAACTGTGCCTGAATGGAAAAATTGCCCGACGGCCCATAAGCCTGGCCCTGATTCGGCGTGAAACCGCGCCAGCGCGGAATAGCCAGACGCAGGCCAGCACCCGAATGCCAATGCAGCGGCGCATTCAAATCCTGACATGCCGCCCATAACGGATCCCACCACGGATCGTTGAAGTGCTTGAAGCCCTCGCGCGTGCGGCTCGGCTCGGCCAGCATGACAATGCCGCGGTGACCAATCTTGACGGCGCGCTCGACTTCTTTTGCCGCTGCTTCGGCACCACTCAAGTAGGGAATCAGCGCCAGCGGCACCAGACGATCACTCACTTGAGCCCATTCCGCCAGGCCATCGTTGTAGGCTTGCACGCAGGCGAGTTCGAATTCAGCGTCGCCCTGCAGCATGGTGCCGCTCTGGATGGGATCGTTGGGAAACAGGATTTCACCATCGACACCGTCGTGATCCATCGCCTTGATGCGTTCCGCCGGATCGTAAACGCTTTTCGGCACTTCCTCCCAGCGCTGCGGAAAGGTGCGGCGCATGGGATCGTTCATCGCGGTCGGACAATTCACCGTACCGCGCTCACCGACCACTTTGCCGTTAACGAACCAGCGCTCCACCGGTTTATCGGCGGCGCGGATCATGTGCGACTTGTCGGTGGTTTCGCGCAACTGCGGAATGGCATCGCCCCACTTCGCTTTGGACATGCGGCTGGTCCAGTTATCCTTGTGCAATTGTGCGTGCGAATCGCAACTAATCAATCCGAAATTAATTTTCATGGCACTTTCTCCTTCCACGCCTCGTGGACAAGTAAAACCGCCGTTGATGTTGAAACCGGAAACAGGCGAGCTGGCGGAGATGCTCGTGTCGACAGATATTGCAACACCTCCAGGTGACTGATGCGGAGGGAACTGCGCAATTCGGCGCCGCCCGAAAGGGCTGACGGCGGATCAAACTGCAAGTAGTAGGGATTATTATATGCCTCCTTTGTCCGCAGGAGAACCCGCCCATTTCTGTGGGCCGTAATTTGGACTATTTCATCCTGAAATTTGACTCAAGCGATTCCGCTATCTGAGCTATCCGCCACATTGTGTACGCTAAGGCGTTGTAGCGACGCCTGGACACAGGATGCCGGTGCGGCGACTACGTCTTGCTTGCGGGTTGTGTTGCTTGAAGGGGGTAGCCTAGAATAACAACCGATGGCGCAGTAAAACGGCGCGGAACAAGGACTCGCCGCAGCTTGCTGGCGCTTGCCCGATCATCCCGATGGAGCACGTTGATATGAGCGATGAAATAGTTTCCCCTGCGTTGACGAATGTCGAACCCGTGCCGCCGCGCGAGCCCGAAGCCATCGAGTGCTGAGGCAGCGGCTGTGCACCGTGTGTGTACGACGTGTATTGGGAAGCGGTTGAACGCTATGAAACCGAGCTGACGGCCTGGAAGGCGCGAAACCACAACGCCGCTGCCAGCTGATGTGCTGGCGCTAGCCTTCGCGCCAAGGTTACTGCTGCGGTATCCCCGCAGCCTTGATCACCCCCGCCCAGCGGGCGATTTCGGTGCGGATAAAGCGGGCAAATTCTTCGGCGCTGGTGGGTGAGGGTTCAACCACCAGATCGCTAAAACGCTGCTGCAGATCGGGCATGCGCAACACCGCCGTGAGATCGGCGTGAACCTTGTCGAGTATGGGCGCGGGTGTGCCGGTGGGCGCACACAGGCCATACCAGGATTGCGCTTCGAAGCCTGGCAGAGCAGTTTCGTTCAACGTGGGCACATCGGGCATCTGCGTGATGCGCTTCGCGCTGGTCACCGCCAACGGGCGCACACGCCCGCTTTGTATCGTGGGGATCACCGCAGGCGCGGTCTGCACGCTGGCGGGAATCTGCCCGCCCACGGTGTCCGTCAACGCCTGCGGCGCGCCTTTGTAGGCCACGTGTACCACGTTGATTTTCGCCGTCAGTTTGAGCAGTTCCATCGACAACTGTGACGACGTACCGGCAGCCGAGGTGCCGTAACTTAACTTGCCGGGATTGGCGCGGGCGTATTCGATGAAGGCATTGACGGTGCGTACGGGCAAGGAAGGATGCACCACCAGCACGTTCGGTGTGGTGCCGATGCGCGTGATCGCCGCGAAATCGCGCGGCGTGTTGTACGGCACCTTAGCGTACAGCGATTCGGCGATGGCGCTGGAAGCGATATTGCACTGAAACAGCGTGTAGCCGTCGGCCGGTGACTTGGCGGCGAACGCTGCGCCCAAGGTGCCGCCCGCGCCCGAACGGTTATCGATCACCACCTGCTGGTTCCACAGGCGGCTTAGGCGCTCGGCGAGCAGGCGCGCGATGATGTCGGGCGAGGCCGCCGCCGGAAACGGCACGATGTAGCGCACCGGCTTGACCGGATAAGTTTGTGCCGTCGTGGTGAACGACACACCAAGGCACAATGCCGCCAGCAACACGCGCAGTGTGGGCACAGGATTGATCACAGTAGTGTTCACGGATGGACTCGGGGTTTCGACCCGCCAGTGGCAGTCGGCCGGTCTTGTGGTTTTGAAAATAGCCGCGCAGTATAGACAGACCATGATGATTCGCCCATTGCCATGATTCGATCAAAAAAAGTTGTTTTAAAACAAATATTTATAGTAACTCTGCTGACGCTGACCGGCGCGCCGCCCGTGCATGCGCAAGGTGGCGGCACTGCGGCAAACTATCCGAACAAACCCATCCGCTGGGTCACCGGCGGCGGGCCAGATGCGATGGCGCGTATCCTCGGTCAGAAATTCACTGAGGCGTGGGGCCAGCAAATCGTGATCGAAGAACGCGGCGGCGGTGGCGGCATGATGTCGGCTGATCTGGTGTCGCGCGCCACAGCAGATGGCTACACGCTATTGCTTGCGACCGGCACGCACACCATCAGCCCCAACTATTTCAAGACGAGTTATCACATGGAGCGCGATTTCGCGCCGGTGAGTCTGCTCGGCGTGATCACGTTTATTCTTTGCGTGCATCCCTCGCTGTCGATGAAATCCGTCGATGAATTGCTGGCGCTCGCAAAGGCGCGGCCCGGCGAAATCAATTACACCTCTGGTGGCACCGGTTCGCCCGCGCACATTATCACCGAATTGCTGCGCCTTAGAACCGCCATCAACGTCGTGCATGTGCCGTATAAAACTGTCGGCCAGGCGGTGATCGGCCTGCTGGGTAATCAGGCGCAATTCATGTTCGTGGTCAGCCCCGCATCAGTGCCGCAGATCAAGGCTGGCCGCCTGCGCGGGCTGGCGGTCACCACGTTAAAGCGCTCCAGTACGGTACCGGACTTGCCTACCATGGTCGAAGCCGGCGTGCCAGATTTCGACGCAGCGGCATGGAACGGCATGCTGGTGCCCGCGAAAACGCCACGCGACATTATCAACAAGCTGCAGGCAGAATCCGCGCGTAGTTTGCGGCTACCGGATGTGCAGGAAAAAATCACCGCACTGGGTTTCGAGGCGGTGGGCGGCACACCGGCGGAGTTTGCAAAATTCCTCAAAGCGGAACTCGACAAATGGGCGCGCGTGGCCAAGGCCACTGGCGCGAAAGCTGAATAAACGGAGCACCTAGAATGTTCAAACTGCAAGTACAAGATGACGACAACGACGCCCGCGTGTGGCACGACGTTAAAGGCGCAAACGGCGCCCTGCTCAAGTTCGACAAAGAAAGCGACGCCCGCGCAAAGCTCGCCGAACTCTACCCGGTGCTGGTGAAGATGGAGCAATACGCCGGGCCGAAGCGCACGCGGGTGATTGCCATCATCGTTGACGAAGACGATTGGCCGAAGAAAAAATAGTGATGACGATTATCGAAAAAACATTAATTAAATCAATTACTTAACGGAATCCCTTCTGTCGCGCTATTCCACGCGCAGCCCGGCCGCCTTCACCAGGCGCGCGTTGGTATCGTACTCGCGCTTGATGAACGCGGTGAATTCCTCAGGGCTGTTGCCGACCGGATCGGCACCCTGGGCTTCGAACTGGTTCACGGTTTCCGGCGCGCGCATGGCCTTCATCAGCACCTCGTGCACGCGTTGCAAATACGGCTTGGGCGTTTTCGCTGGCGCGAGCATGCCGAACCACGAGTAAAACTCGAAGCCAGGCACACCGGCTTCGCTGAGGGTCGGCAGATCCGCCACCTGGTGCGTGCGCTTGGCGCTGGATACGCCGAGCGCGCGCAGCCGTCCGGCCTTGACGTGCTGCATGAGCGGCGGTATCGAACCGAAATACAAACGCACATGACCGCCCAGTAAATCCGTTACGGCCTGCGGCGCACCTTTGTACGGCACATGCTGCAGGTTGATGCCCGCCATGGCCTTGAACTGTTCGCTCGCCAAGTGATTGGGCGCGCCGCTGCCGGCAGAGGCATAGTTTATCTTGCCCGGCTCGGCTTTTGCTGCCGCGATCAATTCCTTGATCGTTTTGAAAGGCGCGGTGGGTTGCGTGACCAGCAGAAACGGCCCGGCGGAAATCAGACTCACCGCCGTGAAGTCACGCAGCGCATCGTAAGGCACGTTCTTCTGCAAATGCGGCACGATGGTGATCGGCCCCTGGCTGCACATCATCAGCGTGTAACCGTCAGGCGCGGCTTTCGCAGCGAGCTCGGTGCCGATAAGCCCGCCCGCGCCGCCGCGATTGTCGATCACCAGTTGCTGGCCGAGCTGATTCGACATCGCGGGTGCGAGCAGGCGCGCGAAAATATCCGCCGTGCCGCCGGCAGGCACCGGTACGAGGATGCGTATCGGTTTGGCAGGATAGTTTTGCGCGTGCGCGGTAGCAGACGCCGTTGCAAGGCACAGAATCAGACACTGTATTCGCGGCATGGCGGGCCTAAAATTTTCCGTCGTGGGACGAAAATGCAATGGTGCAGGGCTTGCCGGAGCGATTGCTCCACGCGTGATTCGTGCCGCGTTGTACCACGGTGTCGCCCGCCTTGAGACTCACGTCCTGTTTATCGAGCACCAGAGTGATTTCACCTTCGAGAATCAGGCAAAAATCGAGTGTGCGTGTTTTCTGCATGTACGGGTGGCGCGCGGTGGGTGAATAAGTGGAAGCCCCCGGCGAACCCATCGCGTTGAAATAGGCCTGTACGTCTTTGGCACTGGCTTTGTAACTCGCGTCCGGCGGAAACGTCACCACGCGGCAGACCGAACCGCCGGGCGGCGGCTCGAGTGTGTGCGGTGTATTCAGTGTTTCGGTGATGCCTGCGATGCGCGCCGGTGTGCGATCCGTCACCCAGATACGCGTCGACGAAAACCCGGGCCTTGCCGGGTCGGTGCGTACGTCGGGCGAGGGGCCGTCAGCAATGCATTTCGATTTGGCGTGTATGCCGGGGCCGTCGTCGAGGGTGATCAGGCGGCGGACGGGTTTGGGTTGTGGTGTCATTTTTTTCAGTCCTCGTATTTTGCGCCCATCATCACAAACGCCATCAGGCTGCCTTCGTTCGGGTTGCACCAGCCGTGCCAGTTGCCGAGCTGCACCACCACATCGCCGGGTTTCATCACGTGCAGCCCGTCGTCGAGTATCAGCACGCGTTCGCCTTCAAGCACGATGCCGTAATCGACGGTTTCCGATTTATGGTACGGCGACGAGAACGCATTGGCGCCGCCTTTGTCCCAGCAGCCGCCGTCGCGCTGACGCGGATGGCCGATGGGCACGGCGGTCGGGTCTTTCGCCGGGTCGTAGCCCGGCGGCTTGGGCGGTGATTGCACCACGCGCAGATGGCCGCCGTCTTCCGGCGGCTCGAAGTTGAACTTGAGACGGCCATCGTCACGCACGCCGCCGAGTTCGACCGGGCTGGATGGATACACCCACACGTCGGTCATGCAGGTGCCGGGGCGTATCGCGCCGGGGTTTACGTTGGGCGCGGCGCTGTCGTAGAGCACGTACGATTCGCCGTTGGCGTCGTTGCCGGTGACCACGCGGCGTATGGGTTTAATCGGGGGTGCTGACATGGGCTTGCTCCAGAGTTTGAGAAGAAATAGGGACGAGCAAAACGCGTAGAAAAATAGTCAATTAAATCACATACTTACAGTATTCCCTTTGGACGCGCCACGCCTACTCCAGCACAATTTTTTGCGCGCGAATTACCCGTCCCCAGCGCTCCGATTCGGCGCGTATCCACTGGCCGAATTGCGCTGGCGTACCCGGCGCGGCTTCCAGCGCGAGATCGTTAAAGCGCGACATCACGTCGGGCTGCGCCAGCAGCTTCAGGCACTCCGCGTTGAGCCGCGCGATGATGTCGGGCGCCACTTTTACCGGCGCCAACAGGCCCGACCAGGTTTCCGCGCGGAAGTTGGGCAGCGTATCGCTCACTTGCGCAACGCCGGGAAACATGGCGGCACCCTTTTCCGAGGTAACGGCGATCGCGCGCAACCGCCCCGACCGGGTGTGACCGGTGGTGCTCGACGGCGTTAAAAACATCGCGTCCACTTGCCCGCTGATGAGTTCGATGATCGCATTGCCCGCGCCCTTGTACGGCACGTTGACCACATTGACGCCGGTTTTGAGTTTAAACCATTCGAGCAGCAGCCGCGCGGGCGAGCCGGGGCCGACGCTGGCAAAAGTGATCGCGCCGGGCTTGCTTTTGGCGAGCTGAATCACATCGCGCACGGATTTCGCGGGCACGCCGGGGTTGACCACCAGCACCATGGTGCCGCGCGCGATTTGCGCCACCGGCGCAAACTCATTCAGCGTGTTGTAGTCGAGATTTTTAAACAGATGCGGATTCGACGCGTGGCTGTCAAACACCACCAGCAGCGTGTAGCCATCCGCCGTGGCGCGCGCGGCGGCGGCAGTGCCGATGGTACTGCCCGCGCCCACGCGGTTTTCCACAATGAACTGTTGGCCGAGCGCTTCGGATAATTTCGCCGCGATAATGCGCGCGCTGACATCCGCCAGCCCGCTGGGCGCGTTGGGCACGATGATGCGCACGGGCTTGATGGGGTAAGTCTGTGCGCCTGCCGCGCCTGCGGTGAGCGCCCCGGCGAGCGCGAGATAAGGCCTGAATGCGAGTCTCAAGATGGGTAACCCCAGTGAATGCACGCGCCGAATATATAACAACGTTCGTGTCGATTCAGTCCCAAAAGCAAATTCAAAGACATCCGCCACAGAGGTCACAGAGAACACAGAGAGTTCCGGAGGTTGGTTTTCCTCTGTGTTCTCTGTGACCCCTGTGGCAAACGAGGTTGGAGGTTTCTCTCGAACCTGAATAGTTACCAACGTTCGCACGGCATGGCATTGATCTTGCGCCGGCATGCCTCATGGTAAAGTCTTGCCTTCACTGGCGGCGATTTACCAATAATTCAATTAAAACAATAGATTACACGGCATGGCTTCTTTTAAACTATTGAACTATCAAGGTGCAACCAGCGCGCGCGCAGGTATCCTCGTCGGCGGCGCGACCGTGGTTGATTTGCTCGACGCGCTGCCGCAACACTCGTGGAGCGCCTCGACACTCGCCGCGCTGAACGCGTGGGACGAAGCCTGCCCCGCGCTGCACGCGCTGGCGGACAAGCCGCCCGCCAACGGCAAACCGCTCACGTCGGTGAAACTGCTACCGCCGATACTCTATCCGCCCGCGATTTACTGCACCGGCGCCAACTACATGGCACACGCCGAGGAAATGTCCGCCGAGGGCGCGGGCATCGACAAAGCCACCACGCAGCCGTACCTGTTTCTCAAAGCGCCGCAACACTGCATGATCGGCCCCGGCGATGCGATTCATCTGCCCAACACCTCAAAGAAAGTCGATTGGGAAGCCGAATGCGCCGTGGTCATCGGCAAGCGCGCACGCAACGTGTGCGTGGCCGACGCCATGCAATACGTTGCGGGCTACACCATCATGAACGATGTCTCCGCGCGCGACCTGTCGCGCCGGCCCGACTGGCCGCGCTGGAACATCGACTGGTTCGGCCACAAGAATTTTGAAACCGCAGCCCCGATGGGGCCGTGGATCACGCCCGCCGACGAAGTCGCGGACATTACCCAATGCCGATTGCAACTGTGGGTGAATCAGGAAAAAATGCAGGACACGCTGGTGGACAAACTCATCTTCAACATCCCGGAGTTGATTGAATACCTGAGCCGCCGCATGACGTTGTTACCGGGGGATGTGATTGCTACTGGCACGCCATCAGGTGTGGGGCGGCCTCGCGGGATTTTCTTGAAGCCCGGGGATCGCGTGCGGGTGGAGCTGGATTGTGTGGGGGTGTTGGAGAATTCGGTGGTGCAGGGGGTTTGATAAAAACCGCAATGATGAAACAGGGCTGACTCTCGATCTATTGAATGGCACAAATGCGCAAAACCAATACAACACAATATGATGTTGCCGAGCATCTGCGAACACCGAGGAAATGGCTGCCTATCTGAAAGCGTGCCTCGAAGAAGCCCATGGCGATGCTGAATTTATTGCCAAGGCAGAGAGGGACATTGCTCGAGCGCGCGACAAGAGTGTCTTTGCGACAGATTCCGAATACGCGAATGAAGCGTAGCGCGCCACCGACGGTCTGTGGTATTCGCTGAATGGACGTGATGCCTAAAATCCTGCCAGACGAAAAAGGGTGGTATTGCCTCAAGGGCGACATTACCCCAGAAACCGTACAGGCACTTCAGGATGTCGGTCATATCGAGAAGCTTTCCATAACCCACATACCGCTCATCACGGTTAGGCATGTACGCCTACTCAAAGAATTGCAGTCGTTAGGACAGCTTTGGCTCTGGTGTGATATTACGCGCCGGGCTATGCGTCATCTCATGGAACTGCCTAGCTTGGCCATACTGGACATTCTCTGTATTCGTGGGCCCGGCTCACTTGGAAATTTCGAAAAGGCACGAACACTCGAAGTATTTCGTGCAAATCACTGTCTGAACGAAACAGATGTGATTCAAATTGCCAAATGTAAGTCGATAAAGACACTCGGGATACAAAATGCATTGCTGACGGACGCTTCGCTTGCCGCAATACTAGGACTTCCCTATCTGGAAAGCCTCGACATTGAGGCAACGCGATTTGACGACAAGATGGCGCGAGCGCTTAGTCGGTCGTGCGCCCTTTCTTCGCTGGATATTGGCGCCACCAAAATTTCCGTTAACGGCCTCAAGCACATTGTTTCGATGAAGAGCCTGCGATCCCTTGATTTTTGGGAAACCCGCTTGAATGAGGACGAACTTGGACTACTGTCCGAATTGCCGAACTTGGAATACCTGTCTATCGGCAACATTGAAGGCAACACAGAAGGGTGTCCTGCGCTTGATATTGACCGCATTCTGCCCTTACTCCTCGGTCTTCCCAGTCTAAAGCGTATTTGGTTAGACGGCATAAAATGCAATCCCGAACATCAGAAAATATTAGAGACAAAATTTGATTCTGTCCGAATCCATTATGACTAACGTGACAGACGAATTCGAATTCTTCCTCGAAAAGCCCTGGTCCGACGGCCTGCCGGTCGTCACGCCCACCGAAGCGCGCGTGACACGCATGTTCACCGGCACCACGCGTGATCCGGATGAACTGATCGGCAATATTCCGCCGATGATGGAGCCGGCCACGGTGCGCACGGTGGCGATCCATGCGCTGATGGCGGGTTGCAAACCGGAATATTTGCCGGTGGTGCTGGGTGCGCTTACGCTGATGCTACGCGACGAATTCAACATGAATGGTGTGCAGGGCACCATGCATGGCGCGGCGCCGTTGATGATTGTCAGCGGGCCTTACGCGCAGCAGATCGGCATTCAGGGCGGCAACGGCTGCTTCGGCCCCGGCTTTCGCGCGAATGCATCGATAGGCCGTGCGATCCGGTTGATGTTGATGAATCTTGGCGGCGGCATCGCGGGTGTCGCGTCGGCGACGATTTTTGCCACGCCGCTGCGTTACACCGCGTGCATGGCCGAGAATATTGAGCGCAGTCCGTGGGAGTCTTTATCAGTTTCAAAAGGCTACGCGCCCACCGACAACGTGATTACCTGTGCGATGGTGGAAAGTCCGCGCCAGTCGTTCGACGACGTGAGCACGGAGCCGCAGCGTTTACTCACCGGCATCGCCGATTCGATGGTGGCGATGGGTTCGTGGAACATGCACGCGCGCTCCGAAATGGTGGTGGCGATGGGGCCGCAGCATGCCGCGATTTGCGCCAAGGCGGGAATGAGCCGCGCGGATGTGCATGCGTGGCTGGTTGAGCATGCCGGACGCCGCGTGCGTGATCTCAAGGGTGGCGGCAATTGGCGACGCGAACGCGCGCTGGCGTTTCCGATCACGGTTGATCCCGATGACGATGATTGTTTTATTCCCGCGATCAAGACGCCCGAGGATTTACAATTGATCGTGGCGGGCGGCTGGGGGCCTTGCACAGCCATCTGTCATGGCTGGAGTGGTGGGAGCAAGGCAGTGCATGGCAAATACGACGTGCCTTCCATTTAGCCTTCAGCTTGCGCCGGAACGGGAAGTTAATCAGGATGCAGAAGCGCAAAACCTTAATATCCATTCACCGGACATTCAAATGCCAACCAAACTCGATATCCAAACCCGCGCCACCGTCCTCGATGGTCAAGCCTTCGGTGCCAGCGGCGCCTACGAAAAGATCGCGGGCACCATCCGTTTTGCGGTAGACCCCGCACACCCTTTGCATCAACGCGTGACCGACATCGCGCTCGCGCCGCGCAATGCGCAGGGACTGGTTGAATTCTCCGGCGATTTTTATCTGCTGAAGCCGGTGGACATGAAAAAGGGCAACGGCAAGCTGTTGCTGGACGTGCCCAATCGCGGACGCAAGGTAGCCATCGAAATGTTCAATAGCACGCCGCGCGTGCCTGATCCCACTACGGCCAAGGATTTCGGCAACGGCTTTTTGATGCGTCAGGGTTACACCGTCGGCTGGGTGGGCTGGCAGATCGATGTGCCGCGGCAGGATGGTTTGATGGTGCTCGATGCGCCGCGTGCGCCCGGTGTCTCCGGCATGCTGCGCTGCCGCTTGCGGCCCAATGAAGCTGCCACTGCGCTGCCGCTCGCCGATCGCTATCACATACCCAATCCTTGCGTTGATCTTGATGATCCCGACGCGTCGATCACCGTGCGCGAAAACGGCGGTGCCGCGCCGGTAGTGCTGCCGCGCGAGGGCTGGCGTTTCACCGATGCGGGGCACGTGGAAGTCAAAGGCGGTTTCAAGCCCGGCGTGATCTACGACGTGGTGTACCGCTCGGCGAATCCTTTGCTGGTGGGGGCGAGCTTTCTGGCGATCCGCGACACCGCGGCGTTTTTGCGCTGGGGCAGTGCGGCGGACGGCAATCCTTGCGCGGGCGGGCTGGATGGCGCGTATCTTTTTGGCGTGTCGCAAAGTGGGCGATTTTTGCGCGAGATGCTGTATCTCGGTCTCGATGAAGATGAGCAAGGGCGCATGGTGTTCGACGCGATGTGGCCGCATGTCGCCGGTGGACGGCGCGGTGAATTCAATCTGCGTTTCGGGCAACCATCGCTCAACTCGCAGGGCACGGTGGGCAGCCTGCCGCCGTTTAACGACGAGGGCTTGTACGCCCGATTAAAGGTGCGTGGCAAACAGCCGAAAATTTTCGCCACCAATACGTCGGCCGAATATTGGCGCGGCGACGCCTCGCTGATCCACACCGACGATAGCGGCACGAAAGATGCCGAGCCAGCCGACTTCGCGCGCACGTACTTGTTCGCCTGCACGCAGCACACGTCGAGCACCATTCCGCCGCCGCCGACCGATGCCAACACCGGTGCGCGTGGCGCGCATATGTTTAACATCGTCGATTACGCACCGCTGCTACGCGCGGCGCTGGTTAATCTGGATGCGTGGGTCAGTAAAGCAACAGCGCCACCGGCCAACGCGTTTCCGCGACTGGCCAACGGCACGGCGGTGCTGCCCGAACCGCTGGGCGCGCTCTATAAAAAAATTCCCGGCGCGACGTTCGCCAGCCGTTTTGTGCGGCCCGCGGTACTGGATTTCGGGCCGGACATCGCGCGCGGTATCGCGGCCTATCCGGCCAAAGCAGGCGCGCAATACAAGGCCTATGTGTCGGCCATCGACGCTGATGGCAACGAAGTTGCGGGCATCGTTCCGGTGGAAACTGCAGCCCCCTTGGCGACCTTTACCGGCTGGAATCCGCGTCACCCGGATCAGGGCTCGGCGGACGATCTGATGCAAATGCGTGGTTCCACGCTGGCGTTTGCGCGCACGCGCGCCGAGCGGGAAGCGAAAAACGATCCGCGCCCATCCATTGCCGAACGTTATGCTTCGCGTGCGGCTTATCTGGACGCCGTGCGTGCCGCCGCGCAAAAGCTGATCGCGGAACGCCACGTGCTGGCCGGGGATATGGATGCCATCATCGAACGCGCGGGATTACGCTGGGACTTTCTGCACCAGTAAACAGCAAGCGTCGGGCAGCGCCGAGCTCTAAAGCGCGCTCTAAAATTCTATAAGGCCCATCAGAAATTGGTCGGGGTGAGAGGGTTCGAACCTCCGACTCCTGCGTCCCGAACGCAGTACTCTACCAGGCTGAGCTACACCCCGAATATGACCATTTAAGTCAGTCGATCTGAAAACCGGCCAGTCACCTGCACTGCAACTCGGGATCCACAGAAAAAAACACGCGGCTGTGCCGCGCTGGGTGGAATGCTGGTGGTGCTGATTTTCAGTAACTTCGCGTAACCGCAAAGTCCGCCAATTGTACTAGATATTCGCGCTCTTTGCTCGGCGCAAGCCCTTGCAGCTCGGCGCTGGCGAGGCGTGCTTCGGCGTACGCGCATTCGCGGGCGTAATCCAGCGCCCCGGTTTCGCTGATGGCTGCCAGCACTGCCGGCAGCTCGTCCAGCCCCCCGGCTTCGATGGCGCGGCGCACCGCCGCCACTTGTGCGTGCGTGCCCCGGCGCATGGCGTGAATCAGCGGCAGGGTGGGCTTGCCTTCGGCCAGATCGTCGCCCACATTCTTGCCGATGACGGACTGATCGCTGCTGTAATCCAGCACGTCGTCGATCAATTGAAACGCCGTGCCTAAGTGCATGCCGTAGCGTGCCATGGCTGCTTCGGCGGCCTTGTCCGCGCCGCCGAGCAGTGCGCCGATGCGGGTGGCGGCCTCGAATAGCTTTGCCGTTTTGCAGCGAATCACCTGCAGGTAGCCCGCTTCGTCGATATCCGGGTTGCGGCAATTCATCAGTTGCAGCACTTCGCCCTCGGCAATGACGTTGGTGGCCTCGGCCAGCACCTCGAGAATGCGCATATTGCCGACTTCCACCATCATCTGAAACGCACGCGAGTAGACGAAATCGCCCACCAGCACGCTGGCAGCGTTGCCGAACAATGAATTGGCGGTCGCACGCCCGCGGCGCAGGCCGGATTCGTCCACCACGTCGTCATGCAGCAGCGTAGCCGTGTGGATGAACTCGATGACCGCAGCGAGTGGGTGGTGCAGCAAGCCCCGGTAACCGTGAGCGCCCGCACTCAACACCACCAGCGCGGGCCGCAGCCGTTTGCCGCCGCCGCCGATGATGTATTCGGCTACCTGCCCGATCAAGGCTACGTCTGAATTCAGGCGGGAGCGGATGACACGGTCTATCGCCTGCATATCCGCAGCAATAAACTCGCGGATGACTTCTATGGACACTATGAGAGACCGCGAAAAAACGAGAATGATACCGTATCCAGGTCGCTGATTGGCGGGCAAGTGGCGGCATTAAATGCCTTAGTGCCCAGCCGGGGCCCTTTCCCGGCTTTAAATACTCGTTAAAAAACAAATACTTGCCTATTCCGGCCCGAGTCGCGCTGGCTTTGACATCCGGGATGATTTTTTGTAGAATACTTGGCTTTCCAAGTTGCGGGCGCGGTTGCCTTTCGTAGCCTTGCGCGGGCCGTAACAGAGCGGAATCAAACCGGGGTCTATCATGTACGCAGTGGTAAAAACAGGCGGCAAACAGTACCGTGTCAGCGGCGGCCAAAAAGTCAAGGTAGAGCAACTCCTTGCAGACGTCGGCGCGGAAATCACGCTGGATCAAGTGCTGGCGGTTGGCGAAGGCGAATCGGTCAAGCTCGGTAAACCGCTGGTGGCGGGTGCAACGGTCACCGCCAAGGTGGTTGCGCATGGCCGCGGCGACAAAGTGCATATCTTCAAGATGCGTCGGCGCAAACACTATCGTAAACAGCAGGGCCACCGTCAGAATTACACCGAGCTGGAAATCACCGGCATCAACGGGTAGTTCGACGTTATCGGTTAACCGTTTACGGTTAACTGTTCACAGACAACCATTTGCAGCTAAGTATCAAGAATTGCATCAAGAATTAGGAGCGTAGCATGGCACATAAAAAAGCAGGCGGAAGTTCACGCAACGGTCGCGACTCAGAGTCGAAACGGTTGGGCGTCAAAGCCTTTGGCGGCGAGCTCATCCCGGCGGGCAGCATCATCGTGCGCCAGCGCGGCACGCGCATGCACGCGGGTGACAACGTCGGCATGGGCCGCGATCACACGCTGTTCGCCAAGATTACTGGCCGCGTCGATTTCGCTAAAAAAGGCCCGCAAAGCCATACCTTTGTGAGCGTAGTCCCGGCCGCGCAGCCGGCCTGATTTCGCCCCAGCGTCGGCAACAAGCCCTGTCGCCGACAGGGCTTTTTTGTTTTGGACGGGATTGCAGTAAGCTGACAACACCATGAAATTCATCGACGAATCCACTATCGAGGTTCACGCCGGCAAGGGCGGCGACGGCGTTGCCAGCTTCCGGCGCGAGAAATTCATGCCCTTTGGCGGCCCCGACGGCGGCGACGGCGGTAAAGGCGGCAGCATTTTTGCCATCGCCGACAGCAATATCAACACGTTGATCGACTACCGTTACGCACGCATTCATCGCGCCAAGAACGGCGAAAAAGGCCGCGGCGCGGATTGTTACGGGCGTGGCGCGGACGATATCGAGCTGCGCATGCCGGTGGGCACGGTGATTACCGACATTGAAACCGGCGAAGTGTTGGCCGACCTCGCGCGCAATCAGCAGCGCGCGTTGATTGCCAAGGGTGGCAAGGGCGGTATCGGAAATTTGCATTTCAAATCAAGCACTAACCGCACGCCCCGTCAGTTCACGCGCGGCGATCCCGGCGACACCCGCATGCTCAAGCTGGAACTCAAGGTGCTGGCAGATGTGGGCTTGTTGGGCATGCCCAATGCGGGTAAATCCACCTTGATTCGCGCAGTGTCGGCGGCCAAGCCGAAAGTGGCCGATTACCCTTTCACCACGCTGCACCCGAATCTGGGCGTGGTGCGTGCGAACATGAGCCGTAGCTTTGTCATCGCCGACATCCCCGGCCTGATCGAAGGCGCGGCCGAAGGGGCCGGGCTGGGCCATCAATTTTTGCGTCATCTGGCGCGCACGCGGCTATTGCTGCACTTGATCGACATCGTGCCGCCCGATGAAGGCGCGGATCCGGTGAAAGACGCGCGCGCCATCGTCAAGGAGCTGCGCAAGTACGATGAAGCGCTTTACCAGAAACCGCGCTGGCTGATCTTGAACAAGGCTGATTTGCTGGATGACGCCGCACGCGACAAACTCACCAAAAGTATGGTGCGGCGCTTGCGCTGGAAGCACCCGGTGTTTGTCATTTCCGCGATCTCCGGCGTGGGCTGCAACGAGCTGGTGCAGACCATCATGAACCATCTTGATAGTCTGCCACGCGAGGCCGATGTCGGTGCTCCTGAAGAAGCACTTACACGCACGGTTTAAATGGCGATGTCCACGGCTATTTCACCGCTGAAGAACGCCAGGCGCTTCGTCGTAAAAGTCGGCTCCAGTCTCGTCACCAATCAAGGCCAAGGCCTCGATCACGCCGCGTTAGCGCTGTGGGCGGGTCAGATCGCGCAATTGCGCAAGATGAACCGCGAGGTGGTGCTGGTCTCCAGCGGCGCGATCGCCGAGGGCATGCAGCGCCTCGGCTGGACCAAGCGCCCGCACGCGGTGAACGAACTGCAAGCGGCGGCCGCCGTCGGGCAAATGGGTTTGGCGCAGGCGTACGAATCGTGTTTTCGTCAGCACAATCTGCTGACTTCGCAGATTCTGCTGACGCACGATGATCTGTCCGACCGCAAGCGTTATCTCAACGCGCGCTCGGCCTTGCGCACGTTGCTGCAACTGGGCGTGATCCCGGTGATCAACGAAAATGACACCGTCGCCACCGACGAAATCAAGGTAGGCGACAACGACACGCTGGGTTCGCTGGTGACCAATCTGGTGGAGGCCGACGTGATGATCATCCTCACCGACCAGACGGGGCTGTTCAACGCCGATCCGCGTCGTTATCCGGATGCCACGCTGGTGCGTGAAGCCGACGCCAGCGATCCGGCGCTGAAAAAAATGGCAGGCGGCGCTGGCAGCAGCATCGGCAAAGGCGGCATGCTGACCAAAATAACCGCCGCACAACGGGCCGCGCGGGGTGGCGCACACACATTGATTGCCTCCGGCCATGAACCAGATGTGCTGGTGCGTTTGGCGCAGGGCGAACGTATCGGTACGCTGTTGCTGGCGAAATCCGCCACCCTCGCCGCACGTAAACAATGGCTGGCCGATCATTTGCAGTTGCGCGGTCGCCTGACGCTGGATGCGGGCGCGGTAAAAGCCCTGCAATCGGGCGGCAAAAGTCTGCTACCGATCGGCGTGTACGAGGTGTCAGGCGAATTCGAACGCGGTGAAGTGGTGAGTTGTCACGATGAAGCCCAGCGCGAAATCGCCCGTGGCCTGATCAACTACAGCGCCTCGGAAACGCGGCGTATTCTGCGTACGCCGTCAGGTGAAATCGAAGCGAAGCTGGGTTACGTGGGCGAGGCGGAACTCATCCACCGCGACGATCTGGTGCTGCTGTAGCGCGCGCAGACCTCGTGTTAAGGCACCGACGAACTCGGCTCGCCCCGCTTTAACGCCGCGAGTATGCCCTTGGGGTTGGCCGCTTCGCGGTTGCGCGTCTGCGTGCACATGTAGTTGCGGTACAACGTATTGTGATGTCCGTTGACTTCGCGGTAGACAATCGGCCGCCAACTGATATCGCGCGCACGCGACCACTGCGCGTTGGCGTGACCGAACGCGTAGACACGCAATTGTGCCGAATCGCAGCGTATGCCCTCGAACGACACATTGGTGGCGCCGCCGCCGGTTTTAACCACCAGCGTGTAGCGCACCACCTTGTCTTCGCCCACTGAAACGGAAGCGGCATCAACGAAATAAGTGTGGCTAGTGTTGGCGCCGGGATCGAATTCCATCAGGTTTTCAGGCTTGGGATAGGTCGGCAACTGCGTTTGCAATTCTGCCCACGGCTTTTTTTCCTGATCGAGATCGTAGTCCCAGTCTTTCCACTGTGCGGCAGCGGGCATGGCAAGCGCTAAAGCGAGTATCGACGCCGCCTTCTTGAAGAAAAATTTCCTCATAAAAACAAATACTTACGAAAAATCCTGCATCAGCGCGTCACGCACAGGCGCGGCCAGCGGATCGGCCGAGGTGCGATACGCCGGGTGATCCACGCCCATTGCCAGTGCCGCACCATTCTTCAAAGCCTGCTGCATTTTTGCGTCGATTTCAAAGCGTAAAAAATGCACGGCGGCGGTCTTTTCATCCGTCGAACGGTCGAGATCTTCATCGGCAATCGCATACACCGGCGTGAAGCCGGCGATGCGCGCCCATACCCGGTCTTCGATGCCGATCAGTTTGGCCAGCATGCGCTGACGCTCGTCGACTTCCGGGTACTCGATCATCATCGTCGCTTTCCAGTTGCCGCCGTCGGGAATCATCGGGTTGTAGGCGTCGAGTTCATCTTGTATGCCGAGTTCTTCGAAGATTTTTTCCACGCGCAGCATTTCCTGTATCTGGTAGCGCATGGTGAGTTCGTCTTCGAAAATCAGCGTGACGTGGGCACCCAGCGCGACGGTGCGTGTCTTTTTGTGTTCGATGACCCTGGTGCGAAAATCCACGCGCGCCTTGGCGTACGCTTCGAGGGTCATCAGGCTGTCGCGGGTGATTTTCGGCATGTCATTCTTTATCAAAATACTTTTACGGCGATTAACCACGGATAAAAATTTATAGTCCGTAAGCAATACGTAACAATGTAACCGGGTGCTGCTTTTCAGCCTTGTTGCTGCTGTCCGCTTCATTCATGCCTTGCTGTATGTGGCGTCCGGCAATCGCACAATCCGAGCTGATGTAATCCGGCTTCACTTCGCCC
>CAMBGJ010000015.1 GCA_945865805.1 Bordetella parapertussis
GCCGCCGTGCGTCGCATGGTGCTCAATATTCTGCGTCTGGATAAGTCCCGCAAGGGCGGAATCAAGACGCGACGCTTGGTCGCATCAACCAGCGATTCTTATCGTGAGCAATTACTTGGGATGGTGGCTATTTGATGCAATTGCCCTGCGTGCGCACGATTGCGCGCGTGGCCTCGGATGTGGTAAGGTAAAGTATGCGTAACATATTGCTTTTATTGAGTTTAGCGGAATTTTCAACCATGGTTGGCGTGAGCACTCTGCTGCTCTGGCCGCAGCCAGCGGACGCGCAACAGCAGATCCGCCAGCTACCGCCCAACGGCAAGCGCGCCACCACCGGCGATCTGCTGCCTCTGCCGCAGGTAGTGATCGGGCGCGAAACGCTGACACTTGCGCCCGGTGGTTTGATTTTCGATACCAGCAACCGCACGATTCTGCACCAGAGCCTGCCGCCCGGCTCCGATGTGTGGTACCAGTTGAACAACATCGGTCAGGTGCAGCGCATCTATATCCTGCGCCCCGAGGAACAAGCCCGCCTCGATGGGGAAAAGAAGTTTTTCTTCTTCTGACCACGCCCGCCGTAAAGCCGCGAGTACCTGCTTGACGAAAGTCTATATCAAGACCTTCGGCTGCCAGATGAACGAGTATGACTCGGACAAAATGGCGGATGTCCTGCGCGCCTCGCACGGCATGCAGCCGACGGACAACCCCGCCGACGCCGATGTGATTCTGTTCAACACCTGCTCGGTGCGCGAAAAAGCGCAGGAAAAAGTGTTTCACGACCTCGGTCGTGTTAAAAAATTCAAGCGCGCGAACCCCAACGTGCTGATCGGCGTGGGCGGCTGCGTAGCGAGCCAGGAAGGCGCATCGATCGTCAGCCGCGCGCCGTACGTGGACATGGTGTTCGGCCCGCAAACGCTGCACCGCCTGCCGCAACTCATCGACGCACGGCGCAAAAGCGGCAAGCCGCAGGTGGATATTTCGTTCCCCGAAGTCGAGAAATTCGATCACCTGCCGCCCGCGCGCGTGGAAGGCGCCACCGCGTTCGTGTCGATCATGGAAGGGTGCAGCAAATACTGTTCGTTCTGCGTGGTGCCGTACACGCGCGGCGAGGAAATCTCGCGGCCCTTCGACAGCGTGTTGACCGAAGTGGCGGAACTCGCGCTGCAAGGCGTGAAGGAAATCACCCTGCTGGGACAAAACGTCAACGCCTATCGCACAACCACTGACGATGAACCCGCCGATTTCGCGCTGCTGCTCGAATACGTCGCCGAGATTCCCGGCATCGAACGCATACGCTACACCACCTCGCATCCCAAGGAATTCACCCAGCGTCTGATCGATGCCTATGCGACAAACGCAAAACTGGTGAATCAGGTACATCTGCCGGTGCAGGCCGGGTCGGATCGCGTGCTGGCGGCGATGAAACGCGGCTACACCGTGCTGGAATATAAATCGATCATCCGCCGGTTGCGCGCGGTGCGGCCGGATATTTCCATTGGCACCGATATCATTGTCGGCTTTCCCGGCGAAAGCGACGCGGATTTTGAGGCGACGATGCGGCTCATCGAAGAAATCCAATTCGACGGTGCGTACAGCTTTGTCTACAGCCGCCGTCCCGGCACGCCCGCCGCCGATCTGCAGGACGATACGCCGCAGGAAGTCAAACTTGCGCGGCTGCAACGGCTACAGGCCGTGGTGGATGCGCAATTGCATAGCGGCAGCTGTGCCATGGTCGGGACACGTCAGCGCACGTTGGTCACAGGCCACGCGCGCAGGGCAGGTTACGAAAATAAGCAACTCGCCGGCCGCACCGATAATAATCGCGCCATCAATTTTGACGGCCCGGCATCGCTGATCAACCAGTTTGCAGACGTGACGGTTACCGAAGCGCTGCATTATTCGTTGCGCGGCGAGCTCGTCAGTCACACATAAAAATCCCCTGAAAAACAATAACTTAGAAATAGCCTTTACCCCGGTCAATAACCAGCGGCTGGCCAATCTGTGCGGCGCGCTGGATGAAAACCTGCGGCAGATCGAAAACGCCTGCGAAGTCACCATCGCGCGCCGCGGCGAACACTTCACGCTCACTGGCGCGGCGGAAAAAACCCGCGTCGCCGCGCGTGTGCTCGAATCGTTCTACGGCAAGGCCAACCACGCGTTGAGTCCTGAAGACCTGCAACTGGGCCTGGTGCAGGCATCGCACACGCCCGGCACGCACAATGCCGCCGGTGACATCGTGCTGATCACGCGCCGCGCGGATTTGCAGGGCCGCACGCCGCATCAAGTCGAGTATCTGAAAAAAATTCAGGCGCACGACATCACCTTCGGCATCGGCCCGGCGGGTACCGGCAAAACGTATCTTGCGGTGGCGTGCGCGGTGGATGCCTTCGAGCGCGATGCCGTGAAACGGCTGGTGCTGGTGCGCCCGGCAGTCGAGGCCGGTGAGCGGCTGGGCTTTTTGCCCGGCGACATGGCGCAGAAGGTTGACCCGTATTTGCGCCCGCTCTACGACGCGCTCTATGACTTGATGGGCTACGACAAGGTGGCGAAAATGTTCGAGCGCGGCGCGATTGAAGTAGCGCCGCTCGCATTCATGCGCGGACGCACGCTAAATCACGCCTTTGTGATCCTCGACGAAGCGCAGAACACCACGCCCGAGCAGATGAAAATGTTCCTCACCCGTATTGGCTTCGGCAGCCGCGTGGTGGTGACGGGCGACGTGACGCAGATCGATCTCGCCAAGGGCCAGAAAAGCGGCCTGATCGACGCGCACGAAGTGCTCAAAACCGTGCGCGGCATTGCCTTCACCTACTTCGGCGCGGAAGACGTGGTGCGCCATCCGCTGGTGCAACGCATCGTCAATGCCTACGAAGGCCGCAAACGCAAAAGCACCGACGTGCAGACACCCAGGGACGACGCGTCTTGAGCATGGCAGCAAGCCTGCCCCAACTGAATCTCGCTGTGCAGTATGCGGTATCGGCCACCGGTAAACCCTCGCGGGGACAATTTCGCCGCTGGGTGCGCGCGGCGCTCCTGCACGATGCGCGCATCACGCTGCGCATTGTCGGACAAACGGAAGGTCTGGCGCTGAACCACAATTACAGAAACAAACCTTACGCGACCAATGTGTTGACCTTTATTCTTCATGATCAAGCGCCGTTCGAGGGCGATCTCGCGCTATGCGCGCCGGTGGTCGCCCGCGAAGCGCGCACGCAAAAAAAGTCGCTGGCCGCGCATTACGCCCATTTAACCGTGCATGGCGTGCTGCATTTGCAGGGTTTTGATCATGAAAACGATGCCGACGCCAGCCTGATGGAAGCGCGCGAAACGGCGATCATGGCAAAATTGGGTTATGCTGATCCGTATCAGAATTGACCATGCCCGGCGACTCTAACGACAAACCTTCGGTGCTTGATCGCATCTCGGCATTTTTGATGCGCGAGCCGGAAGACCGCGAGCAATTGCTGCACTTGCTGCATTCGGCCCACGAACGCAATCTGCTCGACGCCGACGCGCTGGCGATGATTGAAGGCGTGTTGCAGGTCTCCGAAATGCAAGCGCGCGATATCATGATTCCACGTTCGCAGATGGATGTGATCGATATCCGGGATTCTCCGGCGCAGTTCATCCCCTCGGTGATGCAGACCGCGCACTCGCGCTTTCCGGTGATCGGCGAGAACAAGGACAACGTGATCGGCATTCTGCTCGCCAAGGATTTGCTGCGGTATTACGCGGGCGAAGAAGAATTCAACGTGCGCGAAATGCTGCGCCCGGCGGTGTTCATCCCGGAGTCGAAGCCGCTGAACGTGTTGCTCAAAGAATTTCGCGCCAGTCGCAACCACATCGCCATCGTGGTGGACGAATACGGCGGTGTCGCCGGTCTGGTGACCATCGAAGATGTGCTGGAACAGATCGTCGGCGACATCGAGGACGAGCACGATATCGACGAGGTGGACGAAAAAATTGTCGCGGAACGCGGCGGCCAGTACCGCGTCAAGGCGCTGACAGAACTATCTGATTTTAATGAGATTTTTGGCACGAACTACAACGACGACGAATTCGACACCATCGGCGGTCTGGTGTTGAAGCACTTCGGCCATATCCCCAAGCGCGGTGAGCAGATCGACTTCGACAACATGTCGTTCAAGGTGCTGCGCGCGGATAGTCGGCGCATGCATTTGTTGCAGGTGGTGAAGAAGAAACCGGTGTAGTTCGCAGTCAACTTCAAGCATGCCACCCACCGATCACCCGTATGCAACATCACCCACCCTGTCATTCCCGCGAAAGCGGGAATCCATAACACCGTGCCACTGGGCGCCCTGTATGGATTCCCGCTTTCGCGGGAATGACAGGTAGGGTTTCACGCGCTCGGCAGTCCAATGAATTTGCTGCCGCGCGTCATCTCATTTCTTGCTGGCGCAGCAACGGTGCTGGGCTTCGCCCCGTTCCACGCTACCCCGCTACCGTTCATCACCCTCGCGCTGCTGTTCTGGCAATGGTCGCAAGCAGCGACACCACGGCAAGCCTTCAACAGCGGCTGGTGGTTCGGCCTGGGCTTTTTTCTCACGGGCGTGTCGTGGATCTACGTCAGTCTGCATACCTTCGGCGCGATGCCGATGCCGCTGGCGGCAGCAGCCACCTTGCTGTTTTGTGCGTTTCTTGCCTTGTTTCCGGCGCTGACCGGCTATGCGGTAGTGCGCTACGGGCGTTCGATGACGACCAAGCTATTGTTGTTGGCGCCCGCCTTGTGGGTGGTGTCGGAATGGGTACGTAGCTGGATTTTCACCGGCTTTCCATGGAACAGCATCGGCTACTCGCAGATACCCGGCAGTCCGCTGGCGGGTTTTGCGCCGGTGTTGGGGATTTACGGCGTGAGTCTGGTGGTGGCGCTGATGGCAGGGTGCCTGGTGTTGTTGGTCACGCGCTGGCGTGACGGCAAAACACTACATCGCACGGCGGCGGCGGTGTTGGCCGGGCTGGCCGTCGGCGGATTTGCACTAAAGCCGACCGCATGGACGCAACCCACCGGTGCGCCGCTCACCGTGAGCCTGCTCCAAGGCAACGTCGCACAAGACATGAAGTGGCGCGAGGACCAGATGCGCGCGACGCTAAAAACCTACGCGCAGATGATCGCCCATAGTGATGCCCGCCTCATCGTGCTACCCGAGACCGCGTTGCCGTTATTCCTGCACCAGGTGCCGCCGGATTACCTCGACGCCATCGCCGCCCATGCCAAACAGCACAACAGCGATGTGTTGATCGGTGTACCGGAGCGTAGCCGCGACGGTGGCTACTACAACACCACCCTGTCGCTGGGCGCCTCGCCGCAACAGTTCTATCGCAAATCGCATCTGGTGCCGTTCGGCGAATTCATCCCGCTGCGGCCGGTGCTGGCGTGGATCGTCAATATCCTCGCCATTCCGTTGCAGGATTTTTCGCGCGGCGCCATCGACCAGCAGCCGTTGAATATCGCGGGGCAAAAGGTGGCGATCAACATCTGCTACGAAGACGTATTCGGCGAGGAAATCATCCGCCAGTTGCCGCAGGCCACGTTGCTGGTCAACATGAGCAACGTTGCGTGGTTTGGGCGTTCGATCGCGCCGGCGCAGCATCTGCAAATCTCGCAGGCACGTGCACTGGAAACCGGCCGCTATATGCTGCGCGCCACCAACACCGGCATGACCGCCGTGATCAATCCGCGCGGCGAGGTGGAAAACGCCGCACCGCCATTTGAAACCACCAGCCTCACCCACAGCGTGCGCGGCTACGAAGGCACAACGCCGTATGTGCGCTGGGGCAATTACGCGGCGCTGCTGCTGATGGCGATTATGTTGGGCGTGGCATGGCGTATACCATCACAGGATTGACAGCACTCCCACGCTGCAACCGCAAAAAAAATCAAACGCAGACTGCGTTACTGATCTTGCTTGAGACGATTGGATTTGGCGTTCCTTTGCGGTAACTTTGCGTCTTTGCGCCTTTGCGGTGGTGTTCTTCGCGGCAGTGTTTTCAAGTGTAAAATCGCACCATGAAAACCTTTCAGCAATTGATCCTGGCGTTGAATCATTACTGGGATCGCAACCACTGCGCGCTGCTGCAATCGTACGACATGGAAGTCGGCGCGGGCACGTTTCACACCGCCACGTTTCTGCGCGCCATCGGCCCGGAGCCATGGAACGCGGCTTACGTGCAGCCCTCGCGCCGACCGAAAGACGGACGCTACGGCGAAAATCCCAACCGCTTGCAGCACTACTATCAATATCAGGTGGTGCTGAAACCCTCGCCTGCGAACATTCTCGATTTGTATATCGGCTCGCTGAAGGAAATCGGCATCGACCCGCTGCAACACGACATTCGTTTCGTCGAAGACGACTGGGAGTCGCCCACGCTGGGCGCATGGGGTCTCGGCTGGGAAGTGTGGCTGAACGGCATGGAGGTCACACAGTTCACCTATTTTCAGGAAGTCGGCGGCATTCCGTGCAAGCCGGTGATGGGCGAAATCACCTATGGGCTGGAGCGGCTGGCAATGTATCTGCAAGGCGTTGAAAGTGTGTTCGACCTGCAATGGGCGCCGGGCGTGAAATACCGCGATGTATATCTGCAAAACGAAATCGAGCAATCGACCTACAACTTCGAGCAGGCGAATGTGGACATGCTGTTGCAGCAATTCGGCCAATTTGAATCCGAGGCCAAGCGGCTGTTTGCAGCAGGCCTGGCGCTGCCCGGTTACGAAATGGTGATGAAGTGCTCGCACAGCTTTAACTTGCTGGATGCACGCGGCGCGATTTCGGTGACGGAGCGTGCAGCGTATATCGGTCGCGTGCGGACACTGGCACGGGCTGCGGCGCAGGCGTATTACCAGTCGCGCAAAGTTCGTGGCTTTGAACGCGCGAGTGATGAAGTCGTGCAAGCCTATGTTTTAAAAGAAGATTTAGATGAAGTGCAGACCATCCGCGCGGGAGCCGCACGATGAACGCCGCGCTGCTGGTTGAATTGTTCACCGAGGAACTGCCGCCGAAGGCGCTGCAAAAATTGGGTGTGGCGTTCGCCCACGGTTTGCGTGATGAACTCGCCGCAAGCGGTTTGCTCGCGGCGGATTGCAAAGTGGAAATTTTTGCCACGCCACGACGATTGGCGGCGCGGCTATCGAACGTGCTGGCCAAGGCACCCGACCGGCAAACCGAGGAACGGCTGCTGCCGGAAAAAGTGGGGCTTGATGCGGCGGGCAAACCCACGGCCGCCTTGCTCAAAAAGCTGGCCTCGCTGGGACGTGATGAGAGCGCGGTGGCATCGATCAAAAAGGCCAACGACGGCAAGCTCACCATGCTGTTTCTGCCGCAACTCGCCGCCGGGCAATCACTGCAAGCGGGCTTGGCTGCTGCGCTCGACAAAACCATCGCCCGCCTGCCGATACCCAAGGTGATGAGTTACCAATTGCCGGGCAGTACCGAGACGGTGAAGTTCGTGCGACCCGCACATGGCTTGGTGGCGTTGCACGGCTCGGACGTGGTGAACGTGAGTACGCTCGGGCTGACTGCGGGGCGCATGACGCATGGCCACCGCTTTCTGGGCGAACGCGACATCGAACTCAAAACCGCCGCTGAATACGACGCCCGGCTCAACACCGAAGGCAAGGTTATTGCCGACTTCGTGGTGCGCCGCACGGAAATTGAGGCGCAACTCCAAGCCCGTGCCACCGAACTCAACAGTACGCTCGGTGAATACGAAACCCTGCTCGATGAAGTCACCGCACTGGTGGAATGGCCGGTGGTCTACGTGGCTGGTTTCGAGGTGGAGTTTTTGGCTGTGCCGCAGGAATGTTTGATCCTGACCATGCGCACAAACCAGAAGTACTTCCCGCTTTTTGACCAGACAGGAAAACTCACCGAGAAGTTTCTGGTCGTCAGCAATATGCAGGTGGCCGACCCCAAGAATATTATCGAAGGCAATAAACGCGTGGTGCGACCGCGGCTGGCGGATGCACGTTTTTTCTACGACCAGGATCGCCGCGCACGGCTGGAGACGCGCGTGCCGGGCCTCGCCAAGGTTGTCTATCACAACAAGCTTGGCACGCAGCTTGCGCGCGTGCAGCGCGTGCAAACGCTGGCCGGGCAAATCGCGCGGCTGATCGGCGCCGATGCAACACTGGCCGAACGCGCGGCATGGCTTGCCAAGGCCGATTTAATCACCGGCATGGTGGGCGAATTCCCCGAGTTGCAAGGCATTATGGGCCGCTACTACGCGCAGCATGATGGCGAGCCGGCGTTGGTGGCCGATGCGATTGCTGAACATTATCTGCCGCGTTTCGCGGGCGATGTTTTGCCGCAAAGCAACGAAGCCTGCTGCGTGGCGCTGGCCGACAAGCTCGATACGCTGATCGGCATTTTCGGCGTGGGCGCGATACCTACTGGCGACAAAGACCCGTTCGCGTTGCGGCGGCACGCGCTGGGGGTGATTCGCATCCTCGTAGAGCGCAAGCTGCCACTCACTGCGGGCGAATTACTGACGCTGGCGCACAACACTTTTGCCCAAGGTGTGCTGCTCGAACAGCACGAGGGCGGTGCCACCAACGCTGCCAAGGCAGAAACCTTTGTCGTAGAACGCGCCAAGAGTTATCTGCGCGAGCTGGGCTACACCGTGCTGGAAGTGGAATCGGTGCTCGATCTGTCGCCCCGTCCGCTGGAATACGTGGCGCGGCTCGAAGCCGCGCGCCGCTTTCTGGCGTTGCCGGAAGCGGCGGGGCTGGCGGAAGCCGACAAGCGTATACGCAACATTCTGAGCAAATCCGGCGCAACCACCACGAGCGCGCAGGCCGATACGGCCCTGCTACAAGAAAGTGAAGAAAAACAATTACTTACGACAACTCGCCAGTTGCGCGCGCAGGTCGATGCGCAGCTTGCGCAAGGTAAATTCAGCGAAGCGCTATTGCTCACCGCGCAACTGCATCAGCCGGTAACGCAGTTCTTCGACAAGGTGATGGTCAACGCGGAAGACCCGGCCTTGCGCACGAATCGTTTTGCCTTGCTGCACGAGGTGGCGAGCCTCACCAACCAGGTCGTCAATCTCTCCAAACTCGCCGCATGAAGTTGATCATTCTCGATCGCGACGGCGTGATCAACCACGACAGCGCGGCCTACATCAAAAGCCCGCAGGAGTGGCGACCGATTACCGGCAGTCTGAATGCGATTGCGCGGCTGAATCAGGCGGGCTTTCACGTGATTGTCGCCAGCAATCAGTCGGGCGTCGGGCGCGGGTTGTTTGATATGGCGGCGCTGAATGCCATCCACGACAAAATGCACAAGGCGCTGGCGCAGGCGGGCGGGCGCGTGGATGCGATTTTTTTCTGCCCACACGCGGCGGACGATAACTGCAACTGCCGCAAACCCAAGGTCGGCATGCTCGAAGACATCGCGCACCGGCTAAATACCAATCTGCACGGCGTGCCGATGGTGGGCGACAGCCTGCGTGATCTGCAGGCGGCAGTGGCCGCGCAAGCCGCGCCGATGCTGGTGCTCACCGGCAATGGTAAAAAGACCCAACGTGCGGGCGGTCTGCCGCCGGATACGCGGGTGTTCGCCGATCTGGCCGCCGCTGTGGATGCGTTGGCCGCTTAGGCACCGCCTTGATCTTTATCCGCTCCTGTCTGTTCACGCTGTTCCAGTGGATCATCACGCCGGTTTTTGCGCTGATCTCGCTGCTGACGTTTCCGCTGTCGCGTCTGGCGCGCTATCGCATTATCACCACCTGGTCGCGGCTGATCACGGGTGCGGCCAGCGTGCTGTGCGGCGTGCGTTACCGCGTGATCGGCGCCGAGAACATCCCTTCTGAACCCTGCGTGATTCTCTCCAAGCATCAATCGGCGTGGGAAACGCTGGCGTGGCAGACGATATTTCCGCCGCAGGTGTGGGTGATGAAGCGTGAGCTGTTGTGGATACCGTTTTTCGGCTGGGGGCTGGCGATGTTGTCGCCGATTGCCATCAATCGCGGCTCTGGCACCAAAGCGCTGCGGCAGATGGCGGAACAGGGCGCGGAGCGTTTGAAGGCCGGGTTTTACATTGTGATTTTCCCTGAAGGCACGCGGGTTGTACCCGGCGAGCGGGGCGTGTACCATCCTGGTGGCGCGTGGCTGACGGTGAAAACCCGTGCGCTGGCGCTGCCGGTGGCGCATAACGCGGGTGAGTGCTGGCGCAAAAACGCGTTCATCAAGCGGCCGGGGTTGATTACCGTGAGCATCGGCAAGCCGATAGCGTCTGAAGGGTTATCGGCGGCGGAGTTGAATCATCGCATCGAGGACTGGATCGAATCGGAAATGCCCAGGTTGACGCAAATTGGCAGCCCCACGTAATTCCCCAGCGAGCACCCCCGTGAGCGCTCAGCTCGAACTGCCGTTCGCGCCATTATCGATGAATCCGGTGGTCACCACGTCCGCCGTGCTCGACGGCCAGCCGGTGAATTACATTTTGCATCGCAGCCACGGACGGCGGCGTATATCGCTGTCGATCGACGAGCGGGGCTTACGCGTGGGTGCGCCGCTGCGCGCCAGCCTGCGTGAGATCGAAACCGTGTTGCGCGACCACGCGCGCTGGGTGATCCGCAAACTGGCTGACTGGAACGACAAACGCGCACCCACCCGCCGCTGGGAGAGTGGTGAAACCGTGTCGTATCTCGGCTTGCCGCTGAAAATTGCCGTCGAGGCCGGTGGCAGCGAGGTATTGCTGACGCCGCCGCAACTTCACATACGCACGCCGGATTTTTCGCCTGACGCGGTGTCTGCGCTGGCCAAGCACTGGCTGCGCAATCAGGCGCTGGCGCATTTTCACCGGCGCATCGAACACTTTCGCACGCATATCACGCTCGACACCGTATCGATACGGCTGTCCAACGCACGCTCGCGCTGGGGCAGTTGCCACGCCAGCGGCCGCATCTCACTCAACTGGCGGCTGATCCACATGCCGCAGCATCTGATCGACTACGTGGTGGTGCACGAGCTGGCGCACCTGCGCGAGATGAATCACTCGCCGCGCTTCTGGGCCGTCGTCGGCAGCGTGATTCCCGATTACACCGCGCGGCGGCGTGAAATGCGCCGCGAGTCGCACCGCTATCTCGTCGATTGAGCTTTAGCGCGCGTGATAGACTTTGGTTGGATTTTTAGAGTGAAAACCAAGCAAACAACATCGTGCGCACACCGTTCCTTATCCTTGCCTTCACCTTTGCACTCAGCGCCTGCGGCTACCGCACGCCGCTGACGCTGCCCAAGCCCGTGGCCACGCCGCCTGCGGCGTCGCCCACACCAGCACCGGCCCCAGCGGAGGTGCAACATGAGCGCGGCTGACCTTAATCCGTTTGTGTATCGCGGCAACGAACTGCACGCGGAAGGCGTGGCGCTCAGCGATATCGCGGCGACGCACGGCACGCCGTGTTTTGTGTACTCCAGGGCCGCGCTGACGGCGGGATATCAGGATTTCGACGCGGCGTTTGCCTCCCACACGCATCTGGTGTGCTATGCGGTCAAAGCCAATCCGAATCTGGCGATACTGAATCTGTTCGCGCGACTGGGCAGCGGCTTTGATATCGTTTCTGGTGGCGAACTCGCGCGCGTGATCGCGGCAGGCGGTGATCCGCGCAAGGTGGTTTTTTCCGGCGTGGGCAAGAAGGCTGACGAGATCCGCGACGCCTTAACAGCGGGAATTCTATGTTTTAACGTCGAATCCGTTTCGGAACTGGATCGTATCGACCGCATCGCTGGCGAGATGGGCAAGGTTGCACCGGTCAGTTTGCGGGTGAATCCGGATGTGGATGCGAAAACGCATCCGTACATCGCCACAGGTCTCAAAGAAAACAAATTCGGCGTGGCACATGGCGATGCCCTGGCGGTCTATCGCCGCGCGCGCGCACTCAAGCACCTGCACATCGACGGCATTGATTGCCACATCGGCTCGCAACTGACGGAAACCAAACCGTTCAGCGCGGCGGTGGAACGCGTGGTCGCGCTGGTCGAGCAACTCAACGCTGATGGCGTCACGCTGTCGCATATTGATCTGGGCGGCGGGCTGGGCATTCAATATCAGACGGAAGATCATCCGTGCAGCATCGGCGAGTACGCTGCAGCGGTACTCAGCGGCATCAAGCACCGTCCGGAAAAGCTGCTGTTCGAGCCGGGACGCTTCCTGACCGGTAACGCCGGGGTGTTGCTGACACGCGTGGAGTACCTCAAGCGGTCGGCGGATCGTAATTTCGCCATCGTCGATGCGGCGATGAATGATCTGATGCGCCCATCGCTCTACGATGCGTGGCACGACATCGTCGCAGTGAACACCGCCAACAGCGCGCTAGAGACCTGGGAAATCGTCGGCCCGGTGTGCGAGAGCGGCGATTTTCTCGGACGCAGCCGCAAACTTGCCCTTCAAGAGGGCGATCTGGTGGCGATACGCTCGGCTGGCGCCTACGGCATGAGCATGAGCTCCAACTACAACACGCGGCCGCGCGCAGCAGAGGTGATGGTGGACGGCACGCGCACACAGGTTATACGCGAACGTGAGAGCGTGGCGGCGCTCTATGCCGGCGAATCCATTTTGAAGTAACGCACGAAGTTTTTTCGCCGCTGTTGGCGAATTGGTACGAACGATAACGACGCATCACGTTGTACGAATACAACATTTGCGCATAGTGATTGCGCGTATGCAACAGCGATGCAGCAGAAAATAATCCGCCGATGTGTTGTACGAATCGCACAATCGCAATCATCTCCACTAAAAAAAGTCAATAAAGTTGTTGCTTTATTTTTGTACTGTGGAATAGAATCGGTACACCATGCATGGTTTCGTTGAAGCGCTGCGCGAAGTATGCAGTCTTCAACAGAGTGATGCGGCAGTTTCGCAAAGTTCGGTGAATTATGGATGGGGCTGCGGAAAAATATCCGTAGCAAACGATGCCAAAGTTAACTTAAAAGGAGACTCACATGGCAGCGAAGAAAAAAGCAGCAAAGAAAAAAGTAGCTAAGAAAAAAGCAGCTAAGAAGTAACAGCAGTAACTTCTATCAACGGAGACCGATGTTTGGTCTCCGTTGTTTTTTGGGAAAACGGTTTTGTGTGGCACGCGATGCGCGCTCATCGCCAGCGCCGCCATCATCGGCATCACATTCAGCGATATAAAAATATCCTTATAAAACAAATAGTTACGATATTTATATCACTGCACATGCCGCGCTCAAACCAGAAATAGTGTCGCCAGTCCCAGGAAAATAAAAAATCCGCCGCTGTCGGTAATGGCGGTAATCATCACGCTCGCCCCCACCGCCGGATCGCGCCCGAGTTTGTCCATCGCCATCGGGATTAACACGCCCATGCTCGCGGCCAGCAGTAGATTCAGTTCCATCGCCAGCATCATCACCAGGCTCAACTGCCAACTGTGATAGATCAGGAAAGCGAACAAGCCCACTACGCAGCCCCAGATCAAACCGTTGAGAGCGCTGACGCCGAGCTCTTTGGCGAATAATTTTTTGGCGTTCTGCCGCGTGATCTGCCCCAGCGCGAGTGCGCGCACGATCATGGTGATGGTTTGATTGCCGGAATTACCGCCGATGCCCGCGATGATCGGCATCAGCGCCGCCAGCGCCACCAGCTTGGCGATCGAGCCTTCAAAAATGCCGATCACACGCGAGGCCACGAAGGCCGTAATCAGATTCAACGCCAGCCACGACCAACGGTTTTGCACGCTTTTCCACACCGAGGCGAAAATATCCTCGTCCTCGCGCAGACCACCGGCGCTTAATTTTTCACTGTCGGTTTTTTCGCGTGTGTAATCCACCACCGCATTCACTGTCATGCGGCCCACCAGCCTGCCGTTGTCGTCCACCACCGGCGCAGACAAAAGATCGTAACGCTCGAAGGCGGCAGCCACTTCGCCGGCTTCATCATTGGCGTTAAATTGCGTGTAGTCCTTCAGCATCACCTCGCCGACCACCGCATCCAGATCGGTCACCAACAAGCGGCTCACCGGCACCAGGCCCTTCAGGTGTTCGGCGCGATCCACCACGAACAACTGATCGGTGTGGTCAGGCAACTCATCGAGCCGCCGCAGGTAACGCAGCACCACCTCGAGCGTGACATCCTCGCGGATCTGCACCATGTCGAAATCCATCAGCGCGCCGGCGGTGTCCTCGGCATACGACATCGCCTCGCGTAACTGCTCGCGCTCTTCGGGCGGTAGCAGCTTGAACACATCCTCGATAACCTCGCGCGGCAGATCGGGCGCAAGGTCGGCGATTTCATCGGTATCGAGTTGCCCGGTGGCGGCGACCAGTTCATGGTCGTCCATGTACTCGATGAGGGATTCGCGCACCGCATCGGAGACTTCGAGCAGGATTTCGCCGTCGCGATCGGCCTTGACCAGATCCCACACCACCAGCCGCTGTTCGCGCGGCAAGGCTTCGAGGATATAGGCCACGTCCGCCGGATGCAGCGGCTCGAGTAAGGCGCGGATTTCTTCGAGGTTTTGCGCCTGCAACTGCGGATCGGGCCGGGCCTGGCTTGCGTCTTCGGCGGCCTCTTCGTACTCTTCGGCCTGCGCCTGCAGCTCGTCGTGCACGCGCAGCAACTCCGCGGCGCTTTCGAGCGCTTCGTGCACATCGTTTACATCATGTGCCTCGACAGGTGGCTTTCGCGTCGGCTCCATGGGTCTTTCACGACACTTCCAGGCACACAATGACCCCGCGCGGGGCCGCACGGGGTGCGCCCGATTCTATGGCCCACTGTTTGATTTGTCTAAGTTTTTTTACCGCTGGACGCAGCAGCGGCAACGAGCATGGCGTCGCGTTCACGGTGCCATTCAGCGGCGTACTCACACGCGGCGTACTCCGCGAAGTACGGCCCGCCCAGCGTGTAATGCACCAGCGCCGCGTCGGCGCGCGGGGCGTTGTAGCCGACCAGATGGTTCCAGCGGTCAGGTAAGGCGCCGATAAAAGTGTCGTCGTTCAGCCATTTAAATTGATGCAACGCCAGCCCCGAAGCCGTGTTCACGAAGTCCGGCGTCAGTGCGCGGCAACGCGCGTTGTTGAACAACATCACGCTCGACCAGTTCTTTTTTTCATACTTAGTCTGCGGCTCACCCAAAAACTTGGTGGCCTCTTGCGGCACATGGTCGTGCTTGACCACCATCACCGCGTAACGCTCATCGCGCAGCGCCCACAGCCGGGCAATGTCGTCCAGCATCAGCATGTCGCAATCCATGAACAACGACCAGCCTTCGAATCCGGCGAGATACGGCGTCAAAAAGCGCGAAAAGGAAAAATCCGTGCTCTGCAAAGCATGCCGCTCGCGCGTCAGCACACCGGTAAGTTGCGACAGCATCAGCGGGGCAATCGACACCGGCACGCTGGCGCGGGCCTGGATGCTGTAGGCGAGTACGCTAAAGGCGACGGCTTCGCGCGGGTCGTAGCCGATGGTCACATTTATCATCTTAAGTATTTGTTTTAATGGATATTTTTATTTTCTGCTGTATAGCATATCATGCGTCAGCGTCACCAATGCGCCCGACCAATCCCCAGTCACGGCCTGCCGGTACACCTTATAGCCGGGAAACCACGGCGAGGTTTCGCCGTCGGTCATCCAGCGCCACTCCGGCGGATTCGACACCAGCACGCGCGCGCGACCACCCACGCCCGCCCTGAGATGCATGTTGGTATTGCTGACACCCACGTAGTCATCGATCAGGCCAAGCAGCGCCAGCATGCCCTCCAGATCATCGTTCAGTGCCGAGAAGTCGTGAACCTCGCGCGCCATACCCGCACTCAACGCCTCAAGTTCACCGGCGCGCGGCAGGCGTTGCAGCGCAATCCACGTGCCCGGCACTGTCTTCAATGCAGCGCTTAACTGCGTGATGGGCACGTGTTTGAACAGCGCGCGGTCGATGCGTCCAAGCTGCTGTTCCGGCGGCGTGCCGGCTCGCCAGGTGAGGCCAATGTATGGCGACGGCCCCAGCGCAGCCAGACGCGCGCGCAGGCAGCGCATGTAGCCGCAGCGGCGGCGCGCATTCCGTTGCACCCACGACACGTGGCAGGTCGCCCATCGCCAGTCGCAGATCGGCTGGCGGCGGCGCAGTGCCGTGCACGGCGATGTGCTCGAACAAATCCGTGCGTTGCAGGATACCGGCGATCCTGGAATCGCAAAACGCCAGCAGGCGTGCGCCACGCGCCCGCAGCAGCGGCGCGTAGCGCAAGAAAAACAGTTCATCGCCCAAGCCTTGCTCGCCGATCAACAGCAACCGCTGACCCGACACATCCGTCGACAAATCTTCATCAAGCGCCAAGCTGGCGGCCACCATTTAGCGGCGCTGCGGGCGCCACGGATAATGCCACCAACCCTCGGCAAATTGGCCCATGCCCAGGCACAACACACCGAGCGACAGATGCGCATCGGCATCCTCTGGCACGCTGGCAAGCACCTGTTGATACCGTTGCAATGCCGCCGCGTTATCACCCTGCTCGGCGCGCACCCCGGCGAGATTCAGCAACGCGTCGGCAAAGCGCGCGTCCACCCGCAGCGCGCGCAAGCAGCAATCGGCGGATTCTTCCAGCCGACCCTGCGCCCGCAACACTTTGCCCAGATTGCTGAGGGCATGAACGCTGCGCGGATTTATCGCCAGCGCCTTGTGATAGCACGCTGCAGCTTCGTCGAGCTTGCCCAGATTTTCAAGCACCACGTCGTGATTGTTACAGGCATCGAGGTACATGGGATCGGCCCGCAGCGCTTCGGCGTAGGCTTGCGAGGCTTCGTCAAACCGCCGCTGCCGCTGCAACAACGCGCCACGGTTGTACAACGCGTCCGGTGACCCGGCCACCGTGACAATGCGTCGCGCAGTACCGCCAGCGCCTCGTCGATATGCTCGCGTGCCGCCAACACATTGGATAGATTCACATAAACATCGGCTTCACCGGGCGCGGTTTACAGCGCCAGACGCAGCGCCTGTTCCGCTTCAGGCAGCCGCCCCAGTTGTTGCAAGGCAAGGCAAGGCCGTGGCGCATATGCAGCAACCCGGATGTCGCACCCCTCGCGATCAAGTGGCTTAACAGCGCTTCGGCGACGGATGCCTCCCCGGCGGCGAGGTGCGCCACAGCAAGGTTTTCAGTGATCGCTGCATCATTGGGCGCGTAGACCTGTGCGCGCTTGAGCGCGTCGAGCGCCGATTGCGCCTCGCCCAACGACAGGCACGCGACACCCAACAAATACCACGCGCCAACGTTGGCGGATTCACGCCGCAGAATCTGTTGGCACAAACGCCGCGCACCCGCAAAATCGCCTTACTGAAAACACGCGACGGCTTGCGGCAATTTCGATGGGCTCATGAACGCTGGTCTTCGCGTTGAATAAGGCGGTGTCGCGGCATGGCGCGATTTTAGAGCCTATTCCATCTAGCGCCTATAATGCGCGCTCGATATCATCGAAGCTCATGGCCCGAAATCCCAACGATCAACTCGCGCGCGCGCGCGCGCTGCTGCAAACCGCGAACACACCCGGCGCGCAGGCGCTGATCGCAGCGGTGTTGGCCAAAGCGCCCGCTAACCCGGAGGCCAATTATCTGCTGGGTATGATCCGCTTGATGGCGGGCAATGCACCGGCGGCCGAAGCACCGTTGCAAATCACCTTGCGTTCCGACCCCAGCAACGGCATGGCGCTCGACAGCCTTGGGTTGTGTTACCTCATGCAAGGCCGTTTTAACGATGCGGAGCCAGTGCTGCGCAAGGCCGCCGCCAATCCACGCGCGCCGGCGGTGGTGGTCATGCGCCTCGGCCTGGCGTTGTTGGAACAGAAAAAATCCGCTGAGGCGGTGAGCGTGCTGCAACGCGCGGCCACCATGGCGCCGCGCGATGCCGATTGCCAAATGAGTCTGGGGCGCGCCTTGCACGCGCAAGGTGACAACGACTCGGCGCGGCGCGCATTTGAGTCGGCGCTCGCGCTGGCACCGGGCAACGCCGATGCACTCTTCAATATAGGCGTAGTTTTTCTTGAACAAAATCAAAAAGCTACAGCAATAGACTGGTTTGAAAAATGCCTCGCACGGTCACCTCGCCACACCGAAGCGTGGGTCAATCTCGGCATTGCGCGTGAACGCAGCAATAAGCTTGATGACGCGCTGCTGGCTTATCGCAAGGCGCTGGAAATCGATCCCCGGTTGGCGGCTGCGGGCAACAATCTTGCGCATGGGCTGGCGCTGCTGCAACGCCATGACGAGGCGCGCCTGCAATATCTGGCGACTTTGCAAGCCGCGCCGGATTTCATTGCCGCGCATGAGGGCCTCGCTGCGTCGTGCCTCGCACTGGGCCGCGTCGATGAAGCCGTTGCGCACTTGAGAATCACTGTTGCCGCCGAGCCGGATAATAGCGGCGCAGTCACGGCGCTGGCCAATGCGTTGTTTGAAGCCGGGAAACTGGATGAAGCCGAGCCGTTGGCACAGCGCGCGCTGGAACTTAACCCAGATGCGCCCGGCGCCTACACCACGCTGGCGAATATTCATGGCGTGCGGGGAAACGCCGCGCTCAGTGTCCCGGTACTCGAAGCCGGTTACGAACGCACCCTCGACGGCGGATTGCTCGGTATGCTGGCCTTTCAATATCGCGTACAGTGTGACTGGGACAAATGGGCGCGTGCCTGGGAAGTGCTGGCACCGCGCCTTGATGACCCAAACGAAGCGGCGCTGGGCAGTCCGTTCTGGCTGCTGTGTGAACCGATCAGTGCGCAACAGCAACTCCGCTACACGTCGGCATGGGCGGCGGAGCGCTTCAAGAACATCCGGCCGATGCCCGCGATCACGTCAACCGCGCCGCGCGCGGACAAGCGCATACGCGTGGGGTACCTGTCGTCGGATTTTCAGGAACATGCCGCAGCGTATCTGATCGCCGATGTGCTTGAGCATCACGACACCAGCCGCTTTGAGATTTTTGCGTATTCGCACGGACCGCAAGACGCGAGCGCCATGCGCAAGCGCGTGATGGCTACATGTGAGCACTTTGTCGATATCTCAAGAATGACGGACGACATCGCCGCGCAACGCATAGGCGGCGATGAGATCGATATTCTGATTGACATCAAGGGGTACACCGTCGGTGATCGCATCACCATCATGGCGCGGCGCCCGTGCAACATACAAGTGACCTGGCTCGGGTATCCGGGCACCACCGGCGCGCCGTTTGTCGATTATCTGCTTGCCGACCCCTACATTATCCACCCCGGCGGGGAAGTGACTTGCGCGGAACGCGTGGTGCGCATGCCTCACTGCTATCAGCCCGTCGACCGCAAACGCGTGGTAGCGCCGCCACTGAGCCGCCTCGAGTATGGCCTGCCGGAACAAGGCTTTGTGTTTTGCTGCTTCAATCAAAGCTACAAGATCACGCCGGATGTCTACGAGGTATGGCTGCGTCTGTTGCACCAAGTGCCGGGCAGCTTGTTGTGGCTGGTAGATAGTGGCGCCATGGTCAAGAGCAATCTGCTGTCCGTCGCCAAATTCCACGGCATCGCCAGCGATCGGCTGTTCTTCGCGCCGCGCCGGCCGTATAGCGAACATCTTGCACGTTACTGCGTGGCTGATCTCGCGTTGGATACATTTCCCTACACTTCGCACACCACCTTGAATGACGCGCTGTGGTGCGGTTGCCCTACCGTGGGGTTAACCGGCGACACCTTCGCTGCGCGCGTTGCGGGCAGCATTTTGACCGCGGCAGGTTTGCCGGAATTAATTACCCGCTCAATCGACGAATACGAACAGTTGGCAAAAATTCTGGCTACAGATGCTGCAAAACTACAAAAGCTACGCAGCAAGCTGGTAGAAGCGCGCGAGGCAGCACCCTATTTTAATTCTGCAAAATTCACGCGTGATCTGGAACACCTGTTTGAAGGCATGATTGCCGCGCAGCGATAAAAGCTCTGCAACAATAAAAACGGGCGCTTCTTTGAGGAACGCCTGATTGAAGGCAGGGAGAACGAATTTTGTCTGTCACGAGTTATGCGAAGATCAATAAACTCGGTGATTCAAGCCCAGAGCAAACGCGCTTTGATCCTGAACGGGGCTATTGCCGCTGCCACATTCAGAATGGGACAATCGTATCGCATCCATTAAAGGGGTCCACGATGACCATATCCATAGGCTTACCCGACGAGATCCTGGAACGTTTAGACCGTCTGGCTAAACGCACGGGGCGCAGCAAATCATTCTACGTCACCGAGGCTATTCTGGATCATCTTGAAGATCTCGAAGACGCCTATCTGGCCGAGCGCGAACTGGCTGCGATTCGTGCCGGCCGGCCAACTACCACGCCGCTTGCCGATGCGATGAAACGTTATGGCATGGAAAGTTGATCTGTCGTCTCTGGCGCAGAAAAATCTCGATCAGTTCGACCCGCAAATCGCGCGCCGTATCCTTGCGTTTCTCCATGAGCGCGTGGCCGTGCTGGACGATCCGCGCAGCATCGGGCAGGCGCTAAAGGGCGCCGAGCTGGGTGCATTCTGGAAATACCGCGTTGGGGATTACCGCATTATTTCCAGTATCGAAGACCGAGCGCTAAGAATTCTTGTAGTGCGGGTCGGTAATCTCTGCGAAGTTTATCGTTAATGTTTTGTTGAGGGGAGCAATCAACCAGCGGGAATACATCGCACGAAAAAAACGCACGAAAAAAAACAGGCACCCGAAGGTGCCCGTTTGAAGGTATTGCTAACTGCCTGTTTCTTAGAAGCGGTGATCCAGGCCCATAGCAAACGCGCTTTGGTCTTGACCACTGCCGTTGGAACTCATGCCATATAGCTGATACGCCGCATTGACCTTGTTGTCGATCTTGGAATAACCAGCGGTGAACTCCGTGCGCTTTGACAGGGCATGCACGTAACGGATAGACGACACGCTCGCACCGGTACCACCCGCTGCGTTGTTCGCCGGACGATAGACAGGGGCGCCCGTGCCGATGCCAGCAAAACCAGTTCCACCTATGTCACCAGCGCGCGTGTATGCAGCACGTACGCCATGCGGGCCGGAAAACTTCCAGTCAATGCCCACGTGAAAGGCTTTGACAGTGCCTTCGGTCGGTGCGGCAAGCGTGCCACGTTCGAAGTTTTGACGGGTATACAAACCACCCAGACGCAGACCATTCGAGAAGCGATACGAACCGCCCAACGCATAGCCGCGATCCTCAGCACGAATAGCGCCAGAGACGATGTCGTTGGCAACCTGATACGCGAAGTTGAGGTTCAACGGGCCGTTGTCATACTTCGCAGCCACTGACATGATACGCGGTTTGCTAGTGGTGGCAGCGCTTATGGCCGCGGTCTCGGTGTTTGTCGTGGAGTAAGCAACCATACCCTGGAAACCACTGAACACCGGGGTGTCGTAGTTAATCGAGTTTTTCTGACGGCGCATGAAGTTGCCGTTGCTCGCTGCACCCGAGCTCGCGGTGGTGCTTTGGCCATACAGCAGTTGCGCAACGCCGAATGAGCCGGTCTCAGACCCACCAACGTACGTTTGCACGCGCTTCCACGGGGTGTCCCAGTTACCCATGAAGAAGTTACCGAAGCCGCCTTTCAAGCCCAGCGCGCTGTTACGCGAGCACAAGCCTTGGGGCTCCTGACCGCGCCAATCCATTGTGCTTTCGCACTGGAACCACGCTGACATGCCGCCAGCTAATTTTTCTTCGCCACGGAAACCAAGATGTGAACCCGGGTTTTGCAGGATATCTACATCCACCAGCGCCGCGCCGGCCGCGTTGTTGCCTTGATTCACTTTCGAGTATTCGGCATACAGTCTGCCGTATACGTTTACCGTCGCATTTTGGGCCAGTGCAAAAGCCGGCGCGGCCAGCGCACCTGCTACCGCAACAGCCAACAGTTTTTTCTGCATTTCAATCTCCTTTGAGTTTTAGCTTTTCCCCCAGCTTTAGCCACTTGTTACCCGATGGTCTGGGTGAAGTTGCTAATTGCTGATTAGCTACATAAATACACCTAAGTAGCTTTTAGGGACAAATAGAGTATGGAACCTTCTTAGCTGTTGCTCAAGGATATTGAGGGATTTTTATGGGCGGAACGTACAAATTGTTGCTGGGATGCAACAGTTGCAATGGCAGGTTTTCTCTTGAATGCTGTAAATTTGTTATTTCTATGGATTGATCAAGGCAATGAGAACTCATTTAAAAACAAATACTTATGATTTTTAAGTGTTCGCCAAACCATCGGCAATAAAAAAAAGGAGCCCTTTTAAGGGGCGCCCACTTGAAGGTAGTGCTAACTGCGTAGTTTTTAGAAGCGGTGATCCAGAGCTAGAGCAAACGCGCTTTGGTCTTGACCATTGCCGTTGGCACCCAAACCATATAGTTGAAATGCCACATTGGCCTTGTTGTCGAGCTTGACATAACCAGCGGAGAACTCGGTAGGCTTCGACAGCGCGTGCGTGTAACAGATTTGATACATGCTCGCACCGGTGCCACCCGCTGCGTTGAACGCCGGACGGTACGGCGGCGCACCTGCGCCGACACCGCCGAAGCAAAAGCCACCCACATCATTCGTACGTGTATAGGCAGCTTTCATGCCATGCGGACCAGAAATGCGCCAATCCAAGCCCAAGTGCCAAGCTTTGATATTGTCTTCGGTCGGTGCTGCAGCCGTGCCACGCTCGATGTTTTGACGGGTAAACAAACCACCCAGACGCAGGCCATTCGAGAAGCGATACGAACCACCTAACGCCCAGCCGCGATCGTCACCACGGACCGCGCCAGCGACGATGTCGTTGTGACGCGCATACGAAAAGTTTACGTTCACCGGGCCGTTGTCATACTTCGCGGCCAACGACCAGATACGCGGTTTGCTGGTGGTGGCAGCGTTTATGGTCGCGGTCTCGGTGTTTGTCGTGGAGTAAGCAACCATACCCTGGAAACCACTGAACACCGGGGTGTCGTAGTTAATCGAGTTTTTCTGACGGCGCATGAAGTTGCCGTTGCTCGCTGCACCCGAGCTCGTGGTGGTGCTTTGGCCATACAGCAGTTGCGCGGTGCCGAATACGCCGGTCTCAGCCCCACCAACGTACGTTTGCACGCGCTTCCACGGGGTGTCCCAGTTACCCATGAAGAAGTTACCGAAGCCGCCTTTCAAGCCCAGCGCGCTGTTACGCGAGCACAAGCCTTCGGGCCCCTGACCGCGCTAGTCCATGGTGCTTTCGCACTGGAACCACGCTGACATGCCGCCAGCCAATTTTTCTTCGCCACGGAAACCAATCGACGAACCCGGGTTTTGCAGGTGATCCACATCCACCAGCGCCGCGGCGGCCGCGTTGTTGCCTTGATTCACTTTCGAGTATTCGGCATACAGTCTGCCGTATACGTTTACCGTCGCATTTTGGGCCAGTGCAAAAGCCGGCGCCGCCAGCGCACCTGCTACCGCAACAGCCAACAGTTTTTCTGAATTTCATTCTCCTGTGATGTTTTTAACTACTGCCCCAGATACGGTGCCGGGATTGTTAACGACCCCACTTCAATCACCCCGTCTCGAGCACTTTTGCCCTACGTAGATTCAAAAGGACGAGGTGACTATGTAATTTCACCCCACGCGGCTCATGAAAATATCACCCGGCCAAGGCTTTTTCTTTGCGATTGTTGCTTTTATACAACAACAAAAAATCATTATAAAACAGATATTTCTATATACTTAAGCAGCAATACTTAACGAAAAACACTCTGTTTGTTGCATAAATACAACATTGAGGCTCTGAGCAGACTTTGAACGGTAAACCCCTGCCATGCCGATCGCGGTGAAAACCGCTCGCACGCTCTCGGCGCCCAATCATTGAATCACAAAAAATCCTTTTAATTCATTGTGTTATACTGAAATTATGCTTCCGCAGCCCGATCCTCGGTTCGCCCACTATTTAGAAGCGGGCCGCCGCGCACACGAGGCGGGCGACCTCGACGCCGCTGTCGCCGCCTATAAAACCGCGCTCTCCGCACAGGAAAACAACCCCAAGCTATTGTTTTTATTGGGAAATTTATACCTTGAATGCGGCCAGAGCGATGCCGCCGTGGCAAATCTGGAACAGGCCGCCGCCCAACAACGCAATCACCCCGCCGTCGTCGGTAGTCTGGCGCAAGCTTATTTTGCCGCCGGACGCCACGCCGACGCCGAGTCCGCTTTCCGCAAGGCCATGCGCCTGGATCCCGCCACGGCGGGCTACCAGATCGGTCTTGCCAATGCGCTGGCGATGCAACAGAAATTCGCCGACGCTGAAATATTGCTGAAACGCGTGGTGGCGCGTTTTCCCTATGCTGCGTTTGCGTGGATGAATCTGGGTAACGTCGTGCGTGATCTGGCGCGCCCTGAACAAGCTGTCGGTCATTACCGCGCTGCCTTGCGCATTGATCCCACAATGGTCAACGCACGCAACAACATGGGCAGCACCCTGCACGCGATGCTGCGCTTTGAAGAAGCAGAAACCGAATATCGTGTTTGCATTGCCACAGCACCCGACTTCATTCTGGCGCGTGCGAATCTCGCCTCGGTGCTGATCGATCTGGGGCAACTTGCCGAAGCCGAACAGCACTGCCGCAGCATAATCGCGGCGGCACCGGATTTCGCCAATGCCCACACCCTGCTGAGCGCCGCACTCGGCATGCAAGGCCGATTGACCGAACAAGCGCTGCATTGCCAGCACGCAGCGGCGCTGGAGCCGCACAACCAGCGCTATCAGGAAACCTGCGCCTTCGCGCTTTGCGAAATCGGCGAGATCGACGAAGGGTTGCGCCGCTTCGGCAACATTCTGCGTGGCGCCAGCGATACCCCGATGGCCATCCGGCTGGTGACCCCGATACTGCTCGCCAACGGCTTTTTCGCCGATGGCTGGCGCAACTATCGCACGCGACCCGACTATGAACGCATCGTCCGGCACTTTGGCCATCTGAATCTCAAGCAATCGCTACTGCCGAATGTCGCGGGCCAACACATCTGCGTCGTTTGCGAGCAGGGCCTCGGCGACGAACTGTTTTTTTTACGTTACGCGCCAAAGTTGAAGGCGCTGGGTGCGCGCCTCACCTATTGCGCCAGCCCCAAGCTCGCGGTGATGTTGCAACGCGTTGCGGCGCTGGATACGGTTGTCGGTTCCACAGACACGATTCCGTCGGCCGACATGAATATTCTGGCGGGCGATCTGCCCTGCGCGGTAAGCGAGCGCGAATACGAACACGAGATTACCGCGATGCCCGCGCCCGCGAACCCCGGCGCTGACGCAGGCGCGCTCACCGCATACCCGTGGACGCATGCCCCTCACGCGCCATTGCCGCCGCCCAGTTTGCGCATCGCCCCGCTGCCCGCGTCGCTAACCGCCGTGCGCGACCTGTTGGCACGCGCCGGCCCGCCGCCATATCTGGGCATCACCTGGCGCGGCGGCACTGCGCCCGATCAGCAGCGTGGCGCGACATGGAAACTCTTCAAGGAAATCGCCCTACCCCCGCTTGCGGCTGCATTGAACGGTTGGCCCGGCACGATGCTCGCGCTGCAACGTAATCCCGCCGCCGGTGAACTTGAGCAACTGCAAACCGCGCTGGGCCGACTGCTGGTGGATTTCACCGCGCTCAACGAAAATCTCGAACACATGCTGGCGCTGCTTGCGCTGATCGACGATTACGTGGGGGTGAGCAACACCAATATGCACTTGCGCGCGGCGGCGGGCCAAACCGCGCGCGTGCTGGTGCCATGCCCCGCCGAATGGCGCTGGATGGCCGCTGGCACAAGCCCGTGGTTTCCCGGCTTTGGCATTTACCGGCAAACATTCGATGGGCGTTGGGATGATGCGCTGGCGGCATTACAGCGTGATCTGGCCGGTAGGCACGCCAAAATCGCATTATAAAATAATCTATAAAAAGCAATTAGTTACAATAACTCACTTCATGCTTTCCCAGCCTTATCAGAATATCAAGCGTCTACGTTCAACCGGGCAGGTGCAACGCGCATACGCGCTTTTGAGCAGTACGCCACCCGCCTCCGACGAAGACGCTTTCGAGGCCGCCCTTTGCCTGCACCTGTGCGGCGACAACAAAAGCGCGCACAACGTGTGCCGCACAAACGCGTGGAAAGCCCCTTGGGCACGACAAATTGCGGAAGCCCTCGCGGCGCATTTAAGCAACGGCAACGCACAAGAGGCCCTCCCCGCCGCGAGGCTGGCGATCAGCGCAAGCCGCGCGGCGGATGTCAGCGCCGTGTATCTGATGCTGCTGCACGCCGCCGGCCAGATCGACGAAGCCGACGCCTATGTCCAGCAACGTTTTCAGCCGCCGCCCGACGATGAAGTATTCCTGCTGAGCGTGCTGGCGCAAATCGCGGCGGCCGCCGCCGATTGGGAACCGGCCTATCGCCACGCCTGCGCGGTGCTCGCCGCCGACCCGCAGAATTTTCGCGCGCTGATTGTGCTGAGCATCTGCAACCAGGTGATGGGCAATCACCATGAAGCGCTCGGCAACGCGCTACGCGCGCGGTTTGCCGATCCGGCGTCACCTCTTGCCACACTGCATGTCATGCGCGGCTACAACGGCCTGGGCGATGGCTACGCGGCCATCGGCGCCTTCGATACGCTGGTTGAACAAGCGGCGGCCACAGCGGAAATGCAACTGGAACTGGGCACTGCGTACGCCGGACTCGGCCAACACGCCCCTGCGGCCAGCGCTCTGGTCAGCGCATTAAAAACCACCGGTCCGCAGCGAATACTCGCGCTGCGCGCACTGATCGCGCTTTACGCCAATGCGAACGACACCGCGCAAGCGCAGGCGCTGACAGAGCAGTACCCTGCCGAGATTCAAAACGACATTGAATGCCAGCTTTCGCTGGGACTGGAGCGACTGCAACACGGCGACGTTGACGCCTCGGCACGGCGCTTCGATGCCTCGTTTGCATTGGCACGCACCCAACGGCTTGCGCTCAACACGTTGCCCTGGCCGGTGCCGGAACCGCGCCTGCGCCACGCTCACGAGCAACTCGAATTGCTGGCACAACGCGGCAAGCTCAATGCGGCGGGACTGGAAGCTCTCGCGTTAGTGCGACGTCACCACGGCCGCGACGCTGATATTCAGCAGCACTACGCGCCCGCCGGACAAGAAGGCGAACGGCTGCAACAGGCGCTGACCACGGTTCACTACGTACCCGATCAGCGGTTTGACGGTCGCGCGCTGGGCGACAATAACTACCGCGACATCGAAGACCAGTACTTCGCCAGCCATCCGGCGATGGTGGTCATCGACAACTTTCTATCAACGGACGCATTGGCGCGGCTACGCGAATACTGCGAGGAAGCCGTGGTGTGGGACATGAACTACGAGCGCGGTTATGTAGGTGCATTGCTCGCACGAGGCTTCAGCGCACGCGTGCTGCTGGCCATCGCGCACGAGCTACGCGCAGCGATGCCGCGCGTGATCGGCGAGCAGCCGCTGCTGCAAGCCTGGGCCTTCAAATACGATCAGCGCATGCAGGGCATCAACCTGCACGCGGATTTCGCCAAGGTCAACGTGAATTTCTGGATCACACCGGACTCGGCATGCACCGACAATACCAAGGGCGGCATGGTGGTTTACGACCTGCCCGCGCCAACGAGCTGGACATTCATGGATTACAACACCAACCAGTCGAAGATGATGGCGTATCTGAAGGTGCACAACGCCCAATCCACGCGCGTGCCGTATCGCGAAAACCGCTGCGTGCTGTTTGACTCCAGTCTGATACACATCACCGATGAACTGCATTTCAAGCCGGGTTATGAGAACCGGCGTGTGAATGTGACGCTGCTGTATGGGCGGGCGCGCAGTCAGGGGTAAGCATGAGTATTTAGTATAGGTTGCCATTTTGTTATTATTTGGGTACATTATTACTTACTGACCTAAATTTCAAAAGGCGCTGAAATGGCAATTATTGCTGAAACTATCGACCATGTGACCCTTGAACGCCTGGTTGAAGCGGGAGCAGTTCGCGGGGCCAGCATTGTCGGTCAGCCTGGGGGCTGGGGTGTAGTCATCCAGTACGGCATGACCGAGCGAATGCTGGCCGCCAAGCGTGGCGCAGTTCGAATCTTTCGCAAGTTTGAAACGCTTGTCGGCTATCTTAAAAGTATCGGCATTGCCCGCTACCAGGTGGATGCAACTCAGTTTGACGCTACGGCGCTCAAGACCGGGCGCAAGCGCACGGACGCCGCCGAGCGCATGAAAAACGCGCACGAAGCCGCCGCCTACAAGGGATGGCTTACCCAACAGGTTCAGGAAGCCATCGACGATTCACGGCCCAGTGTGCCGCATGAGCGAGTCGCGCACGATTGGGCCGCCGAGCGCGCGGCATTGGTCAAACGGGCCGAGAGTATGGGGAACTGATCTTGCCGTTTTGGAAGCCTGCGGCCATTGCCGACCGCAAGGGAATTACCGCTTACATCGCTCAAGACAACCCACGGGCGGCAATCGAAATGGGTGACGCGCTGATCGCGCAGGCCGCGCAACTTGATCTGCGCCCGAAGCTGGGACGCATCGGGCGTGTGCAAGGGACGCGCGAGCTTGTGGTGCACACCAACTATATTTTGATTTACCGCATTGCCGGTAAGGCTGTTGAAGTGCTGCGCGTCAAACACGCAGCGCAGAAATGGCCCTGAGGTAAAGTAGATGCGAAAGCGAATTTCCCGGCGCTGCTGCAGGCGCACTCGCGCGCGTTCGATGAATGCTTCGTCTCTGCCGCCCAGCATGACGGTTTCCAGGTAAGACAGGGATTTTCGTCCCTGCCCGTCGAATAACGCGAGATTATTGTCGACGCCGTCGTCCGCCTTAAAGTCGTAATACTCGCCGGTCAGATAGGGCGCGTAAAGAGGCGGCATCACGCTCCGCATGCCGGGATTGAGCGGCGTTACACACCGGCAGGACAGCTTGGCGAACTGCTGCAAAACGCGTTGACCACCACACATTACACGCCCGACACGGCGTTCAGCGGCCGCTCGCTGGGGTGACTCTGCCTCGCGGCTAGCCGCGCATGATATACGCCTGCATCTGCGGAGTGGTGTTGAACGTCGCGCCCAACCGTTCGCAAACCTCATCGATGGCCTTGCGCGCGCCCGGCCAGTTGTAGTCGTCGCACACGATCATGCCGCCGGGCACTAGCAGCCTGTCGGACTTAGCCGGCAGAAATTATGTGAATAGTTGGAACGATGCGATGATTTTGTGGCCATAGATATGTCCCCTTTTACGATGTTGAAATTTTCCCTATGACTAATTTCCGTCCGATAGATCGTGCGACACCATTTTT
>CAMBGJ010000016.1 GCA_945865805.1 Bordetella parapertussis
GCCGCCGTGCGTCGCATGGTGCTCAATATTCTGCGTCTGGATAAGTCCCGCAAGGGCGGAATCAAGACGCGACGCTTGGTCGCATCAACCAGCGATTCTTATCGTGAGCAATTACTTGGGATGGTGGCTATTTGATGCAATTGCCCTGACTTAGGCAACCCGGAACAGATCAGAAATACATTTATAGGGTTTCAAAAATACCTGTACTCATAGGGCCTGGTAGATTACCAAGATCCATATCAATCTAAAATCACATAAATTCAGTATGTTACGAATCGGCATCGACCTCGGCGGCAGCAAAACTGAAGTCGCCGCCTTCGATGCCACCGGTGCGGAACTGCTACGCCGCCGCGCGCCCACGCCGTCGGGCGACTATGCGGCAACGCTGACGCTGATCGCAACCCTGATACACGACGCCGAGCGCACATTGAACACGCGCGGCTCCATCGGCATCGGCACGCCGGGCGCGTTGTCGCCCTCGACTGGCCTGATGCGTAACTCGAACTCCACTTGCCTAAACCAGCAGCCGCTTAAAGTGGATTTGCAGCGGATGCTGGCGCGAGAGGTGCGGCTCGCCAACGACGCCAATTGTTTTGCTTTGTCAGAAGCAGTGGACGGCGCTGCAGCCGGTGCGGCGTCGGTGTTTGGCGTGATCATCGGCACCGGCGTCGGCGGTGGCATCGTGATTCACGGCAAGTTGATCGACGGCCCCAATGCCATCACCGGCGAATGGGGCCACAACCCGTTGCCGTGGCCGCAAGATGATGAACGCCCCGGTGCTACGTGTTACTGCGGCAAACCCGGCTGCATTGAAACCTTTCTGTCGGGGCCGGGCCTCGCGCGCGACTATGCGCGGCATGCGAGCACGACACTCGACGCGGTAGACATCGCGGCACGCAGCTCGCAGGATACGCACGCAGCACAAGCGCTCGCGCGTTACGAGGATCGATTGGCTCGTGCGCTGGCCAGCGTAATCAATATGCTCGACCCCGAAGTGATCGTGCTCGGCGGCGGGCTGTCCAACATCGAGCAGCTCTATAAAAACATTCCCGCGCTTTGGGGGAAGTGGGTATTCTCCGACACCGTGCGCACGCGTCTCGTACGCCACCAACATGGCGACTCCAGCGGCGTGCGTGGTGCGGCGTGGTTGTGGAACTAGCGCGACAGTTGTGACTGTCGCGCGCGACAGATGATATGGATACCGGAAAAAAACCCATAGAAAACAAAGAGTTATCGTGCGGCGTGGTGCCGGTGCGGTTTGCCTGGGGCGATTGGCAACTGCTGGTGCTGCGGCGCGGTGAAAGCTGGAGTTTCCCGGCGGGCATCATCAGCGTGCACGAAGATTCACTCGAAGCCGCCAAGCGCGAAACCCTGGCTGCGACCGCCATCGACGATCTTGAATTCGCCTTCGGCGAAGATTACAAAGAGACCGTGCCCTACGCGGGCAACAAGGTTGACCGTTTTTATGTCGCCGAAACGCGCATCGAAAACGTCACGCTGCCCATCGCCAGAAAACTCGGCAAGCCCGCGCACGACGAATGGCGCTGGGTTACCTGTGATGAAGCCGAAGACTATTTGCCGCCGCGGCTGACGCACGTGCTGGAATGGGTGCGCACACGCGTGAATGACTAACGAAAGGAACAAGACATGGTAGACATCAAGGCATTTCCATATCTGGGCTTTGTGCGGTTTGATTTGACCAACAAAGAATTCGACCCCCAGTTCAACATCCATTTCGACGACCATATTCAGGAGCTGGCGGACAAGCCGGGTTACTCGACCTCGTGGCGCACCAAAGAACTGCGCGGCGGCCCGCACAACAATTTTCATAGCGATAACGAAGGCGTGCTGGAGCAGGAGTATCAGCAGATTTATTCCATCCGCGAGCCCGGCGTGTTCAGTTCGTTCCCGAGCAATCCGCCGCCGCCGGTGATGGAAAAAGAACCCTGGCGCCGCGATCTCGGCAAATGGGGCCGCGTGTTTTACCGCACGCTGTCGCTGATCGAAAAAGACAACCGCGCCGGCCGCTGCTGGGCGCGCTGCGAATACCATTTCAAGGGCACGGATGCGGCTGAATCAAAATTTCAGGCAGACACCGCGCAACACTTGAAGCGCGTGCTCGAACTACCGGGCGTGCATCGCATCTGGCAACTGCAACACGCGACGACACCGGCGCAAATCGGCGCCGATCCGGTCGCCAAATACATGAACCTTATTGAAATCGATGCGCCGGAAAATTTATACGATCCCAGTCTGCGTCAGGATCGGCTACCACTTAACGCCGGGCAGGAATTCGCCGGACGGCATTTTGCGTGGCTGCTGCTGAAGGCCGAGCCGCAGCGCAACATATAAAGTGGTTCAGGGATTTCCGTGGGCGTGAGCAAGCGTTCCACACCATTCACTTAACGTGAAAATCTTTGCCTGCCCTTCCCGCGCAGAGGGGTACGCAGGCAATGAAAAAATAATCAATTAAATCAATTACTTAATAAAAACCGCTCGATCACCTTCGCCAGCGCTTCCGGCTGATCGTGGTGGATGTTGTGACCGGCATCATCGATGCGCTCCACATCCACCATGGTTTGAAACGCCGCCAGCCGTTCCTGATATTCCTCCGGGTTGCGCTGCGCCATGGCCACCAGCCGCGAGTTCGCGCCCTCGACAAACAACAGCGGCGCGGTAATCTGCTGCCAGCAGGCGAGCGATTCATCGTGCCGGTTGGGCGTGGGGCGCACCACTTTATGCGCGGGGTCGGCGCGCCGCACCACGGTGCCATCGCCTTCTTCCTTGCCCCAGTGCTGCACCAGAAACGCAGCCCGTTCGGCGGTCAGTCGCGGATTTTCCGCCATCATGCGTTCGGCAAAATCGGCGAAATCAGCGTAAGGCCGCTGCTGTTCGCCATTGACGATCTGCCGCAGCCATTTGGCGTAGCGGCGCGGCGCTTCGTCGGCAGGCGCCGGCGGCCCACTGAAACCTTCGACTATGACCAGCTTGGCGATGCGCGCCGGAATCGCTCCCGCATACAAGCCCACGATGCTGGTGCCCATGCTGTGCGCGACGATGCTGGCCGACTCTTCGGGCTCGAAATGATCGAGGATGGCATCGAGATCGGCAATGAAATCCGGAAACCAATAGGTGTCTTGTCCCGTCCAGTCGGTCAGACCATAACCGCGCCAATCAGGCGCGATGATATGCCAGTCTTTTTCAAACGCATCGACGGTGAACTGCCACGACGCGGAGACATCCTGAAAGCCGTGCAGCATAAACAGCTTGGGCGCACCCTCGCGGCCCCAGGTGCGGCAGTGATAGTTCAGGCCGCGTACTTTGAGAAAGACAGACTCGCTTTGCTTCATGCTATTCCATTTCTACGGCAATAGTGAACCTATCTACATACGCCCCAGTTTAGTGGTGCGCCTCTATCAATTCCTGACGACATGGAATTGGTATTACACACCCGCGTCGATCAACCCGCCCGCACGTGCCAGCGCGGCGAGATGGTGATCGGTGTCCCCCAGTAACGACTCCATCGCCGTCAGCCGCTTGAAGTAGTGACCGATCCTGTACTCCAGCGTCATGCCGATGCCGCCATGCAACTGCACCACCTGCTGACCGATGAATTTACCAGAGCGGCGTATCTGCACCGTGGCCGCCGAGATGGCTTTACTGCGCTCCGCCGGATCGGGATCATTCACCATCATGGTGGCGTAATAGGCCATGCTGCGCGCCTGCTCCAGACTCACCAGCACATCCACCGCGCGGTGTTGCAGCACCTGAAAGCTGCCAATGGCGACACCGAACTGCTTGCGCGTGCGCATATACTCGAGCGTGGTTTCATGCGACGCCGACATCGCGCCAACCGCTTCCGCCGCCACCGCAGCCAGCGCCTTGTCGGCGACGGTTTCGATCAGCGACAAGGCCTTGCCAGGGTCGCCGATGGCATCATTGGAGCGCACCTTCACACCCGCCAGCTTGATCTGCGCCGCTCGCTGCCCGTCCTGCGTTTCGTAGCTCTTGCGCGACACGCCCGGCGTTTTCGCGTCCACCAGAAACAGCGCGATACCGTCGCGGCTGGCACGATCACCTGCGATGCGCGCCGACACCACCAGCTTGTCCGCGCAATTGCCATGGGCGACAAAACTTTTTTCGCCGTCGAGGATCCAGCCATCGGCATCGCGCTTTGCGGTGGTGGCCACATCCGCCAGATCGTAGCGCGACTGCGCCTCCGAATGCGCGAACGCCAGCAGCAAGCTGCCGTCGGCGATTTTCGGCAATATGGCTTCGCGCTGCGCGTCGCTGCCACCGAGATTAACGAGGCCGCCACCCAGCACCACCGTCGCCAGATACGGCTCCAGCGTCAGGCCGCGACCGAAGGCTTCCATCACGATCATGGTTTCTATCGGGCCGCCGTTAGCGTAACCCACGCCGCCATATTTCTCGTCAAACGGCAGGCCGAGCAAACCCATTTCGGCGTACTGTTCCCACATCGCGCGACTGTAACCGGCGGGTTCTTTCATGTACTGCTTGCGTTGTTCAAAGGTATAGCGTTCGGTGATCAATTGCTCGACGCTGTCTTTGAGCATGCGTTGTTCGTCGCTGAAATCGAAGTCCATGGCGATGGCTTTCCGGTTTAAGAGTTATAGCTCGAGGATGCGTTTGGCAATCACGTTCTTCTGAATTTCGTTCGATCCGCCGTAGATCGACGCGGCTCGCATGTAAAAATAATCCGCTGCGGTGGTGGTCGTCCACTCCGGGCCTATCGAAGGCTCGGTGGCGGTGCCCCACAGATGCTCTGACTCGCGGATCATCGCGTTGGCGCCAGCGACTTCCATCAGGATTTCCGTGGTGGCCTGTTGCAACTCAGTGCCCTTCAGCTTGAGGATCGACGACGCGGGATCAGCCGCGCCCGGCGGCAAATGCACCGAATTGGCGATCACGCGCATTTGCGTGATTTCCAATGCTTTGAGCTCGACTTCGATTGACGCCACTTTTTCGCGGAAGCGTTCGGTCTTGGACAACGGCGTATCGCCCACCATCACATCAGCCGCCAGCGCCTTGGCGCGCTGCAAACGGTACTTGGCGATGCCAATGCGCGCGATGCCCACGCGCTCGTGGCCGAGCAGATATTTGGCGTAGGTCCAGCCCTTGTTTTCCTCGCCGACGATGTTCTCGGCAGGCACGCGCACATTGTCGAAAAACACCTCGTTAAAGTGATGCTCGCCGTCGATGGTGTGTATCGGACGTATGGTCAAACCCGGCGTGTTGACATCAATCAGCAGATACGAAATACCTTGCTGCGGCTTGCCTGCGCTGCTGGTGCGCACCAGGCAGAACATCCAGTCGGCGTTGTGCGCGCGCGAGGTCCAGATTTTTTGCCCGTTGACGATGTAATGGTTCCCTTCGCGCTTGGCGGAGGTGCGCAGCGACGCGAGGTCAGACCCCGCGCCCGGCTCGGAAAAGCCCTGGCAAAACCAGATATCGAGATTCGCCAAACGCGGCAGAAAATGTTTCTTTTGCGCGTCAGAACCAAACGCGATCAGCACCGGCCCAACCATGCTGACGTTGAAACTCAGCGGATCGGGCGCGGGTGCCTGCTGCATTTCCTCCTTGAAAATATAGGTCTTCACTGGCCCCCAATCGGTGCCGCCCCACTCCACCGGCCAACTCGGCACGGCCCAGCCTTTGGCGTTTAGGATACGCTGCCAGGTGACGATGTCTTCTTTCGAAAGGCGCTGGCCGAGCTCCATCTTGCGGCGGATGGATTCCGGGAGTGCCGTGCGAAAAAACGCTCTGACTTCGTCACGAAATTTGATTTCGTCGGGGGTGAAACGTAAGTCCATGATGCTCTCCCTGAGTGAGACTGTATGAGGTTACCGATTACCGCCCGTGAAACACCGCTTTGCGTTTTTCGAGAAACGCCAGCGCGCTTTCGCGAAAATCTTCCGTCAGATGCAAACCCTTGGGGCCGGACGCATGCGCCTGCACATCCATGGCGTGCAGCTTTGAGCGCCGCACCGCCACCACCGCACGCACCGCCAGCGGCGGATTCTTCAGCACCTCGCGCGCCAGCGCCTCGGCGGCCTTCAGGTGTTCACCCGGCTCGCACATGCGCGTCAGCAGGCCGTGTTTCGCGGCTTCTTCGCCCGTCCACGAGCGACCGGTCAGACACACCTCGCTGGCAAACATGCCCGCGCCCAGGGCATCGAGCATCATCCAGAACGGCGTGCTGTCCAGCCCGCGCGGTGTTTCGGTGATCTGGAACTTGGCATCGCGCGTAGCCACCAGCATATCCGAGTAAAGCGCCAGCCGCACGCCCATCCCGTAACAATAGCCGTGCACCGCGGCAATAATCGGCTTGGCCACCGGTGGTTTGAAAAACAGATCGCGAAAATTTCCGCCGCGCCCCGCCGGACTGCTGAGTTTTTCCAGCTCCGCCTTTGCGCGCAACTGGCGCTGGCGCACATCAGCGCCGCTGCAGAAGGCGCGCCCATTGCCGGAAATAATGCCGACCTGCGCCGTCGAATCGTCATACAACTGAAACAGCGCCTCGCAAAATGCCACGCCCACATCGTCGGAAAACGCGTTGAGTTTCTCCGGGCGGTTCAACGTGATGTAACCGATGCCGCCTTCTGCCTTGTATTCGACCAGTGCCATAATCTTGCTGCCTCCGCTAGGTGTGACCTTGTACGACGATGAACCTGCATGTCGGCAATGCTACACCATCAAAATGCGCCGGGCACGCATGGAAACTTGCCTCGCGCCGGGGTTCGCAAGAATTGCCCGCGTGAAATCCCAGCCTATTCAAGGGCCGTCTATTGCAGTAATGGTAGCGCGGGTAATCAAGCACACGGGCATCACCCGCGATTTTCAACCGTTGATTACTCCACCCGCGCACCCGACACCTTCACCGCGCGCGCCCACTTGTCGATTTCGAGCTTCATGAAAGCGGCGAACTGCTCCGGGCTGCCGACGGCCGGCTCGTAGTCGGCGGCGATCAGCCGCTCGCGTAGCGCGGGGGCTTTCACCGCCGTGGCGATTTCGCTGTTGAGTCGCTCGATAATGGCGCGCGGCGTGCCTGCTGGTGCAACCAGGCCATACCAGACCGTCGCCTCGAAGCCGGGAATTACCTCGGCTACCGTCGACAGCGCGGGCAGCGTGCTCGCGCGCTTCGCGCTGGTGATCGCAATCGCGCGCAATTTGGCCGCCTTGACGAAAGGCATCACGCCGGGCGTGGAGGCAAACGTCATCTGGATAAAACCGCTGATCACATCGTTGGTGGCGAGCACCGCGCCCTTATACGGAATGTGCACGATGCTGATACCCGCTGCTGTCTTGAAAAGTTCCGCCGCCAGATGCGCACCGTTGCCGGTGACCGCGCCAAAGTTGAGCGCACCCGGCTTCGCTTTCGCCAATGCGATCAGCTCTTTAATGGTAGTCACCGGCATCGACGGATGCACGGCCACGACATACGGCGCCGTGGCCAACAGCGCGATTGGGGCAAAATCGCGCTGCGGGTCATAGGGCAACTTGCGAAACAAGCTGACATTGATCGCGAAATTGCCCACACCCGCGATGAACAGCGTGTAACCATCCGGCGCGGCCTTGGCCGCCATCTCCGCCGCGATATTGCCGCTGGCGCCGGGACGGTTGTCGGTGACGATCTGCCTGCCCAGCGCTTCCGACACCGGTTGCGCGATCATGCGCCCGAGTATGTCAGTGGGGCCGCCCGCAGGCAGCGGGTTGAGCAGGCGTATGGTCTTGACCGGATAGTCTTGCGCGTGCACGAGGTGCGTTGCAAGAAATAACGCGGCAGCAACGCCTGTGCCAATCACGGTGTGCATGGGTTTGTTAACGGTCATCCTGCTCTCCGGTTGGATCACACCACTTACTCCGCCTTGACGCCCGCTGCCTTGATCACCCGCGTCCAGCGTTCGTAATCCTTACGCAAGAATTTTTGATATTCGCCCGGCGTGTCGCCCACCGTGATTGCGCCCAATGATTTCAGCCGCGCCACGGTTTCCGGCTTGGCGAGCGATTTGCGCATCTCGGTGCTCAAACGATCAACAATCGCACCGGGTGTGGCGGCGGGCGCCAACAAGCCCACCCACGGCGCGGTTTCTTCAAAGCCCGGAAAGCCCGCTTCGGCCATGGTCGGCACATCGGGGAAATCCGCGTGGCGTTTTGCCGTGCCGACGGCCAATACGCGCAGACGCTTACTGGCGGCGAATTCGGCGATGCCGATGATCGGGTAGAACATGAACGTCACCTGGCCCGATATCACTTCGGTCAACGCCGGGCCGTTGCCGCGAAACGGCACGGTGGTCATTTTGGTGTTGCTCAAACTTTCGAGCAGAGCGCCGGCCAGATGCCCGGAGCCGCCGTGTCCCGGCGCGCCGTAGGTCAACGCACCCGGCTTGGCTTTGGCCGCGGCCAGCAACTCCTGCAAGCTGTTGAGTTTGGTGCCGGGGCTGGTCACCACCACCATCGGCAGTGTGGCCACGCTGGTGATCGGCGCGAAATCCTTGAACGGGTCATAGCGCGCCTTGTCCTGCAACAGGATCGCGTTCACCAGCAGCGACAGCGACGAATACAGCAAGGTGTGTCCATCGGGCGTCGCGCGTGCCACTAGTTCAGTGGCAATTTGCGCATTGGCGCCGGCACGATTTTCGACCACCACGGTTTGTCCCAATGCGGCGCTAATGTCCTGGCCGGTGATGCGCGCGATAACGTCGGTGGGGCCGCCTGCGGCAAAGCCGACGACAAAGCGTATGGGGCGGTTGGGGTAGTTCGGGTTAGCGGCGCTTTGCGCCCATGCGGCGTTGCTGGCGGCAACGGCAATAGCGCCGAAGGCCAATGTTAAGATTTTCATAAGTATTTGTTTTTATTGATAATTTTTCATACGGCCTATCGCTCAAGCGAACATACTACCCGTCATTCCGGGCTTGACCCGGAATCCCGTTGGTTCACACAGGCGTAGCATCAAATATTGCACGCCTTCGGCGGGGCGTCACGCACTAGATTCCGGGTCAAGCCCGGAATGACGGCGGGGGTGTGGCAGCAATCCATCACGCCACACACTGCGCAAAATCCTCACCAAATGCCGACGCCATCACCTGGCAACGTTTGATGTAGCGATGCTCATGCGGCGCGTAATCGGCCACCGCGTTGTGGATGGTGCCGATGTCTTCCCATAACATCAGGTCGCCTTCTTCCCACACATGCGCGTAGCGGTAGCCGGGTTGGGTTTGATGCTCGAATAAAAACGCGAGTATTTCGTCGCTTTCTGTTTCGGGCAGTTCGTTGATGCGCATCGAATAGCCGGGGTTGGCGTACAGCACTTTGCGACCCGTCAGCGGATGCGTTAAAAAAATCGGATGCGACACGGGCGGCTTGGCCTTGCGCTGGGCCTCGGTCAGCGGCGGGCGCTGGCTGCCTTTTTCACGCCGCATCATGTCCCAGAATTTGTTGAAATCGTGCAGCACGGTTTTGCCTTCGAGCTTCTCTTTCAACTCACTTGGCAGCCCGTCGTAGGCGGCGTGCATATTGCAGAACTCGGTGTTGCCCAGCGTTTTACCGTCGCGGCGCGGTATCTGGATGCCGTAGAGCACATTGGCCAGCGCGATGGTGCGGCTGTACGACATATCGGTATGCCAGCTTTGCCCGGCATCCGACAGGCCTATGGGTTTGCCGTTTTCGATGATGTTCGACAGAATCATAATCTGCGGCAGGCCCGGCTCCTGGTACGAATTGGCGACGTTGATTTCCAGCTTGCCGAAGCGCGCGCTGAAATCTACCAACTGTTGCGCGGTGAGCGTCTGCTTGGGAAAGCGCAGCACGCCGTATGCGCCGAGCGCGTTGCGCACGGTCGTAAAATCGCTGTCCGTCAGCGGCGAAGCCAGATCCAGCCCTGCCACCGTGGCACCGAGTATTTTGCCACTGGGGATGACTTCAAGCACGTGCGTCGGCCCTATTCGGCCTTGATGCCGGCATCGCGTATCACGCGGCCGAGACGCTCCACGTCGGCGGCGAACGCCTTGCGAAATTCCTGCGGGCTGCTGGCGATGACCTCGCCGCCCTGACTGATAAACGTCTGGCTGACATCAGGCAATTTCAATACGCCGGTGATCTCGCGGTTCAAGAGATCGACGATGGGCTTGGGCGTGCCCGCCGGCAGCAAAAAGCCAAACCAGATGCCGGCCTCGTAACCGGGTACGCCCGATTCGGCGATGGTCGGCCACTCCGGCGCCGCCTGCAGACGCTTGGTGCTGGTGACCGCCAGCACGCGCAGCCGACCACCCTTGATATGCGGCTGACCGGAAAAAAGATTGGTAAACGTCATCTGCACTTCATTGCCGAGCGCGGCAGTCAACGCGGGCGCAACGCCCTTGTAAACGATGTGCGTGAGATTGATTTTCGCCATGGATTTCAACATCTCGCCAGCAATGTGCGGCGGCCCGCCCGCGCCCGACGAACCGTAATTCATCTTGTCAGGGTTGGCGCGTGCGTGCGCGATGAAATCCTGCATGGTCTTAACCGGCAACGAAGGGTGCACCACCAGCACCAGTGGCGACGACGTGGCCTGCGTCACGTACTCAAAATCCTTCATGATGTCGAAGGGCAGCTTCTTGTACATGTGCGGATAACCCGCGTGGTTGCTGGTGCAGGTCAGCACAGTGTAACCATCGGGTGCGGCACGCGCCGCGAGTTCGGTGGCGACTATGCCGCTGGCCGCTGGCCGGTTATCCACCACGAACGGCTGACCGAGTTTGTCGCTCATGCGCGCGGTGACCAGCCGCGCCATCAGATCAGCGCCCCCGCCCGGCGAGAACGGCACCAGGATGCGTATCGGCTTATTGGGGTAACCCGCCACCTGCGCCTGCGCGGGCAATGACACAACGAACACGCCCAACGCGAGGCGCACCAGCAATCGAATAGGTAGATTCACGACGGTGCGTCCTTTAAATGAAGAGTTACAGCCCATATTGTGCCAAAATACCGCCGCCGTGAGTGCGCGATTGCGTATTCCCGTACTATAACTGGAGGAGTGTGATGAAGCCGTTTCTTGTATTGCTGGCCGCTGGTCTGTTGATGGGCCCCGGCGCTGTGTTCGCGCAACAAACCTTTCCCACCCGCCCGCTGCGCATGGTGATTCCGTGGCCGCCGGGGCAGGCCACCGATCTGGTCGGGCGCGTGGTGGCGCAACGCTTAAGCGAAGTGCTCGGGCAACAAGTCATCGCCGACAATCGCCCCGGCGCGGGCGGCACCATCGGCACCGATATCGTCGCCAAGGCCGCCCCCGACGGTTACACGCTGCTGGCGGCATCCAGCGGCCCGGTGACCATCAGTCCGCTGTTGCTCAAAGTGCCGTATGTGTCCGAGCGCGATCTGGCACCCATCGCCAACGCGGGCTTTTCGCCGTACATCCTGGTGGCGCAAACCGCGTTTCCAGCGGCAAACGCGCGCGAATTCGTTGCACTGCTAAAGGCCAACCCCGGCAAATACACCTTTGCCTCGTCCGGCACCGGTGCCACCGCGCATCTGGTCGGCGAATACTTCAATAGCGCAGCGGGCCTGAAAGCCACGCACGTGCCGTACAAAGGCAGCATTCCCGCGCTCACCGACGTGGTCAGCGGGCAGGTCAACTACATGATCGAAACCATCGCCGGCACGATGCCGTTCATCCGCAACGGGCGCTTAAAGGCCTACGGCATTTCGCTGACGCGCACCAGCGCACTCGCACCGGGCATACCGACGCTCGCCAGCGCCGCCGATTTGCCCGGCTTTGAAGCTGCCGCGTGGATCGGCGTGATGGTATCGGCGGGCACGCCCAAACCGATCGCCAACAAACTTACCGCCGCTGTCGACAAAGTGCTGCAATTGCAGGAAACCCGCGAAAAAATCATGTCGGTCGGCATCGAAGTCGAATACCGCCGCATCGATGAAATGGGCGCTTATCTCAAGGCGCAGAGCGCGCGCTTCGCCGACATCATCAAGAAAAACAACATCAAGGTGGAATAGGTGCGGCTGGCGGGCATGATCACCTCGCGCCAGCTTGTATCCATGATCGATTTCCGCACGCGCCGGATCGGGGCGTCGGCGGCAATCGCCATCCTGGCCTCGGCATCAAGGAGTGCGGCTACCGCAGGTGGTCTGACATCAAAAACGGTTTTGCCGATAATTTGGCTGGTGGGCATGCCGATACTTTCCCTTGCCGCGCGATTCACCATCACGTAACGGCCTTCCACGTCTCTCAATCGCACGCGGTCTGGAATGGCATCGAGCAGCGTAAGCAAGCGTTGTTCCGACTCGCGCAGGGCGATCTTCGCCCGTTTGCGCGCGGTGATGTCGCGGTCGATGCTGACCAACCCGTTCACCGCGCCATCGGCATCGCGGATCGGCGAGAAAATCAGCTCGCGCCACGCGTTCGGCACGATGTACGCCGGGTGTTCAAAGCGTATGCTTTCACCGCTCGCGAACACCCGCCGTTCTTCGTCATCGATTTTTGTGGCTACCTCGGTCGGTAATATATCGTGGCTGGTTTTGCCGATAATCTGCTCCATCGGCAAGCCGATGTGTTCCCGCGCCGCACGATTGAGCATGACGTAGCGTCCGCGCGCATCCTTCAGCCGCACCAGATCCGGCATGGCGTCCAGCAAAGTACGCAAACGCTGTTCGGATTCGCGCAACGCCATTTCGGCCTGCTTGTGCTCGGTGACGTTTTCACACATCACCAGCAGCAACGGCACGCCATCTGCGTCACGCACCGCCACTGCGCTTTCCCGCACGTGCATCGCCGCGCCATCCTTGCGCAGCTTGGTGATCTCCCAGGTGTGTGCGCGGTCCGGCTCGTTCATGCATTGCCGCAATAGTGCCAGCACCTGGTGGTGTACTGCAGCGGGAAACACCACAGTGACCGGACGGCCCACCAGTTCATCCACGCGATACCCCAATTGGGTGGCACCTTGCGGGTTGACGGACACCATAAAACCGCTGCCGTCGAGGGTAAAGTACATCAGCGGATTATTCTCGAACAGCGTGCGGTAGCGCGCCTCGCTTGCGGCCAACTGACGCTGGTATTCTGTCAACGCCACTTCGATCTGCCGACGCCCACTGATGTCCTGATGCACGGCAACCATGTGAGCAGCCTTGCCCTCCGGCCCGGAAAACATGGTCTGATACGACAGAATGTGCAACACCACGCCGTCGGTACGCACGATGCGAAACTGCACTGTTTGCCCTTCGAGGGTATCGATACCCCGTTGCTGGGTTTCAAGAAAGTACGCCCGGTCATCCGCGTGCACCTGATCCTTGAACAAGGGATATTTACCGCTTGCCGGCAGCGGCCCGCGCAACCATTCCGGCGAATCGCTGAAGGTCATTTCGTCACGCGGTATATCCCAATCGACGACGATCATTTTCGCGGCGTCGCGCGCGATACGAAATCGCGCTTCGTTGTCACGCAGACTTTGTTCGCTATCCTGTAACGCCGTGGTGCGGGCGCTCACCAGCGCTTCGAGTGCCCCGTGCGAACGCCGCAGCATGTCTTGCGTGCGCCGCCACTGCCCGGCCAACGCCGCCAACAATAGCGCCGAAGCGCTACCCACCACCAGAAAGGACTGCGCCAACAACTGCCCCTCCACAGGCGTGCGCGCCGCCGAGGCAAACATCCCCATGCCCGCGCCGGTGTAATGCAAGACCATCGCGGACATCAGCAACAGCGCCAGCGCCATACCCGACATGCCGAACCGTAGGCCCACCCACAGCACGAGCGGCAACACCAGATAAACCATTGGCAAAGGCGAATTGAAGACCAGAGTGACCACCAGCACTAGCACCATGACCGCAGTCACCGCTTCCGCCCACCGTAAGACGTTCATGCGCGGCCACTCGTCGCGGCTTTGCCTTGCGGCCAATACCGCCGGCGCGACGAGTATCATTCCCAGCACGTAGCCTTCCCACGCCAGCACCCAAGCGGTACCCGTGACCTGCCGCCCATGCCATGCCTGGAGCGCCAGTTCTGCGCCAGCGCTAACCACCGCGCCCGGCACCGCAGCAAAGGCCAGCAGCGCCAACACATCGCTCATGGTATTGAAGTGAAAGGGAAGCCCGCGAGTGCGGCGTATCAGCCAGGCGGCCGCCAGCACGCCTGCCACGTGCGCCAGGGCATACAGCAGCGCCGTCGGCTGCAAATCACCCTGAAACAGCGCTACGGCCGCGATCTCAGCCGCAAATGCCACCGCTGTCCATCGCCATCAGCAAGCGCTGCCACTGCACACCAGCACGGCGAGATACAGGCCGCAGGCATAATCGATGCTGGCACCCATCGCATGCGAAAGCCCGATCTCACGGCTTAACGCCGTGACCAGCAGGCTCGCTGCCGCGAACAGCAACAGTTGTTTTGCGTCACATTTCATGGCGTTCCCGCAGCGCGCGTGACCAATTTTATTGAGGATTACAAAACTTCGTGACAAACATGAAGCACGGCGCTTCCTTCCCTCACCCCCGCCCCTCTCCCGGAGGGCGAGGGGTGAAAAGCCCTTCGCCCTCCGGGAGAAGGGTTGGAATGAGGGAAGCGGGTTTAGGTGTCACGCGGATATGTAATCCCCAATAATAGGAGCCTATTGCCGGTCGGCAGCCAGGAAACCGGCCCGCTCGACTAACGACCTACGTTACCGCACACCATCCCTGCTTTCGATACCCAACGCCCGCAGCCGCGCGGTAAAAACCCGTAAGCCCGGCGTGGCGGTTACCACGCCCGGCTTACCACCGTTGCATCATGTGCGGCGGCGGGGCTTAGCGACTCAATGCCTGCAACCCAAGTCGATAGAATATACGTAAGTATTTGTTTTTATTGACATTTTTAAATCCCTACGCCGTAACCTTAGCCGCCGACTGCGCGCTGCGGGATTCCGTCGGCACCGTGGCACGCGTGAGTTCCGCGATGTTCGCCAGTTTTTCGCAGCCGTCTGCCAGCGCAAAGAGTTTCTTCGCGCCTGCGCTGCCCAGCACCAGGCCGCTGCAATCGAGGAATTTTTCTTCGCGATCCGCCGGGGTCATCGGCCACTCGGGCGAACCGGGCACGCGGTCGATGTTCATCTTGTATGTGCCGCGCCGGGTTTCGATTTCGATTTCAGTGAACCCTGTGGTGCCTGAAAACGTTTTTTCGCTGGGTATGTAAAAGCGCTCCACCTTCGGCATGAACGCGCGAATTTCGGGGCGCTGCACCATGGCGTCGGTAAACGTATCCATCACCAGTTTGCCGTCGAGCACTGCGGCCGCGGCGTTGTACTCCATGCTGAATTTGCCTTCAAGACCGGTGTGCGGATCGCGATGAATCAGCGGCGTGTCCGCGCCCGGCAAGAAGCCGATGCGCACTTTTGTCACTTCATCGGCCTTGATGTTGTGTTCCTTGATCATTTCAAACATGCCGCCGACGGGCCGGTGGTTGCAGTAGCAGCACGGATAACGTTTTACATAGATGCCGGGGGTGAGCATTTCCCACGGATCGCCGAGGTGCTTGAGGGTGGATTCCAGCGGCACTGCGTCGGCACCAGCATAGGTGTCGAAGAGATTGTTTTTGCCATCGAAAATATGATCGTCGGCGGTGAACCCATTCTTTGCCATCCACGCCGCCAACACCGCGCTGCGTGCCGTGTGGCCGGCGTGAAACGGCTTGGTCATGCTACCGAAGTTACGAATCAGGCCCGACATTTGTGACGCGGCGATGCCCCACGCGGTTTGCAACTGTTCGACCGACAAACCCCACAGCCGCGCGGCCACCGCCGTGGTGCCGAAGATGCCAACCGTCGCCGTGCTGTGCCAACCTTTGATGTAATGTCCCGCGCCGAACGCCGGGCCGATCTTGCCGCCGATTTCAAGACCAATCGACATTGCCGCCAGCACTGCCTTGCCGCTGGCGCCGACGGCTTCGCCCACCGCCAACCCCGCGCCCAGCATCGGCGCCGTCGGGTGCCCGCGCAGCGTGGTCATGGCATCGTCGAAATCCAGCGCGTGTGCGGCAAGCCCATTGGAAAACGCCGCTTCGGCGGGCGACGTGGCAAGCTTGGTGCCAAGCACGATCGCCTGCGCACGCGCACCGGTTTCCATCACCCAGCGCTGCGCGATTTCTGCGCCTTCGTCGAGGGTGCCGGCCAGCGTGCAGCCGAGCGTATCGACCAGCGCGTCGCGCGCGCCGTTCATCACGGCTTGCGGAATGGCACTGGCACTGGTGTTGATGGCAAATTCAGCGAGTTGTTTGGTCTGCATGGTGAAGCTCCTTTGTCGGTGATTGAAATCAAGCTTTCGCAGGAATAAACGGCACCAGCAGATACGAAGGTTTGTCGCCACCAGTATAAATTGTATTGGTCGCACCCGCGTTGTAGTCGCAGTGGTAATGGGTGTACGGTGCCGCACCCACGCCGTCGCGCGGCTGCACGTCGAGCCGCAGTTTGTGGCCTTTTTTCAGCACGATGCACGTCGGCCAGACTTCGATCTGGCATTCGACCGGCACGCCGGGCTCCAGCCACCAGCGCTCGTTGTGCGGATGGAACGGACGGTAGGGGGTGGATCGCACGGCATCCAGCTTGCGATGCGACGCGCGCAGCCAGCCCTTGGTCAGCGGCACCGGGCCGCCATGCTGACCGACCTCCCACACATCCTTGCCGTCAGGGCCGATGTTGCGCAGCGTGCACATAATGTCCATGTCCTCGGTCGTGCTCGACACCCATAAATTGAGCATCAACGGCCCGGTGATTTCGGTGTCCGCCGGCATCGCTCCAGTCTCGAACGACACACCCAGCCGCCCCGCGCCGCCGTGGGTGGTGGATAGCGATGAACCTGATGCCACGCCCGCTGCGGTTGACCCGCTGGCGGAGTAACTCACGCTGGCCGCCTGGGTCGGCGCGTCATTTGTCAGACTGCCTTCGGTGGCCATTTCCTCCTGGCCCTGCTCACGTTCGATGGTCAGATGCAATTTTTTCCATTCAGTGCGCGCCAGCGGCCACGCCGTTTCCGTGCGAAACGGATAGGGCTTTTTGCTGCCGCCGGTGCGGATTTCGAGTTTCACTGGCGGTTCGTCGAGGATGCCGGTGTCGATGCCCTTGAGCCAATGATCGAACCAGCGCAGTTGTTCGGCGCGGCCTTCGTGCGAATGGAACGGATGAAAATGCGTGCCGGTGTGAATACGCAGCTTTTTGTGTTTGGCCGCAGCCTGCGTGTAACCCTCCGTATTGCCACGCAGGTGCAGGGAAAAACCGCCCCAGTTGCCGACGCTATAAACCGGCATGGTGATGTTGTCCCAGCGCGCGCTCATCATGCGCCACCACTCCGAATCGAGATCGTTGCGCATCAGGTTGTAGAGCATGTCCGGCTGAAACGATTCCGGGTTAAAACTGCGCGGTCGCCCCAGCAGGTGGTGCGCGGTATGCGTGGCCACCCAATTGGCGACAAAACCCATGGAGAAAATCCCGCCGTGGTAACACTGATCACGATACTGATCGGCGCGGCCCTCCCACGGCATGATCGCCTTCAGCGACGGCGGTTGCAGATTCGCCACGCGCCACTGCGAACTGGCGTGATACGAAATGCCCAGCGTGCCGACGCTGCCGTTGCACCACGGCTGCTTCGCCACCCACTCGATGCAGTCGTAAAAATCCAGCGATTCCTGATACGAACTCGGCTCGCACTTGCCCGGCGATTTGCCCGAGCCACGCGAATCGATACGCAGGCAGGCATACTCGCGCGGGCACCACCATTCGGGATTCACCGTCTCCCAGTTCTATATGGGGATTGGCTTTTTCGTCGAGGTCGGCCGGTGGTATCCACAATTTGTCTTTTTGATACACGGTAATGTTGGCGATCACCGGCACTTTCATCGCGGTGTCAGGGCGGAAAATATCTGCGCACAAACGCCCGCCGTCACGCAGCGGAATCCACACATCTTTTTCGATGATGAGTTTGTGGCCTTTGTTCGTTGACCCGGTTGCCCCCTGCGATGTCGTCCCGGCATTGCCGCTCATGCGTGCTCTCCGCTTTCAGGTTGAGTGTATAGTCAGTGAATAGATTATAGGCCAACACTCACGGCGTCGGCGTGCGATGAAGCTGCGGCAAAATACCCGCAAGGCGCGCCATCTCGTGAGACCCCCGTGAGACCTTCGTGAAATACCTGTTGATCGCCCTCGGGGCGATGTTCTTCCAGCAAACCTTTGTTGCGCTCGCCCGCTCACTGCCCGCCGTGATCGCGCCGGCGATCATCACCGATTTGCGTATCGCGCCAGCGTGGATCGGCGTCTATTTCGGCATCACTGCCGCCGCCTCGCTGGTGGTGCAGCTCGGCTGCGGCAGCTTCATCGTGCGGTATGGCGCGATGCGCATGAGCCAGATCGCGCTGGTGTTGCTGACGATCGGCACAGTCGTCATGATCGAGGGCAGCCCGCTGGCGCTGCTGCTGTCCGCCCTCATCGCCGGTGGCAGCGGTGCGGTATCGACGCCAGCGAGTTCGCATCTGCTCGCACGCTGCACCACGGCGCGCTACCTGCCGCTGGTGTTCTCGCTCAAACAGACGGCGGTACCGGCGGGCCTGCTGCTGGCGGGCGTGCTGGGGCCGCAACTCACCGAATGGCAAGGCTGGCGCGTCACCATGCTGGCGAGCGCGGCGGCCTGCCTGGTGTTTGCGGTGATGCTGCAACCGTTGTGCAAGATTTACGACACCGACCGCGTGCCGACGCGTGCGTTTCAGTGGTCGGATTTCCGCACCACGCTGATGGCGGTGGTGGCCACGCCCAGCCTGCGCGCGCTGTCCTGGGCCTGCATGGCCTTTAACGGCCTGCAAGCCACCGTCACCGCGTATTTCGTGGTCTACCTCACTACCATCGGCTACACGCCGGTAGCCGCCGGATTTCTCTTTTCCGTGGCAGTGGCGGTGGCGGTGCCCGGCCGCATTTTATGGGGCTGGTTGAGCAGCAGCCATGTATCGCCACGCGTGATGATGGCGGGGCTGGCGCTGGGCATGGGTGTCAGTGTGGCGCTGCTGGCGCTGTGCGACCCCGGCTGGCCAGTCATGCTGATCGGCCTGATCGCCTGCGTGTTGAGCGCCACCGCATTGTCGTGGCACGGCGTGCTGCTGGCTGAGGCAGCGCGCGCGGCGCCCGAGGATATGCGCGGCAGCATCACCGGCGGCGTGCTCTCCTTCGGCCAGGTCGGCGCGCTGGCGCTGCCGCTGATCTACTCGGGGCTGCTGAATGTGACCGGCAGCTACGGCATCGGCTTCATCATCTGCGCCATACCAGCGCTATTTGTCGGCGTGGCGCTGCTGCGCTTGGGTAAAACCGCTCCGCCTTGATGACGGCGAAGGCGCTAATCGAGACTGGCGCCCGATATTTTCACGATGGTTTCGTATTTGACGTACTCGTCCCGGATCAATTTGGCGAACTCGGCGGGCGACTGATGCATGGTATCCAGCGACTGCGCCGAGAAGTTGGCGATGACGCCGGGGTCGGCCACCGCTTTTTTCAGTTCCGCGTTGAGCTTGTCGACGATGGCCATTGGCGTGCCAGCCGGCACAAAACTGCCCATCCACGAGACGAATTCAAATCCCGGCAGGGATTCCCCTATGGTAGGCAGATTCGGATATTGCGCGACGCGTTTATCCGACGACACCGCGATCGGGCGCACGCGATTCGATTTCATTTGCGGCAACGCTTCGGATATCGGCGTCAACAGCGCCTGAATCTCGCCCGCTGCAGTGGCGACCGCCGCTGGCGAGCCGCCTTTGTACGGTACGTGCACGATTTTTATACCGGCCATATTGGCGAACAGGCTGCCCGCCAGGTGTTGATACGCGCCCACGCCGGCGGAGCCGTATGTGATTTCGCCAGGCCGCGATTTGGCCAGCGCGATAAATTCCTTCACCGTGCGCGTCGGCAGCGACGGATGCACCACCAGCACGCCGACCAGCCGCGCAATCGGCGTGATGCCGATAAAATCTTTCAGCGCGTCATACGGCAGCTTTTTGTACATATGCGCGGTGGCGACAAAGGTCGCCGAATACACCATCACCGTATAGCCGTCAGGCGGACTTTTCGCCACGATGTTGGCACCGATGGTGCCCCCTGCGCCGGGACGGTTGTCGATGATGAACTGCTGGCCGAGTTGCTCGCCCACTTTTTGATAAGCCACCCGGCCCACGATGTCCGTAGCGCCCGCAGGCGGAAACACGATCACCACCCGTACCGGCTTTGCGGGATACGTTGGCGCCTGCGCCAAAGCGCCACTGGCAAAAGCCGTCAGACCGGTCAATACCATCAACGCTCGAATTGCCTGCATGATTTTCTCCTCTCCAGGTTGTCAGGGCCGTCGCCGCACGATATGCACAACTGTGCTGGCGCGATCCTTTGCCGCCATCATACGCCAGCCCATGAGTGTGCGCTCGCCCCGGCCACAACCTTGACGCCGCCCCAAGCACGACGGAAACTTGCCGCCGCCGCCTGCCCAAGAACGCCTCCGATGAAACCCGAAATCGTCGTGCTAAAGCCCCTCTACGAACCCACGCTTGCCGTGCTGGAACGGGAATTCACCGTTTATAAATCGTACACGGCACCCGATCCCATCCACTACATCCAACAACATTGTGCCAACGCCCGCGCCGCGATTTCCACCACCACCACCGAAGTCACGCGCGCCCACTTTGAAGCACTGCCCAAGCTGGAATTGCTGGCGTGCTACGGCCCCTACTACATGCTCATCGATCTCGCCGCTGCGAAAGAGTTCAAAGTCGCGGTCACGCACACGCCCGACGCCACTGCCGAGCCGGTCGCCGATCTGACGATGGGCATGATCGTGGCGATGCTGCGGCGTATTTGCGCAGCCGATCGCTTTGTACGCTCGGGCGCGTGGGCGCGGGAGCTCTTTCCTGCTGGCACGGAAGTGCGCGGCAAGACCTGCGGCATCGTCGGCATGGGCCGTATCGGCCGCGAAATCGCCGTGCGCGCGGCAAGCTTCGGCATGAAAATTTGTTACTTCGGCCCGCGCCGCAAGGACGAGGTGCCTTACCCGTATTACAACGATCTTGAAGCGCTGGCGCGTGACGCCGATTGCCTGGTGGTTGCCTGCGCCTTGACCCCGGCGACACGCAAGCTGATCGATGCGCGCATCCTCGCGGCGCTGGGTGCTACCGGTTACCTGGTCAACATTTCACGCGGCGCGATAGTCGATGAACCCGCGCTGGTGACCGCACTCGTCAACCAACAAATCGCCGGCGCGGCACTCGATGTATTTGCCGACGAGCCGCATGTTCCCGCAGAGTTGCGGCAAATGGACAATGTGGTGCTCGCGCCACACATGGGCACCGCCACGCGCGAAGTGCGCGAGGGGCGTGGTGAAATGCTGCTGCAGGATGTGCGGGCGCATTTTGCGGGCGAGGCGTTGCGGTATGGCGTCTGGGCGTAAATACGTAAGTACTTGTTTTTATTGATATTTTTTACCATATCTTTTCCCAACACACTAACCCCGTCATTCCAGCGCAAGCTGGAATCCAGTTCTTAAACCCATGCGTAGCATCTAAAATGCGATCCGTCGGATCGTTGTTACGCACTGGGTTCCAGCCTGCGCTGGAACGACGGAGCGGGTTTTTCATGTCTCCACAAAGGTAGCCCATGTCGCAAAACACCCCAACCCAAGGCTCCATCGACGCCCACGCCCACTGGTCGCCGCAACCCTACATCCAGTACGCCGAATCCCAGGGCGGCAAGACAGCCAGCGGCGTACCCAACCCGCTGATGTATGACCTTGAAGCGCGCATGAAATGGATGGACTCACGCAACGTCAAAATGCATGTGCTGAGTCTGTCCGGCGGCATGCCGTGGCAATGGGCCTTGCTCGACGCGGCGGACAAGCTCGCACGCATTGTCAACGACGCCGCAGTCGAGGCGCACACAAACTTTCCCGATCGCTTTGTCGCCGCCACCGCCATCCCCATGCGTGACCCCAAGGCCGCGCTGCGTGAAATGGATCGCATGGCGGGCAAGCCGGGCATCCGCGCCATGCACTTGCCCAACTCCGTCGAAGGCATCGACTACCTGTTCACGCCGCCCTACGAACCCATCGTCGCCAAGTGTGAAGAACTCGGCCTGCCACTGCTGTTTCACCCGCTCGACGGCGAACCCAATCACTACGGCGGCCCGGATCGTCTCGCGGGCCCCAATTTCATTTACAACACACTGGGTTTTCCCTTCGAGACCGCGACGCTGGCCGTTAAATTCATCTACAGCGGCTACCTCGACAAATACCCCAAGCTCGATATCGTGCTGCCGCATTCCGGCGGCTGCTTTCCATATATCGTAGGCCGCCTGGAACACAGCATCAAAAAAGGCGCGGTCGAAGCGGCGTCAAATTTAAAAAGCGGCATGCGCGATTACATCCGCCGGTTTCACTACGACACCCTTGCCTACTACCCCGAAACCCTGCGCTTCATGATCGAACTCGTCGGCGCGGATCGCGTGGTCATCGGCACCGATAACTATGCCAAGATGGATGTCGAGTACCCGAACGCGCTGGTGGAATCGCTGAATTTGCCGGCCGCCGATCTGCAACGCATACTGCACGGCAACGCAGCCCGGCTGCTGCGGCTATAACACTTCGATGGAACCGTCGCTAAAAATGACCCCCCTGATAACCGAAGATTTCATGATTCCCGCCGCTGATGTCGGCGTGCAACTGCACGTGCGCAACAAGCGCCCAGCGGATCTCACGCGTTTTGCGCCGGACAACATCGTGCTGTTCGTGCACGGCGCGACTGGCTCGCCGGAAAGCGGATTTGATCTCGCGCTCGACGACTTGTCGTGGATGGACTGGATGGCGCGGCAAGGCTGCGACGTGTATTTCGTCAGCGTGCGCGGCTATGGTCGCTCGACGCGGCCACGCGAGATGGACGAGCCGCCGATGAATAATCCGCCGATCGTGCGCACCGATGTCGCGGCACGCGATGTCGGCGCGGCGGTGGATTTCATCCGTGCACGGCGCGGGGTGGGCAGCATCAGCCTGCTCGGCCATTCTTGGGGCACCACCATCATGGCGCTCTACACCACGCAAAATAACGCCAAGGTGCACCGCCTCGCGCTCTACGCACCGGGGTGGCTGCGCACGCAGGGGCGCTCGCTCACCGATGCGGGCGGACCGCTCGGCGCTTACCGCATCGTCACCGCCGAGGCGGTGAAAAAACGCCGTGGCACCGGCCTGCCGCCGGGCAAGCACGAAGACCTGATGCCCGCGCACTGGCTCGACGCTTACCTGGAAGCCGCGTTCGCCGCCGACCCCTGGTCGGCCACGCAAAATCCGCGTGCGTTTCGCGCGCCCAACGGCGTGGTGCTCGACAGCCGCGAATACGCCAATGTCGGCAAGCCGCGTTACAACCCGGCGGATATCCGCGTGCCTACGCTGCTGATACTCGCCGAATGGGACGCCGACACGCCGCTCTACATGGCGCAGACCCTGTTTCCGCTGTTGGTCAATGCACCGGTGAAGCGGCTGGTGGTGATCGGCGAAGGCACGCACTCGATCGTGGCCGAGAAAAACCGCCTGCAGCTATTCCGCGAAGTGCAGTTGTTCCTGGACGAAGGCCGCGCGTAGCCTGACTAAAGCGCCAGCGGATTAGTCCGTGCTCGCGCGATTTTTTCCTGATGCGAACCGGGTAGCAGAGCTTCCACCTCAAACGTGGCGGGCACGTATTCGTTCCACTGATTGACCAGCTTGTGCACGGTTTCATGGGAATCGACATCGAATATCACCACCGCGCCGCGCCCGAGCTTGGTATACACCTGCTTGGCCACGCCCTTCGCGCTTAAGTCGTTGATCCAGTCCCACCACTTGATTTGCACCTCGCGCATGCCGGAGGGCTGTTCCGCCCGTGGCGTGCTGATCACCAAGAAATGCATGCTGCCTCCTGTCGTATAGGATTAATCCAGCTTCGCACCACTGTCCTTCACCAGCTTTGACCACTTGCCGAGTTCAGACGCAAGAAACGAACGAAACTCCGCTGGGTTCAACAAATCGATTTCCAACGCCTGCGCCTGCAACAGATCGACGAATTCCCTGCCCTGCGCGATCCTGGCGACGTCGCCATGAATTTTCGCGATCACGTTGGCGGGCGTACGCGCGGGCGCGATCAAGCCGTTCCATGCCGACACATCGTAATCGCGTATACCGCCCTCGGCGACGGTCGCCACGTCCGCCAACACCGACGAGCGTTTCGCGCTGGTGATCGCCAGCGCCTTTAACTTGCCCGCCTTCACGTTACTGAGCACCGACGCCACCGCCGGGCACGCCAGCGGAATCTGGTTGCCGAGCACATCGGTCATCATCTGCGCCACGCCCTTGTACGGAATGTGCGCGAGGTTGACGCCAGCGCGCGACTTCAACAACTCCACCGCCAGATGCGTAATGCTGCCGTTGCCGCCCGAACCATACTGAATCGCGCCGGGGCGTGCTTGCGCCAGCGCAATCAGTTCCGGCACGTTGTTCGCCGCGAACCCCGGATGCGACACGATGGCCAGCGGCGCCAGCGCCACGCGCACAGTGGCATTAAAGTCGCGCAGCGTATCGAAGGGCACATCCTTGTAAAGACTAGGATTGATCGCCTGATTAATCCCCGCCATCAACAGCGTGTGACCGTCCGGCACGGCTTTCGCGACGGCGGCAGCGCCGATGACACCGCCCGCGCCACCCTGGTTTTCAATCACCACACCCTGCCCCCAGGCTTCGGCCAGACGCGATCCCAAATGGCGCGCCACGATATCGGCGGCGGTGCCGGTGGAAAACGGCACGATCACCCGCACCGGCCGCAGCGGAAAGCCTTGCGCGGCGACCATCGCGGACCACAGTGTCGTGGATAAAGCGGCACTGACAGCCGCAAGGTAAAAGCGCCTCATTTCACGTGCTCGCGCGTCAGCCGCAACAGCACATCCTCAACCACCTGGTCGCAAAGGCCCTCAAGCATTTCGGCGGAGATAAATTCCGGATTGCCTTTCACCATGATGCAGATGGATTCCGGCACGTTTTGCGAACGCATGATGACTTTCGCCAGTTTTTCAAATTGCTCAGTGGCCACCACCGTGGCGGGCATGCCGCGTTTGACCAGTTGCGCTGTGTCGTGGACACTCCACGACGTGCACGAGCCTCAATTCGCCATGCCGACGATCGCAGCATCGCATTCCGCCGCGACCTGTTCCAGCAGCCCTTCCGGCGGCGCGCACGACGTGGGAATCGTATAGGTTCGCATCGAATGTATGCCGTGCCGCTCGCTGAACACCTGCTCGATGCGCGCGCCCATGGCGTTAAAACTGCTCCAGCCGTTGGTGAGAAAACCGATGCGCTTGCCTTGCAGCGCGCCGACGGCGGGGACGTAGAGCTTCTTGTCGCGGTTCGGACTGACCGGATCGAGATATTCGGTGACCTGCGAAGCGGGGTTATTCATGCGAGCTCCTCATTCACTGATTTGATTTCCGCCATGCGGTAAACACTGGTGCCAAAGTTCGGCACGTACGTCACATGATAAGCCTCTGGCCCGCCGGCCACGATGATGATAATGGCTTCGGCGTTCTGGCACAGCTGGCACAGTGCGTCATCGGGGTAGTCGGTGTAGATGGGCTTGGACAACTGCGCCGCGCGCGGAATTCTGCTACGGGGGATTTTCGTGCGCTCAAACAACTCGTGCTTCACGCGCTGTTTGCTCCACCCGGCATCGGCGAACAACTTCGCGTGGCCGGGACTAAAAATCACCAGCGGATTGCCCACCGCACGCAGATAACCGTTGTTGCCGAAACACGCCATGCCGTCAGCCACCATGGCCGCCACGTCCAGCGGATCGTGACACGCGGCGTAGATATTCTGCGTGCCTTGCCCGGCAATCGCGGTAATCGTGCTTTGCTCGCGCGTGTAACCGTTGTCCACGTGAAACGGCTCCCACGGGCTGTGCTCTTCGGCCTCGGCAAAACAAAAGCTGAATTTTCCCGGCATGCCGTGTATCGCCTTATCCACATCGCCCGGTGGGCAGCCGCCAATATTCAGCAGGCACAGCCTGACCGCGCGGCCGATGGTCGCATTCGCGCGCCAGCCGGGCCCCAGACAACCGCGACCGCTGTTGATATCGAGCGGCTTGCGGATGGGGCCGTTGACCACGAATACCGGGCTCACGGGATTGGTTGTGGTCTGCACGCCGAGCAGATTAAATTTAGCCTCGGTGATGGCACGCATAGCCGCCACCACCACCGGAAAATATTCCGGCAAGCAGCCCGCCATCACCGCGTTGATCGCCACTTTTTCCGCTGTGGCCGGGCCGCCCTCCGGCGGAATCGTTGCGATCAAATCCGCCGCTTGCAAGCCCGCCGCTGCCAGCATCGCTCGCACTGCCGGCTCGGTCGGCGGAATCACCGGCAAGCCGTCGGTGAATCCGCGCTCGTACATGTCGGTGAATAAAGCGCCAAAATCACCGGCCACCGAAAATCGGGATGAAGCCAACGCACTCATTGCAAAACACTCATTGCAAAACACTCATTGCTCACCATCCTGCGTGTGAATTTTCTCAGCAGAATTGTAGGCCAATTTCTTTGCAGACGCGCCCCGTCGCGATACAGTAGGCCTTTCGCACCGATCTCAAAGGAGTACCACATTGGAATCCGACGTCCTGCTGCCCACCGAAGCAACCCGCCAGTGGCTGTTCAACCTGTGGCGCGCCGCCGGCAGCAACGAACAGGAAGCAAAACTCACTGCCGATCATTTGCTCGGCGCCAATCTCGCCGGTCATGATTCGCACGGCGTGGGCATGGTGGCACCGTATGCGCGCTCCTTGCAGGCAAAAGAACTTCAATTAAATCAAATACTTACAATCGTTACCGATAGCGGGTCGCTACTCGTGGTGGATGGCAATCGTGGCATCGGCCAATCGATGGCGTATCAAACCATGCAGCTTGCGATTGAGCGCGCAAAGCAAAACGGCGTGGCGATCGTGGGGCTGAAAAACTCCCATCACATCGGCCGCGTCGGGCATTGGGCGGAGATGGCGATTGCCGCGGGACTTGCGTCGATCCACTTCACCAACGTGGTAAGCCGCGCCATTGTCGCACCGCACGGCGGGCGCCAAGGACGCCTCGGCACCAATCCGCTCACCGTCGGCTTGCCGCGTCGCGACGGGCCGCCGATCCTGCTCGATTTTGCCTCCAGCGCCGTCGCGGTGGGCAAGATACGCGTCGCCTACAACAAGAAAGGTCAGGCACCCGCCGGCACACTGATCGATCATGAAGGCAGCGCCACCACCAACCCGGCGGTGATGTACGAAGAGCCGATGGGCGCACTGCTCACCGCGGCTGGCCACAAAGGTTATGCGCTGGCGATGGTGTGCGATCTGCTGGGCAGCGCCCTCTTCGGCGGCACCACGGCGCAACCCAGCCGCCTGCGCCCACCCGCGACGTATAACAACATGCTCGCCATCGTATTCGATCCGGCGCGTTTCGGTGCGGGCGAGCATTTCGAGCAGGAATCAAAAGCGTTTATCGATTACGTGCAGTCAGCCAAACGCACCGACGCCAACACGCCGATTGAAATTCCCGGCGACGCTGAACGGCGCTATCGATTGCAGCGCGCGCAGGCGCTGCCGGTGGACAAGGGCACGCTGCAAACCATGGACGAAGCGGCGCGGATGATTAACACGCTGCGTGGGGCGGCATTGCCGCTGGCTTCGTCGTTGGTGACGCGCTAAATACACGGATCACTTCGCCAACAACCCTTCCTCAACCGCCTTGATCTGCAACGCCACATGACGCGAGAAAATCCGGCAGTTGGCAAAGCTGCCACCGACGAACCACAGCCCCGCTTGCGCGGTGCGCTTCCACATATTATTCATTTCGCCGTCCGCGCCGATGCCCCATACCGTGCCGACTTTTTTCGCTACGGCTTCGCCCAGCAGTTTGCCGACCAACACCTCCTGCGTGACGTAACCGGTGCCCAGCACCAGCAGATCTGCCGCTTTGGTTGAGCCATCCCGAAGCAGCGCGCCGCCGGGGACGAAGCGTTCGATCTCACCGAACTGCAGCAGCCCGACTTCGCCGCGGATGATCAAATCGGCGCAGCCCGCATCGAGATAATAGCCGCCGTAGCGGGTGCGTATATTCATTTGATGGCCGGCGTGGTCTTCGCCGTCGTCCCACTTGAAGCCTCTGGCGATCAGGCCGTCGATCATTTTCCGATCGAGTTCGACCATGCGTTGTGTGACCAGTTGCAGATTGGTGCGCAACACCGGTAGGGAATTGGTCATTGCATACAGATCGCCGTCTTCAACCGGCACGCTTTCATACAAGCCGTACGTCAGCTTCGCGGCAGGGTTGATGCTCACCACGTTGGTCGATCCGCGCTGGATGATGGTGGTATCGGCGCCGTTGCTGTACAAATCCTCCGCCACGTCGTGCGCGCTGGTGCCGGTGCCGAGCACCAGCGCCTTTTTGCCGCGCCAGTGCGCACCGTTGGTGAATGCGCTGGTGTGCATCACCTCGCCCTTGAAATCTTTCAAGCCCGGCAGGTCAGGAATGCGCGGAAATCCCACCAGCCCGTTGGCGAACACCAGATGCTTCGGGCGCATGATGCGCTCGCCGCCACCATGGCGCACCACCACGTTCCAATGGCCTGCTGCCTCGTCGTAGCTGCCGCTGGTGAGTTCAGTGCGGGTCCAGAAATTGATTTCCTGCGTCCAGGCATAGGCTTCAAACCAATCGGCCAGCATGTCCTTGGGCAGATACACCGGCCAGTTCAGTGGAAACGGCATGTACGGCAGGTGATTCACATCCGTCGGATTGTGCAGCGCCAGCGAGTGATACCGTTTGCGCCAGTTGTCGCCCCAGGGCAATTGCATCAAAACCCCGCGAGTTCAAATTCGAAGTGCAACTCTGATTAATAGGTTGGGTGGGCGAGGTGCGATAGCATCCGAGCCCCTCGACCACCAAGTTAAAGTTGCCAAGAATGAACTACACACACCTCACCCAAGACG
>CAMBGJ010000017.1 GCA_945865805.1 Bordetella parapertussis
TGCTGCCGTGCGTCGCATGGTGCTCAATATTCTGCGTCTGGATAAGTCCCGCAAGGGCGGAATCAAGACGCGACGCCTGGTCGCATCAACCAGCGATTCTTATCGTGAGCAGTTACTTGGGATGGTGGCTATTTGATGCAATTGCCCTGGTTTCCAATCCTTTTGCCATGACAAATCTCCCAGAATGTACGATGATGTCGGAAGAATGCCATATTTAATAACACAGTACAATTAATTAGTCATCGCATTATCAATACCGTCGATTATTTGGTCTGGTACGGCAAGGATGGTGACAAAACGAAATGGCGGCCACTATTCGACTTTCGACGCGAAGGGTTAAAGAGTCTGGATCGCTACGATCAATTCAAAACATCATATGGAAACATCAGGCGTATTTCGTCCAACGGGGTCATGCCAGAAGGAGCGAAAAGACTTCAACTTACCTCCTTGGAATCTGCAAATCCGTATGCAGATTTTGAATACTGTGGTGCCATATATTCTCAGCGATGGAAGACAAATGAAATTGGGCGTGAACGCTTAGCAAAAGCAGCAAGAGTTTCACCACAAGGAGGAAAGCTCAGATATGTTCGATACGTTGAGGATTTTCCAGTCATTCCTATTACTGACCGATGGGAATCAATGCAGATTGGTACTGAACTGAATTACGTAGTTCAGACGTCAGAGTCTGTAATTGAACGCTGTCTACTAATGACCACCGACCCCAGCGATCTCGTACTAGACCCCACCTGCGGTTCCGGCACCACCGCCTTCGTCGCCGAAAAATGGGGACGCCGCTGGATCACCTGCGACACCTCGCGCGTGGCGGTAACGCTGGCCAAGCAACGGCTGATGACGGCGAGCTACGATTACTACGAACTCAAGTATCCGCACGAGGGTTTGAAGGCGGGGTTTATTTATCAGACGGTGCCGCATGTGACGTTGAAGTCCATCGCCAATAATCCGGAGATTGATGAGATTTATGGGCGGATGCATCCGGCGGTGGAGGCAGCGTTGGGAGAATTGAATACGGTTGTTTCCCTCACCCCCGGCCCCTCTCCCGGAGGGCGAGGGGAGAAGACCGGCGCTGCTGGCGTAGCACGCGAGGGTGGCCGACCCAGTAGCCCCTCGCCCGCCGGGACAAGGGCACACTTGGAGCGGAGCAGAGGGGCGCGCGACAGCGCGGGTGAGGGAGGGGGTTTACGCGAATGGGAAGTGCCCTTCGACTTCCCCGCCGACTGGCCCGCCGCCGCCCAAAAACCGTTCGAGGCATTTCACGCGGCACGGCAAGCGATGCAAAAGCGCATGGATGATTCGATAGCCGCGCATGCCGATCAGGAAACGCTCTACGACAAACCGGCGGTGTCCAAAGACAAGCTGCGCATCACCGGGCCGTTTACGGTGGAGGCGGTGCCGTTCCCGACAGTGCTGTCGCTGGAGGAAGCGGAGCAGCCGAAAGAGGCCGACGTGGCGATTGCACGTTCGGGCGAATCGTCGCGGCAGCACCAGTGGCGCGATGAGCTGCTGAAAACCGGCATCCGTGGCAAGGGCGGGCAAATGCTGAAATTTGCCGGGCTGGATTCACTGCCGACGCGACATTTGCATCTATCCGGCACGCTGGCGGACAGCGGAGAACGCGCGGTGGTGAGCTTCGGTCCGGAGCACGCGGCGCTGGAGCAGCGGCAGGTGGAAATGGCGATGCGCGAGGCGGGCGAGTTGTTTCCGCGTCCGAAGATGATCGTGTTCTGCGCCTTTACCTTTGACCCGGAAGCGGCGAAGGACATCGACCAGACCAAAGGTATCACCGCGCTGAAGGCGCAGATGAATACCGACCTGCTGACCAAAGACCTGAAAAAAGCGCGTTCCAGCAAACAGAGTTTCTGGCTGATGGGCCAGCCCGATGTGGATGTGCGCCAACAGAAAGACGGGCTGTGGGTGGTGGAGGTCAACGGCTTTGACTACTTCGACACGGTGAAGGGCGAATTGATTTCCGGCGGCAAGGGCAAGATCGCGGCGTGGATGCTGGACACCGATTACGACGAGCGCTCGCTGTATCCGCGTAAGGTGTTTTTTCCGATGGCGGGTAGCGGCGACGGCTGGTTCAAGCTGAAAAAAGACATCAAGGCCGAACTGAACGAAGAACTGCTGTCGAAGTTTCATGGTACGGTGTCGCTGCCGTTTGAGGCGGGCGACAACAAACGCGTGGCGGTGAAGATTGTGGATGACCGGGGTATTGAATCGTTGAAAGTTATTGTGCTGGAGGATTGAGCATGAATACGGCTGTAGGCAGCCTGCTGGAGCAGGCCAAAAAATTGAGTGCGGAAGAGCGGACGGCGCTGATCGATGCGCTGCATGACATTAGCGCGCCGCCCGATCCGGCGTGGGAGGCGGCGTGGGTCGGGGAATGCGAAGATCGAATCGCAGCGCTCGATAGCGGAGAAATGCAAGTCTGTGATTTTGATGAAGTTTTAGCTCAAGCGCGTGCGCGATTGAAGCAGGTATGAACGTTCGGTTTGCCGAGGCGGCGCGACACGAGTTGAATGACGCGGCGCTTTGGCTGGAGCTTCAGGAGGCGGGCTTGGGTGAGCGCTTTTTGCTGGAGGTTGCGCAGGCACGGCGGATGATCCTTGAACATCCTAACGCGTGGCATCCGCTGGGCGCGGGTCTGCGGCGCTGCCATTTGAAGCGCTTTCGCTATGGCTTGATCTACCGCATCAAGGGGGATGTGATTGAGATTATCGCAGTCGCACATGACCGGCAAAAGCCGGATTACTGGCGAAAGCGCTCAGGTTAATTGCCGATGCCCGCCCCCGCATCCCTGATCATCAACTCGCCCTACGAGCGCCCGGCGCAGCACTGGCTGCAGGCACGCGACAACACACTGTCGCTGGTGGCCGAGCGGCGCACCGCTGGTTACGAAATCTTCGACATTCGTAATAACACGCGGCGCACCGAGCCGCTGGATCTGGTGAACGCCGTCCGCGAGCGCGTGGACACGTGGCGCGCGGCGGATTATCCGGGCATCACCAGTGTGACGCGTACCCTGCTGGAACACTGGAACGACCGCACCGCGCGGGTGTATCCGTTTTACTTCTGCCAGTTGGAGGCGATTGAAACGCTGATCTGGTGGGTGGAAGCGCCTGCCGATTACAAGCAGGGCATCTACGTGCCCGGCGATGGTGGCGCATGGGAACGCCTGTGCAACAAGATGGCCACAGGCAGCGGCAAAACCACCGTGATGGCGATGATCATCACCTGGCAGGTGTTGAACGCGCTGACGTACCCCAAACGAAACAAGGACTTCGCGCGCGTGGTGTTTATCGTGGCCCCGGGGTTGACGGTGAAGGATCGGCTGCGTGTGTTGTATCCGGGGCAGCCCGACAATTACTACGATGCGTTCGGGCTGTGCCCCTCCGATGCGTTGCGCCAGAAGCTGAATCAGATGGAAATCCTGATCGAGAACTGGCACACGCTGATGCCGCTGAAGCAGGCCGACCGCTCGGTGGTTAAGAAAGGTGCGGAAAGCGACGAGGCGTTCACGCGGCGCGTGCTGGGCAAGCTGGCGGGCTACCGCGACATGGTGGTGATCAACGACGAAGCGCATCACGCTTACCGTATTCCGGCGGATATCAAGGTCAAGAAAAGTGATGACTTCGACCCCGAGGAAGCCACGCGCTGGATTGAAGGGCTGGATCGCATCCACAAAACCCGGCGTATCCAGCGCTGCTTTGATTTGTCGGCGACGCCGTTTGCGCCGACGGGCCGCGCGAACACTGAGCAAGGGTTGTTTGACTGGATTATTTCTGACTTTGGCCTGAACGATGCGATTGAATCGGGACTGGTCAAAACCCCGCGCGTGGTGGTGCGCGACGACGCGCTGCCGGATGCGCGCACGCTGCGGCCCAAGCTGTATCACCTGTATCGCGATGACGCGGTGGCGGTGGATTTGAACCGCCGCGGCGCGCAGCCGCATGAAGCCTTTCCGCAACTGGTGCAACATGCCTACACATTGCTCGGTGCGGACTGGCGCGCGGTGCGCCAGCAGTGGATGGACGGCGGGCATGTCTCGCCGCCGGTGATTCTGACGGTGTGCAACCGCACGGAGACAGCAGCGCGCGTGGAGCATTACTTCAGCAAGGGCGATGCACACTGGCCGGAACTGCATGCGCCAGACCGCACGCTGCGCGTGGATTCACGCGTGCTGGAAAAGGCCGAGATCGGCGAAACCGCCGGCGCGGATAAAGATTACGAAGCGCGGTTGCAGGCGATTGTGGATGCGGCGGCGATACCGGAAGACCGCAAGGAACGGCTACGCGGCCTGAAAAAAGAAGAGTTGCTACGCGAGATTGTGGATAACGTCGGCAAGCGCGGCAGCGCCGGGCAGGATTTACAGAACGTGGTGTCGGTGGCCATGCTCCGAAGGCTGGGATGCCAAAAATGTGACGCATATCATGGGCTTGCGTGCGTTTACCAGCCAGTTGCTGTGCGAGCAGGTGATCGGGCGCGGGCTGCGGCGGGTGTCGTACGACATGGACGAGAACGGCCTGTTCCGGCCTGAATACGTGAATATTTTCGGCGTGCCGTTATCGATTTTTCAGGACGTGGGTGAGGGCGGCGAGCCTCCGCCGCCACCGAAGGCCAGCACGCAAATCGAAGCCTTGCCTGAACGCAATCCGTTTGAAATTCGCTGGCCCAATGTGCTGCGCATTGATGTGGTGGTGCGGCCGGTGCTGGCGGTGGATTGGAGCAAAGTCGAAACGTTGAAACTTGATCCGGCGCAAACGCCGATTTCCGCCGAGATTGCGCCTGCGCTGGGTGGCGCGACGGACTGGAACAAGATACACATCATCGATTTGGAATTGCTGCCGGAAGAATTCCGCCTGCAGCGTCTGACGTTCAAGGCCGCGCGTAAAGCGTTTGATGAAATGAGCAGCCGATTTACGGGCAGCCGCGAATTTCTGGTGTTCCAGTTGATTCAACTGGCCGAGAAGTTTTTCAACTCAGACAAAATTGAAATCCCGTCACTGTTTCATCAGGAGCCACTGCGCAAGCGCATCCTGATTGCGCTGAATATTGATACCGTGGTGCAGCATTTGCTGCGTTTCGTCGTGCCCCAGAACGAGGAGCGCCGCGAACCCGTGTTCGATGAAGAGTTTCCAATAGGTTCAACGGCTTACATGCGCACCTGGTACACCACCAAAGTGTGTCATCCAACGCAGCGCTCGCAGATCAGCCACATGATCGCGGACAGTGCATGGGAACAGTACGCGGCCAATCTGCTGGAAAAGAGCGATGAGGTTGCCGCCTATGCCAAGAACGATCATCTGGGCTTTCAGATTTACTATCTGTGGAATGGCGCGCGCCGCCGGTTTATTCCGGATTTTCTGATTCGCCTCAATAACGGCAAAACGCTGGTGCTGGAAATCAAGGGCGAAGACAACGAACAGAATCGCGCCAAACTCTCCGCGCTGCATGCGTGGGTTACGGGCGTCAATGCGAAGGGTGGATTCGGTGTGTGGTGTTGGGACGTGGCGTTTGAACCGGCACACATTCAGGATATTGTGCAGAAACACGCCATCGCCCATTGATCCAACGCTTATCATATGGCCGCAAGGCGTAACCACCAAAGGACTTCACACTATGCCCAATAAAATCCGCCTCGGCTTCATCGGTGCCAATCCCAAATCCACCTGGGCCGCGCAATCGCATTTTCCCGCGCTGCTGGCGCATCCTGATATTGAATTCACTGCGGTGTGCACCTCCAACCCGCAAAGCGCGGAGGCCGCGCGCAAAGCGTTTGGCGCGAAGCTCGCATTTCATGATTACCGCACGATGGTGGCTTCACCAGATATCGACGCGGTGGCGGTGGTGGTGCGGGTGCCAACACACTACGAAACCACCAAGGCCGCCATCGAGGCGGGCAAACACGTTTACACCGAGTGGCCGCTGGGCCGCAACACCGCTGAGGCGGTTGATCTCACTGCGCTTGCGAAAGCCAAGGGCGTGCAGACAGCTTGCGGCCTGCAATCGCGCGTCAGCCCTGCGCTGCTCTACATCAAAGAGTTGATCGACGGCGGTTACGTGGGCGAAGTGCTGGCCTGCCACGCGACCTGCATGCGCGACGGCACGCTGGAGCGGCCCTCCAGCCGCGCTTGGCAGCGCGATGCCACCCTCGGCGCCAACACGCTGACCATCGCCAACGGCCACGTGATCGACGCGCTGCGTTTTGTTGCGGGCAAGTTCTCGCGCGTGGCATGCATGGTCACCACGCAGGCCAAGCAGTGGTATGAGACGGATACGAAGCAAATGGTCGATGTCACTTCGCCCGACAACGTGCTGGTCAGCGGCCAGCTTGCGCGCGGCGCGGTGGCGTCGGTGCATGTGGGCGCGGTGCCGTGGGCGGGCGGCGGTTTCAAACTGGAAATTTTCGGGCGCGACGGCACACTGGTCGCCACCGGCAACGTGTCGTCCCAGCGCGGCGAAATGCTGCGGGTGCAGGGCGCGCAGCGCAGCCAGAAGCTGAACGACTTGCCGTTGCCGGATCGCTTTATGCACGTGCCGCCGGCGTTTCCCAAGGGCGATCCCTACAACGTGGGGCAGATGTACGCGCTATTCGCCGAGGGCATCCGCAGCGGCAAACCGCACGGCCGCCTGCCGACGTTTGACACCGCCGTGGAACTGCATCGCTTTATCGATACGATACAGCGGGCTTCGGATACGGGGCAGACGCTGGCGGTGTGAGGCAAATGCTGGGCGTTGCCCGCGCGTCGCGGTTCGCGCTACGCACTCGCCCAGTTTTCAATCACCAACCCTTCAACACGAGCAAACTCCCGTTCATTGTGGGTGACGAGTATCCAGCCCTCCGCGCGCGCGCGTGCGGCGATCCACAAATCATTGTTGCCGATGGGCTGACCTTGCGTTTGCAAGGTGGCTCGAATCCGGCCGTAATATTCGCCTGCGGCTTCGGCTAGTGGCACCACTTCTATGGCGGAGGCGAGTTGCTCAATGGCGAGCATCGCGCGCTCGCGTGCCTGACTTTTCTCCGCGCCGAAGCGCAGCTCGCCGAAGGTAATCACCGACATCGCCAATGCGGATGATGCGTGGCGCGCAAAGCGCTCGCGCACTGCTGGTGGGTTGTGCTTGGCGATGTAAATGCAGATGTTGGTGTCGAGCAGGTAACGCGCGGGGATGCCCGCCATCACAGGCTTTCGCGCGGTTGCGGCGGCGTATCGTCGCGCCCTTCGTCCATGAAATCGGCGGGTAACTGGGCCAGCGCATCGAAGATCGCGGCGGCATTGGCCGGTTGCTCGCGCAGCACGATTTCATTGCCGCGGCGGAAAATTTCCACGCGGTCGGCGGTCAGCCGAAAGGCTTTGGGCAGCCGCACAGCCTGACTGTTGCCGGATTGGAATACGCGCGCGTAGGTCATTGGGGTTATATTTCACACAAAAAGATATACGGTAAGTATATACAAATTGCGGCTACCGTCAATGCCGTAGTTTTGGTTTTGCTACAGGGCTACGAAAATTAATGCTTATAAATCAATTACTTATATTGTTATCCCCACACAGCACACGCCACGAGATTACCGCCGCGGATAGTTCGCCAACACCGCCTCTATCGTCCGCACGATCGCCGCTTCATGCGCGCGCACAAACTCCGCACTTTTTTCATCGTTGATTCGTAGCTGTTTTTTCAGCACCGCCGGTGTGGGTTTGCGCTTGTCGACTTCCTTGAAAAACTCGACGGTGCGGGCGAGGTCGCTGTCCAGCGCCACGTAGACGCGTTCCAGCAGCGGGTAGTGGCGGCTGTAGGTCATTTCGTTCGCCAGGCCGACGTTGTTCATCGCGTTTTTGTTCCAGCCGAAAGTGCGCTCGGCATTGGCGAAGATGCGCGCGCGGGTTTGCAGCGTGGCCTCGGCGGCGATTTCCTTGCGTGCGTGGCGTGCGTAGAGTTGTTCAACTTGCTGGTAGTAATCGACCACCGCGCGCGTCAATTCTGATTGTTTGCCGGCGTAACGGCGGATGGCGAGATGCTCGCGCCCCAGCGCGCCGTATTTCTGCGTGGTGAACGCCGCCATGCCTTTGTAACCAATGAGATTGCACAGCGCTTCTTCAACACCATAGGGCAAATCAAATTGATCGTGGCAATCTTCGTGGATCACCAGATACAAAAAGCGGTCGAGCTTGCCTTCGAGCATGCTGGAGGTAACGGCGGTGCCGATTTCGCCGATGGCCTCGACAGTGGTGAAATACACATCGTCGCTGCCCGCACCCGCGCGACAATCTGCTTCGGTTTGCGCATCGCCCCAGCGGATCATCGGGTCTTCGTACGAATACGGCAGGCGCAGGCGCGGTGCGTAACCACACATCGAATAGCTGCCCGCTTCCTTGAACACCGTTTTGAAATTCTCGGTTTCTTTATGAAAGCCGATACGCCGCTCGAACACGCGCACTTCGGCAAGCAATGCGTTCCATTCGCCGGGCACGCTGGGCGTGGGCAATATGAATTCCTGTATCCGCGCGCAACCGCCGAACAAAGCGGCGATCAATGCGGATAGGGCAAGCAGATAAGTTATTTTTTTAGGCACGGAATAGTCGGAATACACGAAAAAGCGTTTGGCGGGATGCATTGCGGCACGCGCTATCTGAACGCGGCGCGCAGCAAAAGTGCCGCTACGATTGGCGGCTAAATGCGTGGCAATATTTAAGTATTTGTTTTAATTGAATATTTTTTTAGCGTTCAGGAAACCTTATTTGCCCGCGTTGGCTGCGTTGGCCGCCACACTACCCAAGCGCTGCCGCCGCGCCTTGACCTTGGGCCGGATCACCGGTGCCCAGCGCCCCAGATCGGATTTCGCTTTCCATTGCGGCGTGGTGGGCAAATCCGGCTGTGTGATCAGATACAGCGCGGAATATTTAAGCCAGCCCTGCGGCGTGGCCTCGGCATCGCGCAGGCGGATCACCTGCAACACGCCCTCGACCTGCAGAATGTTCGGAATGTGTTCGGTGTCGTAGATTTCATTGAAATCTTTTTCATCCTTCGGGTCGATTTCGAAGGTGACCATGTAGAAAAACGGTGCGGTTGCGGTCATTGCTTTATTTCCTTTTGCAGACTATCGAATCATCCCCATCGCCATAATCACCGGCAGGCTCAGCCAAAACAGCAGCGTCGTCCAGCCGACAATCAGGCCCGCCATGGCGGAATCCAGTTTAAAGCGGTCGGCGAGCAGCAACGTGGTCATCATCGCCGGGGTGGCGGCTTCGACCACGGCGGCGTACTGCGCTTCGCCGCGCTGCGGAAACAACGCGCCGGCGGCGACCCATACCATCACCGGCATCGCCAACAACTTTACCAGCGCGACCGTGAGAATTTCCGGGCGTGGCGCGAGATTGCGCCACGGAATCGTCAAACCCAGCACGAACAGCACCACCGGTATCGTCGCCTGCCCAATGAAGTGCGCGGCGGAGACCAGCGGCGCATACGTCAGGCCCAACTGCTGCGAGGCGAAGCCCAGCGCGAACGCCCAAATGGGCGGCATGGTCAGCAACACCCGCCACACCGACGGATACGACACATTACACTCGTGCGAGCCCAGCCTTGTCGCGATCCACACGCCGAGACTCCACACCAGCGGCATGGTCATCACCACGTCGTTGTAGATCGCATAGCGCGTGGCGTCACGACCGAAAAAGAAAATCAGCACCGGCGCGCCGATGTTAAACGTGTTGCCCCACATGCCGCCAATCACCAGCACCGCGCGCGTGGGGTCGGAAAGATTTTTACCCAGCGGCGTGCGGTAGAGCAGCCAATACAACAACGCACCCGAACACAAAGTGCCGATGCCCACCAGCAGCGGCACCGACAACAGCGACAGCGTGATCGGCGTGGTGGCCGCCACCGCAAACAGGATGCACGGGTAAAACACGTACATCACCACGCGATTCAGTTGCGTGCGTAGCACGTCGGCTTGCGCGTCGGCAAAAATGCGCGGCCAGAACGCACCCGCCGCCACCAACAGGCCCAGCGGCAGCATGACCTCGATCAAGAGGCCGCGCAGTTGGATGAAATAACTCATGGCGCTGCTCAGGCGTGATGCCCGCCTGTTTGATCACGCGCGCCCACTTCACCACTTCGCTTTTGATGTAGGCGGAAAACTCTGCCGCCGTGCCGCTCTGCGGCTCGATGCCTTGCGCCGTCACCATGCGTTCACGAAACGCGGGCACTGCCAGCACTTTGTTCAGTTCGCTATTCAGTAAATCAATGATCGCAGGCGCCGTACGCGCGGGCGCCATCAAGCCGTACCAGTTGGAGGATTCGTAACCCGGCAGCCCCGATTCCGCGAGGGTGGGCAGCTCCGGCGTCACCGCCGAGCGTTTGGCGCCGGTGACGGCCAGCGGGCGCACGCGGTTGGCTTTTGCCGCCGGCACGATAGTGGTGATGCTACCGAACAACAACTGCGCTTCACCGGCGATCACCGCCGACACCGCAGGCACGCCGCCCTTGTACGGCAAATGCGTGAACTGCACGCCGGTCATCGAGCGAAACAATTCCGCCGACAAATGCAGCGTGCTGCCAAGACCGCCGGAGGCATAGTTCAATTGTCCCGGCCGGGCCTTCGCCACCGCGATCAACTCGGCCACGCTTTTCACCGGCAGCGAGGGGTGCACTGCCAGCAGGTACGCGGTGGCACCGATAAAACCCACCGGCGCAAAATCACGAATCGCGTCGTGCGGCACGTTCTTGATCAGACTCGCATTGATCGCCAGCGAGCTGCTGCCCATCAACAGCGTGTAGCCATCAGCAGCGGCCTTGGCGACAATATCCGCACCGATGGCACCACCCGCGCCCGCACGATTGTCGATCACGAACGGTTGACCAAGACTCGTTGAAAACTGTATAGCGATGGCACGCGTCAGCGTGTCATTGCCACCACCGGGCGGGAACGGCACCACCAGCCGCACCGGGCGCGCGGGGTACCCGCCTGCCGCCGCGCGCCGTGCGTCCTGCGCCAGCGCCGCCGAGGTAGATGACAAAAATATCAATAAAAACAGATAGTTATAGATGGAAGGCATGCAGGAAAAATCGACACAGAATAAACTCGATTTTAATCGTCTTTGCCACCGCCAACGCGCGCAACCGGCAATCACCCGTTACGGCTCGTATAATTGTGTGACTTGCGGCAGGGGCCGCAGCGCAGAAAAAATAAATGAACAAAAACAAATGCTTATCAATGTTCGCTATAACTATTGGCCTATGCTCGGGTGCAACGCACGCACAGACGCCTGTCGGCGATGCGGCGGGCGCTTACCCCAATCGACCCATACGTTTCGTAGTGGCGTTCGCACCCGGTGCTTCAACCGATATCGTCGCGCGCATCGTCGGTGCGAAGTTGAGTGAGTCGTGGGGCCAGAACGTGGTGATCGAGAATCGTCCCGGCGCGGGCGGCAATATCGGCACACAGACGGCGGCGCGCGCGAATCCGGATGGCTACACGATTTTGATGAACAGCTCGGCGTTCGTGGTCAATGTGAGTCTTTACGCCAAGCCGGGCTACAGCGTGGCAGATTTTGCGCCGGTGTTGCAGGGGCCGACCACGCCGAATCTGATTTCGGTGCACCCTTCGGTGAAGGCCACGACGCTGCAGGAGGTGATCGCGTTCGCCAAGGCCAAGCCGGTGAGCTATGGCTCATCGGGCACCGGCACCACGCCGCATCTGGATGCAGAGTTGATTTTCAAGGCGCTGTCGAAGGTGGATATCACGCATGTACCGTACGGCCCGGCGCAGGCGGTCACGGCGGTGGTGGGCAATCAGGTGCCGATAGCCTCCACCTCCATGCCGCCAGCGGTGCCGCATGTCAAAGCCCATCGCGTGCGGCCGATTGCCGTGACCACGGCCAGGCGCTCGGCGATATTGCCGAATGTGCCGACGGTGGCGGAGTCGGGCTTTGCTAACTTTGCCGATCACACCTGGTTTTCTTTTTTTGCGCCAGCGGGCACGCCGCCCGCCATCGTCGCCAGGTTGAACGCGGAAATCAATCGCGTGATGCAACTGCCCGACGTGAAGGAACGCCTCGACGCGCTGTCGCTGGAATTCACCCCCAACACCCCAGCGCAATTCGCGGCAACAATCCGCGAAGAAATTCCGCGCTACGCGCAAATGGTTAAACAATCCGGCGCGAAAGCCGACTGACAGCTTGCCGACTGATCACATGCCGACCCTCACCGAAACACTCATCGACAAAATCCTCGCGGTCAAATACGACGCGCTTCCCGCCGCCGCCATCGACATGGCCAAAGCCTGCACACTCGACGGCATCGCGGTGATGCTGGCGGGCGCCACCGAGCCACTGGGCCTGGGGCGCATCGTCACGCAATACGTGAAGGACAGCGGCGGTAATCCGCAGGCCACGGTGATCGCGGGCGGGTTTAAAACGTCGATGGTCAATGCCGCTTACGCCAACGGCACCATGGCGCATGCACTGGATTTCGACAACACCTGGTATCCGCTGAATCACCCGACTTCGCCCACGTTGCCCGCGATTTTGGCGATCGCCGAAAATCACCATCTCGGCGGCAAAAAAATCATCGCGTCGCTGGTGGCGGCATTTGAAGTGCAGGGCCGCATGCGCATGGCGGCCACGGGGCTGGAAACGGGCTCGGGCTTTCACAAGCCGGGCACCACCGGGCAATTCGGCGCAGTGACGGCGGCGGCGAAAATGCTCGATCTCGACCGCACGCAGATGTTGATGGCGTTTGGCATTGCCGGGTCGCGCGCGGGCAGTATTTCGATCAACACCGGCACCATGACCAAATCGTCGCACGCCGGCCACGCCGCGCGCATGGGCGTGGAGTGCGCGGTGCTGGCGCAAATGGGTTTCACGGGCGCTGCGGATGTATTCGGGCCGAAAGGGTTTTTCGACACCTTTTTATTCGGCCGCGCCGAACCGCAATTGCTGACGGATAATTTCGGCGCGCCGTTTCGTATGGTCGATCCCGGCGTGGGCTTCAAAAAGCATCCGTCGAATTATTTTACCCATCGACCGATTGATGCCGCGCTGGCGTTGCGTGAGCAGCATCACATCAAGCCGGAGCAAATCGCCAAAGTGGAGGTGGTGTTCCCGCGCTTTGAATACATCAACCGCCCGCAACCCGCCACTGGGCTCGACGGCAAATTCAGCGTGCAGTACACCACCACCGTAGCGTTGCTCGACGGCGAAATCACTGTCGATTCGTTCAACAACGAACGGCGTTTTTCCGCCGACGTAGCAGCGCTGTTGCCGAAAGTTGAACTGAAATTTGACGACGCCATCCCCAACGATTTCGACCGCATGCATATCGACATGACGGTGACGCTCACCGATGGCCGCGTGTTAAAGCAACGCGTGGATAAACTCTCCGGCTGGGTGGGCAACCCGCTGACGCGCGAGCAGCGCATGATAAAATTTCACTCGTGCACGAAGCGTGTGCTGGCGGCGGTTGCAGCGGATAGAATCGTTGATCTCGTTGAACATCTTGAACAGCTGCAAAGCGTTGAAGAATTGATGACGCTGGTGCGCGCGTAACGTTAATCCTGCCTCGCAGATCCGCCGCTGTACACGCCCCGGCGCAATAGGCGTTAAGGCATAATACTTATTCTGTTTCTTCCCCGCCCATTCTCAAGAGGTCAACCATGCCATTGATTGTTAAGCAATTTTCCATCGCATTCGCGTTCGCAGCAGCGCTCGAGCTGAGCCTCGGCGCGCAGGCGCAAACCAAGGAATACGCGCCCTCGGTGGGGCAGGAAGGCAAGGACGTGATCTGGGTGCCCACGCCCGAGGCGCTGGTGCAGAAAATGCTCGACATGGCGAAACTCACGCCCAAGGACGTGCATTACGATCTGGGCAGCGGCGATGGCCGCACGGTGATCGCTGCCGCCAAGCGCGGCGTCAAGGCCATCGGCATCGAATACAACGCGGACATGGTGGAGCTGTCCAAACGCGCGGCGGCCAAGGAAGGCGCTGCCGTCGCGGCGCGCACCGAATTCATCCGCGGCGATATTTTTGAAACCAACTTCAGCACCGCCGATGTGCTGACGCTGTATCTGCTGCCGAGCCTGAACGTGAAACTGCGCCCGACGATACTCAACATGAAACCCGGCACGCGCGTGGTGTCGCACGCCTTCACCATGGGTGAATGGGAAGCCGATCAGACCGAAAACGTTGAAGGCCGCACCGCGTATCTGTGGATCGTGCCGGCGAAGGTGGACGGCAACTGGCGCATTGAAGGCGGCGCGGATGTCAGCTTGAAGCAGAACTTCCAGAAAGTTGACGGCACGGTGGGCGGCAAGGCCATCACCAGCGCCAGCCTGCGTGGCGATACGATTACCTTTGCAGCGGATGGCCGTGAATACAGCGGCAAGGTCAGCGGTGACCGCATCGATGGCACGGTCAAGGGCAGTACCTCGGGCAAGTGGAGCGCCACGCGCGTCAGGTAAACTCGCGGTTAATTCATAAGTATTTGTTTTTATTGATAAAATAGCGCTGCCTCGGCGGCGCTATTTTTTCGCATTTTTAACGGGAGCATTACGCATGTCTCAAGCATCACAGGTCGCCATCATCGGCGGCGGCATCATGGGGGGCGACATCGCCACCGTGTTCGCGGCCAAGGGCTGGCGGGTACACGTCATGAGTCCGTCGCAAAAAACGCGCAATGCGCTGGGTGCGCGGCTGGCCGCCGGGCTGAAAAAGGTCAACGCCGATGCGGCCTGTGCGAATAACGTCGCCGTGTACGTGCGGCTGGAAGACATCGCCTGGTCTGCCATTGACCTGGTGATTGAAGCCGTCACCGAAGATTTACCGCTGAAGCAAAAGCTTTTTGCACAACTCGAAACACTGGCGCGGCCTGATACGCCCATCACCACCAATACCTCCAACTTTCAGATCGGCTCGGTCACGCAGGGTTTGAAAACCGCCTCGCGTATGGCAGGTCTGCATTTTTTCATGCCGGCACATCTGGTGCCGCTGGTGGAAGTGGTGAGCGCCGATACCACCGATGTTGCCGTCGCCACGAAGCTGGAAAAAACCATGAACGACGTGGGCAAAGCGCCGATCCGCGTCAACAAGGATGTGCCCGGCTTTGTCGGCAACCGCCTGCAACAGGCGCTGATGCGCGAGGCGATGTGGATGATTCACGACGGCGTGGTGACCGCCGAAGGCGTGGACACCGCCGTGCGTTACGGCTTCGGCTTTCGCTTTGTTGCCTGCGGGCCGTTTTTGCAAAAGGAAATGTCGGGCTGGGACACCAACTTCGCGGTGGCCACTTCGCTTTACCCGCAACTGCACAACGAAACCACGCCGCCACCGTTTTTCAAGGCGATGGTCGAACGCGGCCATATCGGCATGAAAGCCAAACACGGCTTCTGGCCGTGGACGGATGAATCCGTCGCGCAGGAAAAGGCGCGCATCGAAAAGGCGTTGCAGGCGGGCTTTGCCATTCTGGAGTCCGACAAAAAGTAGTACGCCGTAGAATGAGCGTGCGATAAAACGATGCGGCGCTTTTTGAAAATTCTGTTATCGCTGCCGATTGTGGTGGCGCTCGGGGCACTGGCGGTGTACGCGCTGGGCGGCTTCGTGCTGGCGCCGTGGTGGATCCAGCGCGAGCTGCCGCAAATCCTCAAGAGCAAACTCGATGCAACGGGGTCGGTGGGCGAGATCGCGATCAACCCGTTTCTGTTCACGATCGATGCGCGCGACTTCTCGATCACCGAAGCCGGTGGCAACAAACCGGCGATCACGTTTGACCGTTTGTTCATCGATTTCGAAGCGAGCAGTCTGTTTCATCGCGCCTGGACGTTTGCGGACATCACGCTCGAACAGCCGCGTGTCAATCTCGAAGCGGATGTCAAGGGGGCACTGAATCTGGCGCGGCTGGCGCCGAAAGAGGCCTCGCCCAAGGACGATAAACCGTCCACGTTGCCACGCTTGTTGCTGGAAAAATTCACCCTCAAGCAAGGGCGCGTCGCGTTCACCGACAAGGCGCACCCACAGCCCGTCACTGCGACGCTAGAGCCGGTGACATTCGAGTTGCGTGATCTATCGACGTTGCCGGATCAACGCGGCGAATACACGCTGGCCGCGCGTTTGCCGGCGGGCGGCACGGTTGGCTGGCGCGGCACGCTGTCGCTGGCACCTATTGCGTCCAGCGGCCAGATCGAATTAAAGGCGGTAAAGCTCGCGACCGTGTGGCAGTTCGTGCAGGACAAGCTGCGCATCGAAGCGCCCAGCGGCGAAGCAGCCCTGTCACTGAACTACAACGCCGCTTATGCGCAGAACAAGCTTGAAGCCTCTGCCAGCACCCTGTCGTTCGGCCTGAGTGGCGTTTCTCTGCGGCAAACGGGTGCCGCCGAACCTGCGCTGACGGTAGGCGATCTGGCGTTGACGGGCGGCACCTTCAATCTGACGGAACGCAAGCTGCAATTCGCCGGGCTCTCACTCAGCCAGATTGCCGCACATACCACCCTGCTCGATGCCGACGGCAACACCAACTGGCAGCAACTGGTGGCGCCCGGCCCGGCAACTCCGCCGACGGAAAAAGCCGCCGAGGCAACGCTCGTAAAGCCTGACGCCGGTGCGCCCTGGCAAATTGGCATCAGCGCTGTCGAGATTCGTGATGCACGTTTGCGTGTGGTAGATCAGGGTTTTGTGCGCCCGGTGACGATCGATATTGCGCGGGCCGGTTTACGCGCCAGCGTGCAGGCTGCGGTTGGCGCGCAAACCACGGCGAATATCGACGGCCTTGCGGTGGAATTGGAAACCCTGCGCGTGACCGGCGCGGGCGTGAAAGACCCGCTGATTTCGCTGGCTGGGATCAGCCTTTCGGACGGGCAATTCGATCTCGCGCAAAAAAAGTTCTCCGCAAACGCGCTCAAGCTGAGTAAACCAGCCGCCGCCGTGGTACGCGACGCAGGCGGCGTCATCCATCTGCAAACCGCGTTTGCACGCAAGCCCGCGAAGCCATCCGAGCCTTTGGGGATCACCGCTGAAATCAGTGCCGTCGAATTAACCGAGGGCGCGCTATCGTTTCAGGATCAGGGCGCGGCGACGCCACTGGCGCTTGATCTGCTCAATGTCCGGGTGGCCGTCAAAAATGTCAGCATGGCGGCAAAGAGCGTCATCCCCTTCGATGCGGCATTGCAGATCAAGCAGGGCGGTACGCTGCGCGCGCAGGGCACGGCGTCGCCTCCACAGCAGCGCGCGTCGGTGAAACTCGACGTGAACAACCTCGCCTTGGCACCGCTGGCGGCGATGCTCGAAAAGCACAGCGGCTTCAAACTCGTCTCTGGCGCGGCGCAAGCCGCCGGGCAACTGGATTGGAGCGGCGACGGTAAAGCGGCGGGCCTACGCTACAACGGCAGCGTCGGTGTGGATGATCTACGGCTGGCGGCGGATGCCAGCACGCCTGTGCCCGCAGCAGGCGCCACGCTACGCGCGCAGGGCACAGCATCAACAGCCGAGCAGCGCGCTTCGTTCAAGGTTGAGGCGCGTAACGTGGCGCTGTTGCCGTTGGCCGGACTGCTCGCGCAACACACCACATTGAAACTCGTGTCCGGCGTGGCCTACGCAGCCGGACAACTGGATTGGCACGGTAAAGGCGAAGGCGGCGGCAAATCGCCCGCGCTGCGTTACGCCGGCAACGCGGGGCTGGATGATTTCCGCGTCGATCCGGAAGGCAGCGACGAACGGCTGGTGGCGCTCAAAGGTTTGCTCGCCGAAGGCATACAGGTCGACAGCGCGGGACGCACGGCGCGCATTGAAGACGTGCGGCTGACCGCCCCCAGCGGCAAAATAGCCATCGCCAAGGATAAGAGCACCAACTTCGCGGGCGTCCTGCGCAAACCCGCTGCTGCGCCCGCCACGTCGCCCCCGGTATCGGCTGCGGCGACCGTTGACATCGAAGCGCCGTTCAAGGTCAACGTGGAACGCGTACATCTTAGCAACGGCGAACTGGATTTCGCCGATCAAAGCCTGGTGCTGCCGTTCGGCGCGCTGATACGTGAATTTACCGGTACGGTGACGGGGCTATCGACACAACCGGGTACGCGCGCGGGCTTGAAGCTTGAAGGCCGCGTGGATGAATTCGGTCAGGCGCAAATCGGCGGCACGTTGAATCCGTTCGAGCCCAAAGCGTTCACCGACATCGCAGTGAGTTTTCGCAATGTCGCCATGTCGCCGTTGACGCCCTACAGCGCGACCTTCGCCGGGCGCCGTATCGCCACCGGCAAGTTGTCGCTTGATCTGCAATACAAGTTGAACAACAGTCACTTGCAAGGCGAGAACAAGGTGCTGCTCGAGCAGTTCACACTGGGCGAGCGCGTGGATAGTCCGACAGCGGTTAATCTGCCGCTGGATTTGGCGATTGCGCTGTTGACGGATTCCGACGGCAAAATCGATCTGTCCGTGCCGGTGCGCGGCAATGTGGATAGCCCGGAGTTTTCCTACGGCCCGATCGTATGGCAGGCGATCCGCACGGTGCTGACCAATATCGTCACCGCGCCGTTTCGCGCGCTCGCATCGCTGTTTGGCAGCGGCGCGGACAAGGTGGATGCCATCGGCTTCGAAGCGGGCCGCGCGCTGCTCGCACCGCCGGAGCGCGAAAAACTCGCTCGCGTGGCCGCCGTATTAAAGCAGCGGCCAAAGCTGCGTTTACTGGTTGAAGGCCGTTTTGACGCACGCCATGATGGCCGAACGGCAGGGCATCAAGCTCGCGGGCGAAGACGATCCCGCGCTGGTGAACTTCGACAACGCCAAAACCCAGCGCGCGATCGAAGCCATGATGGAAGAACGCGCGGGCAAAGACGGCATCGGCAAATTTCAGTCGGGCCACGAAAAAACAACTGGCAAACCGGTGAACCGCGTCAACCCTGCCCTGGCACTGGTCGGACGCGGCAGCCCGGACCGGCCATTCTATGAAGCGTTGTTCAATCAGGTGATTGAGTTGCAACCGTTGGCGAAGGATGCGTTGACGAATCTGGCAACCCAACGCAGCGCCGCCATTACAGCCCATTTGAAATCCAGCGCGGGACTGGACGAGGCGCGTGTCGCCATCAAGGCAGTCGCTGAAATCTGCGCCGGCAAGGCCACGGAAATCACTGCGGCGCTCAATCTGGATTCGGGAAAATAGTGTTTAAAAACAAGTAGTTATATAACATTCCCCATGGGCGCGGCGCGCTACTTCGATTCCATCAACGCGGTAAGCGTTTTCTCGGGATCGTGTTCGTAGATGCCGGCCTGCAAGCCGCGCACGATGCGATAAGACTCGCCTGTGGGCGAGGGCGGATCCAGGATCAGATCGAGCATCACCGGCGAGGGATAGGACTGGCGCTCTTTGTCGAGCACCAGCATCACGCGCGGCTTTAAGCGGCGCGCACGGTTTTGCGAAACGACCACCGCGACTTCACCGGTGTTCAGTTCGACCAGACTGCCCACGGGGAAGACGCCCACGCACTGTATAAATTGCTCCACCAGCTCACCTTTGAACGCTTGGTCGTGGCTAGTATACAGAGTGTGCAACGCCTGCTGCACGGAAATCGGCTGCGCATAGGCGCGCGCGCTGATCAGCGCGGCATAGGTATCCACCAGGCCTGCCATGCCGCCCAGTTGTGAAATCTTGTCGCCGACAAGTCCGTTGGGGTAGCCGCTGCCGTCGTAACGTTCGTGGTGCTGGCTGATGGCATCGAGCAATGGCGCCGTGGCATCGCTGGAACTGCCCACCACGGTGAGGCTGTGGCCGACGTGGCTTTGAAACACCTTGAGTTCAGCCGGCGTCAGCCGCGTGGTTTTATCCAGCAGCGCGCGCGGCAGTTTTATTTTGCCCACGTCCTGCATCAGGCCCACCGTGCCGATAGTCTGCAATTGATCCTCGGGCAAGCCCAGGTGGCGGCCGAAGGCGATCAGGTAAATAGCGGTGTTCAACCCGTGATCGTAGGTGTACGCATCCACACTTTTCAGCCGCGTCAGCCAGATCATGCCGTCCGGGTTGCGCACCACCGATTCCACCATCCAGCCGACTGCTTCGTTGACCTTGTCGAGTTCCAGTATCTTGTTTTTGTGAAGGTCATCGATCACCGACTGCACCACGTTCTCGACTTTCTGGTGCGCTTCCTGCGCTAGCGGCAGTTCGTCCTCGATGGTGGTTTGATCGACGTAAACCGGCGCTTCTTCCACCGGACTGCTGGCGGCAACCGCCTTGCGCTCCTCGCCGCTACCCTTGAACAGACGGCTCAGTTTGCCGAGCATGCTCATGGTGGTGTTGAGTTCTTTTTCCGCGTAGATGCGCACCGAGGCATCGGGGTCGGTGGCCTGCTCCAGAAAGCTGCGCCCCTCGTTGCTCATGCCTTTTTCGCGTACCGCCGTGGCCTCTTGCGGTGACGGGCGCTTCGAATCCTTGTCCTTATAAATCGTTACCACCGGTTCACGCGCACGCACGGGTTGCGACGATTGTGATGCGGCGTCTGGTGGCGGCGCACCGTCACCCGAGAAGGCGGATTTGAAGATGCGGCCGATGCTGCCGATCAAACCTTCGCCTTCCGCGGCGTCGCCCGGTGCCTTGTCTTTGTCGCGATAGATTCGCGCCTGCGGTGCCGAGCGCGCGCGTTGCGGTGCGACGGATTTATCGGCCGGATCGCGGATGAATTGATTGCCCGTAGACTGAGCACGATCCACGATCACGTACTTGCAGCAACTCTGGAATTGCTGAATCTCACGCTCGTTCTCGATCACAAACCCCTGGATCAGAAACGGCGTGCCCACCCATGGCCGATCCAGTTCGGCCTGACGCCGGCGCCTGCGGCGCCTGCACAATCGGCACGCGCATATCCGGCATTCGCATGGAATTGCTCTTCGTGATCGTAGGTATTTTTAATCACTATGCAACGAAAGCGTAAAAGATGTTTCTATACGGTTGCCACACGGAGTGCTGCTGTGATTTGCCGCTAAGCGTGGCGTCACGCAGCGTGACGAGGCGTTTAAGCATTTTGTGCAGACGGAAAAAAACGTGCCGGTCACTTTCGTGGATTCATTATGGCCTGTGGCGTAGACAACGCGCACCCGATTCAATAGGCAAGGAGGAAACTTCACAATGGGCGCAAAGGTTTCAGCAGAGATGAAACTTGCCTTGTTCCTGGTCGCACAGGAAGGCAGACCGATAAAGACTTCAGCCAAAATTGCCGGGGTGGATGTTTCAAGCCTTTATAAGGCATTGCGACGTGTCACGCTCGGCGCCGCCACGGTGGCCCACCCATCGCCTTAATGGATGCGGACTTCGGGGTATCACAACACGGCATCCTGGTGCCCACCATCAGCCGGTGAGACCGGGCCAACGTCAGAACACTAAAAACGCCAAGGAGGAGCCGCATGAAGACGTCTTTAACCAGCAACAAGGATTTTCTGGCGGGATTGCTGATGGTTTGCATCGGGACCGTTGCGTTATATATGGCCCTGAGCTACCCGTATGGCACTTCCTTACGCATGGGCCCGGGCTACTTTCCGCGGGTGCTGGCCGGTATGCTGATCATGTTTGGCCTGTGGATCGGCTTGCGGGGATTGCGCAGCGGCGAAAAAGTACAGGGCATCTGGGGCTGGAAGCCTCTGGCTTTGCTGACGCTGGCCTTTATCGCCTTTGGCTGGCTGATGGACAAAATAGGCTTCATACCCTCGCTGGTGGTGCTGTTCCTTATCTCGGCATTCGCCGGACATGAGTTTCGCCTCAGAGAAGTGATTGCCCTGACCATCGTCATGATCGGCTTCGCCTACGGTGTTTTCATCTACGGGCTGGGCATGCCGTATCGCTTCTTTTGGTGGTCATAAATCATGGATATCTTTGACAATCTAATTCTTGGTTTTTGAGTTGCGCTGTCGCTGCAAAACGTGCTGTATTGTTTTATCGGCGTGTTTGTCGGTACCGCCATTGGTGTGTTGCCGGGCGTGGGACCGCTCGTCACCATTGCGATGCTGCTGCCCATTACATTCAATCTGCCGCCGATACCGGCACTGATTATGTTATCCGGCATCTATTACGGTGCCCAATATGGCGGCTCCACCACTTCGATCCTGATGAACCTGCCAGGGGAGACAGCCTCTGTAGTCACCTGTATCGACGGCTACCAGATGGCACGAAACGGGCGCGCCGGACCGGCTCTGGCAATTTGCGCGCTGAGCTCATTTTTCGCCGGCTGTGTCGGCACCCTGCTGATCGCATTATTCGGGCCGCCGCTGGCCGAAGTGGCGCTGAAGTTCGGCGCGCCGGAATACTTCGCGTTAATGTTGATGGCGCTGATTGCCGCGTCGTGCCTGTCGAGCGGCGACATGGGCAAGTCGCTGGCCATGGTGGTACTGGGGCTGATGTTCGGCATGATCGGCACGGACGTGAACTCCGGCATGGCGCGCTATACATTCGGTGTCGCTGAACTGAGCGACGGCATCGGATTCACCGTGGTTGCCGTAGGGCTTTTTGCTGTGTCCGAGATCGTGAAAAACCTCGAGACCAAAGACCAGGGCGAAGTGTTCACGGACAAAATCAAGAACATCATGCCGACGCTGAAAGATATGAAGGACGCTTTCTGGCCTACCTTGCGAGGCACCACGGTAGGCGCCTTTTTCGGCGCGCTGCCGGGCACGGGGCCGGCCATTGCCGCGTTCTCCTCGTACATGGTTGAAAAGAAAATTGCGAAAGATCCTTCGCGCTTTGGCAAAGGCGCTATCGAGGGCGTCGCGGCACCCGAGACGGCCAACAACGCTGCGGCACAGTGCGCGTTTATACCGACACTGACCCTGGGCATACCGGGCAGCGCGGTAATGGCGCTGATGCTGGGCGCGCTGACCATTCAGGGTATCGCGCCGGGACCGCAGGTAATGACCAGCAAGCCCGATCTGTTCTGGGGATTGATCGCCAGCATGTGGCTGGGTAATTTCATGCTGGTGATCCTTAACCTGCCGCTGGTGGGCATGTGGGTGCAGTTGCTGAAGGTGCCGTACCGCTGGCTGTTCCCCTCGATCATCATGTTCTGCGCGATCGGCAACTACAGCATCAACAGCAGCTCGGTGGACCTTTACCTGTGCGCCATCGCCGGCGTGCTGGGATATGTGCTGATGAAACTGGATTGCCCGCCCGCGCCGCTGATTTTAGGTTATGTGCTCGGCCCGCTGATGGAAGAAAACCTGCGGCGCGCGATGCTGATTTCGCGCGGTGATCCGACCGTGTTTTTCACGCGGCCGATCAGCGGCACCTTCATGGTGCTGAGCATATTGATCCTGATCGTGATGATCCTGCCGGCGATACGCCAGAAAAAGAACCAAGCTTACGAAGGCGGGGGCGGATAGGTGCCGAGCGGCAGTGGCATTGCAGTATCGGTCCGCATCACACGCAATCGCGGCAGCCTGCCCAACCGTGCAGTGGTGCCGCGCCCCTGCGTACGCAAGGGGTCACGACTAGTGTTTTAGCATACGCTCGCACGGCGTTTCTTTAAAAAATAGGGCCAAGTGTCAAGTCTTGAAACCCATCATTCTTATCCTGTAGACTTGTTTCGTGTTTCGGTTCACCGCCCAATTAACCAAACCGCAGCTTCATGCCAATCACCGCAAAGGCTAACCCAAGCGTGACGATATTACTGAGGATAATTGGCCACGCTGTAAGTGCGATGCCGTAAATCAGCCAGCATACCAAGCCAGCCGTGAAGATGAGATACATCGGCAGCGACACATCTTTCGCCGAGCGCGTACGCCACATCTGTATCACTTGCGGAACAAAGGCAGCCGTCGTACAAATGGCACCGAGGCCACCCACGATTTCAATCCAGTTTGCATCCATCTTTAAGTTTTCATAAAAAGGGCGTAAAGCGCGGATCACGATCAAAGTAGTCTGGTGGATTCACAGCCCCACCTCAGCGGAGCAGAGAGCGAATGGGGTCAAGGATGAACTCATCGTAACTATTTGTTTTTATTGACTTATTTAAAGCTCGCGCAACCCGCCATTCGGGCGCCAATAAGCCTGTCCTGAGCTTGTCGAAGGGCGAAACGCATTGCGCCGCAGGTTTTAATTGATGCCCCGCATACGGCGCGTTGCGCCTCAGTTACTGCGCTCCCCGTGGATTAGAACTGGAATAACGCGGCCGCTCACACAGGCAGCAAAACTACTGCTGCTTGATATTCGCCTGCTTGATCACCTTGCCCCAGCGGTCGATTTCGGTTTTTAGAAACGTCATCGCTTCCGTTGGCGTGTTGCCTAGCGGTTCGGTGCCGCCCTTGGCCAGCATGTCGAGCATGTCCTTCGCTTTGAGTGCGGTCACGGTTTCGCGGTGAATCTGATGGATCAGCGGCGCGGGCGTTTTCGCGGGGGCCAACACCATGTACCATGAACTGGCTTCGTAGCCTGGCACGCCGGCTTCGGAGACGGTTGGCACCTCGGGTAGTGAGGCGACGCGCTTGGGCGAAGTTACCGCCAGCAGGCGTATTTGCCCGGCGTTCACCTGGTTGATGATCGCCAGCATGGGGTTGATATACATGTGCACGCGGCCGGGGATCAAATCTGTCAATACCGGCCCGGTGCCTTTGTAGGCGATGTGCGTCATTTTGGTGCCGGTCATGCCGAGAAACATTTCGCCCGCGAGGTGCGAGGCCGAACCCGGCCCCGACGAGCCGTATGACAGTTCGCCAGCCTTGGCCTTGGCGTGAGCAATAAATTCCTTGACGCTTTTCGCCGGCACGGAATTCGGCACCACCAGGCCGAACGCCTGTGTGGCCACCACCGAGATCGGGATCAAATCATTGACGGGATCGTACGGCAGCTTTGCCATCAGCGTGGCGTTGATCGCATGCGAGGGGTTCACCAGCACCAGCGTGTGGCCGTCGGGCGTGGCTTTCGCCGCGATGTCGATGCCGATCACCATGCCCGCACCCGGCCGGTTATCCAGCACGATTTGCTGGCCCCACGCGGCGGTATACCGGTTGCCGAGAAAGCGCACGATTTGATCCGAGCCGCCGCCAGCCGCCGTGGGGATGATGAAGCGGATGGGTTTGGTGGGAAACGATTGCGCGTACGCCATGCCACTCCACGCTGCTGCCGTTATCAACATGGGCAACCACACCGCTGGTTTAAATCGCATCGTCATTCAAGGCCTCACGTTGGGTGTGCCGGGATCGATCGGCGCAACGGTTACTTCAACGCCGGCGGCACGCCTTCTGGCAGCGGTGTTCTGTCGACGTTGAGCACCATGGAAATCAACGAGTAATAGCCGTTGACGGCGATCAGGTCGAACACGCCGCGCTCGCCGAAGCGATCCAGCACGCGCTTGTAGTTTTCGTCCGACACGCTTTTCTTGTGATGCAGTTCGTGCGAGAAATCGTAAACGATGGCTTCGTCGGCATCCATGTTGGCGGGGCGGCGGTTCTCGGCGATATCTTGCGCCTTGGCGGGATCAAGCCCGGCGTCAAGCGCCAGCTTGCAATGTGCGTGCCACTCGTAATTGGCTGTCCAGTAACGCGCGGTGACGATGATGGCAAATTCGTTGAGCTTATTCGGCAGTGAGCTTTTGTAGCGGATTTCACCACCCAGCGTTTGCACGATATTGCCGATGCCGGGGCTGCGCAACATGGCATTGAACGGCCCGCCCAGCGGCCCCGCCACGGTCGCGCTGGAAACGCCAGCCTTGGCGCGCGGCCCGGAACGGATCGAGTCGTAGACGACTTTTTGCTCGGCGGTGAGATTTTCAACGGGAATGAGTTTGAAGCGGCGGTTGTCGGCCATGATGAATCCTGAGGAGTTTTAGGAAGTGTGGAAATTAACACGCGGCGGCGAAGTATGCTTTTGTTGCCCAAACTATTGGGCAAGGGCAGAAAATTTTCTCCGTGTTTTATAAAAATATCAATAAAAACAATTAGTTACAACAATCCCCGTTTTACCTTGACCAGCACGTTCGTGACTATGCACGGCGCAAATAGGCCAACATGTCGTGCCCGCGCCCAGCCCAGCGGGCGGGAACATTCAGCAGCTCGGCAGCGAGCTTGCCCAATGTGTAGGCCGCGCCGGAGACATCGCCCTTTTCATGGAATTTCACGCGCGCGGTTTCGATGCGCTCGACGCGAAACCCGGCGTTTTGCGCCAGTATGGCGATGGAGCGCGGATTAAAAAAGCTGATGTGGCCGCCGTCTTTTTCGATATGAAAATAATCCCAGCGCGCGCCCATCGCAGTGACCGTCCAACTGGCGGCGTTGCCGGTGCTGACGAGCAGAATGCCGCCCGGCTTGAGGATGCGCGCGCATTCTCTTAGCAACGGCAACGGTTCGCGCAAGTGCTCCACCACTACAAACAACGACGCGGCGTCGAAGGTGGCATCGGGAAACTGTTGTTCCTCGAGCAAACCGGTGCGCACGTTAAGCCCCAGTGCGCGCGCGGCGGCGGCGATGTCCGGTGCCGGTTCGACGCCTTCGGGGGTGTAGCCCGCTTCACCCGCGAAACCGACGAACTGCCCACGCGAACAGCCGATATCGACCACGCGAGTCTGCGCGGGCGTTTTGCCCAATAAGCGCGTAAGGGTTTGCAGACGCCGCCGCGCAACGGCACGGCGCCGCGTCATCTCGCGCATGGGCGGCTGGTTAAAGTCTGGCGCGTTGAACGCCGTCATGGTCTGACTATAGCGGCGCTCATCCACCGCGCTCAGCAGTTGTCCGCAGGCGGTGCAGCGGCGCAGCGGGCCTTCGGGCAGCAGGTGGCTCGTGGTTTCGAGCGGTGCGCTGCAACCGATCGGGCAGGTTATAACGTAACTATTTGTTTTCATTGACTATTTATGGCCGCATTCAAGGCCCGTATCACGCGTTCGGCGGGTAGCTGCTGCAGGCAATCACTGAAGCTGGCGATGTTGCGCCCGCAACCTTCTTTACCACAGGGCACGCAGGGTGCGCGGCCTTGTAGCAGGTGCACGCGCCCGCTCGTCTGGTCGCCGAATCGTTGCCACGGCGTTTGATCCGGCGGATGACCCTTGGGCCACGGCCCCCATTTCACCGGGTCAGTGGGGCCGAAAAACGTTACGGTGGGCACATCCAGCGCGGCGGCCATGTGCGTGACCGCCGTGTCGGGGCCGACGTAGGCGGCAGCGCGCGCAAGCACACAGGCGGTTTCGCCCAACGACAATTGACCCGCGAGATTCAGCGGCGCGCTCATGCGATTTGCGAGGCGTTGGATATAGGCCAGCTCGGCTGCGTCATTGCCGCCGGTGAGGACAATGCGTAATTTGCGCGCGCTGATCCACTGCGCGAGTGCAATCCAGCCAGCATCGCTCCACATCTTGTAGTTGAATTTCGGATACAGATGCAGCACCACGAAACGTTCGTGGTTCAGCGGCGCAAGCCATGTCGTCGCGCGTTGTTGATCGGCTTCGCGCCAGCTTGCGCTCACTTCCGCCCGTGGCGTAACCCCTAGTGGCGCGAGCAGTGAAAGGTACGTCAGCACCGTGTGTTTCGCGGCCAGATCGTAAGCCACCCAGTGATCGAGAAACCGTCGCTTCCAGCTTTCCTTGGGCGTATCGAGCAGAAGGCCCACTTTCTTGCGGCCAGCGAAAAACGCGTAAAAGGTCGGTCGGTCACCCGGCACCAGTGACAACGCCAGATCATAGCGCTTAAATAATTTCACCATAAAAACAAGGTGTTGCAGCAGCCCCGGTCGTTCAGGTATGGCGTGAATCTGGCGGATATCGGCGTTCGCCGCCAGCACCCCTGCCGTGCTGCTGAACACCACGGCGTCGATGGCGGCATCCGGCCATGCGTGTTTGAGCGAACGGATCACCGGCGTGGCGAGCAGCACGTCACCGATGCGACGGGTGACGATCACCAGCACGCGGCGCGGCGGTGTCATACGTATTGGCTCACGCCCAAGCGTGCGGCTATGCGTTGCGAGGCGATGATTTCGTCGAGCAATTTTTGGTTTTCAACCAGACGGCTGCGGTCGTTTTCGTGGTGCCACAGGTGAAACACCGGTGTCGCGAAACGCGCGCTTTTGTGATGCACGCCAGCGTGTATCAAACGGATCGCCAGATCGCTGTCTTCCAACCCCCAACCGGAATACGATTCATCAAAGCCGTTCACGCGCATGAAGTCGGCGCGGGCAAGCGACAGGTTGCAGGTCTTTACCCCTTCCCATAGCTTGGGCGAACGTTTGCGCCACGCCGTGTCAGGCAATTTGAGCAGCGGCAACACGCGGTTCACATCGCGCGCCGCCCACGCACGCAGCCAGCGCGCGGCGCGCCACTGATGAATCGGATCGTGACTGGCCAACACTTGCCGCGTGAAATCTTGCGACAGCAACACGCGATTGCCCGACAGAAAATACCTCGCCTCTGCCAACGCCCGATGTTGCTGCACGAAGTTGCGCGCGGGCACGCAATCGCCATCGGCAAAAATCAGATACCCGGCATCGGTGCGGGCAGCCGCCCGATTGCGCGCGGCGCCAGCACGAAAGCCGCTGTCTTCCTGCCACACATGATGCAATTTAAACGGCGCGCGCGCGACGTGGTCGTCCACCAGCTTGCGCGTGTCGTCGGTGGAGCCGTCGTCGGCGATCAGCAACTCGAAGTCATGATCCGCCTGATTGAAATACCCCGCAAGCACTGCCGTGAGAGCGGCCGGCCGGTTGTAGGTGGTGACGATGACCGCGGTTTTCACCGGGCCCGTCGAATAAAAGGCTTCCGTTCATCAGAACGGAAACTCAAAAATCTCCCCTCTCCCGGAGGGCTGATCATTACCCACATTTTTTTCGTGTTGAAGATGTTGGAATTCTCGGTCGTTGTTTCATGATTCGATACATTTCAGTCAAGGGTATCAGCTCCTGGAAACCTTTCCACAAAGTCTGTGTGCCGGGTTCGCCATCGTTGGTGCG